>DASVYO010000123.1:0-64492 GCA_036392135.1 Solirubrobacteraceae bacterium
GGTCGCTTTGCTTCACCCCGAGACCGGGGAGACAGCCTCAACCCTCAAGTGGCCTAGTTTTCAACCGGCAGAACTGGCCCAGTTTTCAACCGGCCTTGACAACGATCCTCGCCCGAACCTAATGCACGGCAGACGGTGTGCTCCCCTTCCGCCCACCAGGAGACTGGCTCCGGTGGGCCCCCAGCGCCCCGGATCAGGGACGCGGTGAACGTTTCTGAAAGGTGTTTGAGCCAAGCTTGAGCCATGACCTGCCGCTCACTTATCTACACACGTTGTCTTGGGGAGAGGGTGGTCGCCTCACCTGCGGCCGAACTTGTCGCGCTGCTGCGGCTCTGCCCTCAAGGTTGGATCGAGTTGATGGATGCTGACTGCTCCGAACCTCTATGGGTCCGCTCCCTCGACGTGTTCGCCGTCGAGGAGGTTCCGGATCTTGACGAGGAACCTATAGGGGAGCACGCCTATAGGTCGAGCTTCGCCGTAGGCTCGGAGTCTTGCTGCTGCGAAAGAAGGTGGCATCGATGACGCGCCTTGTTTTCGACGTGCTCTTCGTTCGTGACGACGACGGAACCGCCGAATGGTGGGACATTCTGTTCCGCGACGAGCACGAAGCTAAGCGTTGGGCGGAGTACGAGCTAGCTCTTCGAGGCCGCTGCAGGGGCACTTGGCGAGCTGAGATCTCGGCTGGTGATTGGGCGGGTCAGGATCCGCGTTTTGCGGATGAGGTGACGATTGTTCGACTGCCGCAAGGAGAAGAGAATGCTTGAACCTCGTTGCCTTGACGGAAGCTGGGAAGAAAAGCGACCTCGAAAAGTTGCAGTTCGCTGCGGTTGCTGCTCGAGGTCATGGTGGAGATTCCCAACGAGGCCCTAATCTCGCGCCGGCGTGATGGGCCGGCACGAGACCGGGAATCGGGCGCGGCCTGGCCCTGGCCGGGGTAGGGTGTATTAGGATGCCGTCTCGCCGCGGGCCGACGCTGAAACTGGATAAGGGCCGTCTCGGGGTCCTCTGCCTCGAGACGACTGAGTGGGATCCGGATCGCCCCGACAATCGAATGTCGACGCGCCCGCTGCTCGCGCTGCTCGAACGAGATGAAGCCGTCCGATCGATCTACCGTGACATCGCAACGCGAGCTGAGCTCGGACATTACCTGGAGCGCTGGCGGACCACCCGCCGTGGCAACCTTCGCCGTTACAGCTTCCTCTACCTCCCTTTCCACGGATCCGAGCATCCCGGCGGCATCGATGTCGAAGATGGCGAGGTAACCGTGGCCTGGATAGGCAATCAGCTGAAGGGCCGCTGTGCTGGCACGCAGGTGCACTTCTCCTCCTGCGGCACGCTCGACCTCGACGCTCGTCGCATTGACGCCTTCCGTACTCGGATCGGCGCAGCGGTCGTCACCGGTTACACAGAAGATGTCGGATGGCTTGACTCGGCCGTAGTGGATCTCATGCTCATGAGTCGCCTCCAACGTCACAGGGGCCGTGTCGACCTTGCGCTCCGCGGCCTCCGCGATGATGCTGACGCTCTCCTGAATCGCCTCGGCTTCATCGTGTCTCCCTCGACCCTTCAGTAACTCCGGCGGCATCGTCGCTCGAGGCCAACCGCACGGACGGGTGCGCACCGTCGCTTTCATCATTTGGGCACCATCGCCGCCGGCAATCGCCTTGGCGACCAGGCGCTCGTCCGGACTGGTAGGGATGAGCTCACGACTGACGTTCGCTTTTCATGGCGCCGGTCAGTCGCCGGCGTCGCGTCAACCTCATCGAGCGCTAGCGAGATCAGGGTGAGAGCGAAGCGGTCTCCTGCGCGCGAGTCCAGCAGCGGCCGGCGCCGGCCCTTCCTCGTCGCTGTCGGTCACCATGCGCCCCGCCGCCGCTACACGCACGCGCGAGCTCGCCTCGTCCAACGCCGGCGTTGGCGCCGTGGCAGCGTCGAGACTTACTGCATGCCTACCGCGCCAGATCTGCCCGTCGCAACGTGAGCCCCGACCCGCACAGCGGAAGCCGGACTCCCGCTGGCGTAGGTCCGCTTGACCCCGTGGGTCAATGCATGTCGCCGAGCCAGCAACCCGGCCGATCGTCCAATCCTCGTCCTGTCGATGCCTGCTTAGCGGGCGACGCCGACGGGCGGAGCCGGGAGCATCGCGAGCAGGTCAGCGGGGAGGCGCTCGCTTGCCCGCCAGTATTCGAGCCCGACCAGCTGGCGGTCAACTGGCGCGAGTTCGCGGAGGCCGAAATCGGTCTCCTCGGCGATCACGATCGCAGGGTCATAGCCGTCGAATCGCAGCCAGGCGATGTCGGCCTGCGGGTCGTAGTGGCCGTCGATCTTCATGGCCTGAATGCTACGCCTGGCGCCAGAGCGTGACGATGTGAGCGGCGACACCGTCAGCGGCGGGGAAGTTGTAGGCCACGACGAGCCGACCGGACCGCACCAGCCAATCGGCGGCGCCGGTGTTGCGTGCGCGATGAGAGTGCCGGGTGAGCACGAGGTCCTCGACATCGCTCCGCGCGTAGCCGAGCAGATGTGCTTTGACCACGGCGTGCTCGCTCCAGGTGATCTCGGACGGCTCCGACTCACTCACGGGCTAAGCAATGAGCATCGAGAGAGGGAGGTGGCACCCGCGCCATGCCGTCGCCCGGTGAGAGCGATCCGTGGGTCCCTGCGCGGGCGACCGCCCGCGCACTCGCGCTGGGACAAACGACGAGAGTGACGCGCACGGACAACCGTGCGCGGATCTCGCCTCCGTGCTCGATCACGGCTCCCGTGCGCGGACACCGCCGCGCTCCACAGCGTGCGGCCGTCCAGGCTGACGCTCCGCGGCGCGACCTCCGCGCGACCTCATCACCGTGGACGTCCTGACACCCCAGCATCCAGACATACACTCCACGCACTTCCCGTGCTGAAGATGTCCGCAGATGTCCGGAGAAGCGCGGATCGCCAGTGGCCACAGGCGATTTGGGCGCCGCTCCGACCGCCCCCGACCCCGCGCCTGGCGCGTTGCGGACATCTCCGGACATTTACGGACATCCGCCTGCAAATCGCGGCTTTCATTGCGCGGGACCTGCAGCGGGCGCTGCGGGCGCGTCCACGGGTTGCGCGATTGCGAATGCTTCGGCAACGAGCTCGGCATCCTCCGCCCGGGGGGCGTAATGCAGATACCGCATCGTCGTCTGGATGTCGGCGTGACCCATCCACTCCTGCACCCGGCGGATGTCGGCCTTGGCGATCATCCGGGTGCCGAAGGTGTGGCGCAGGTCGTGGAAGCGCAACGGCCGGAGGGCGGCCGCGGACAGTACGGCCTTGTAGCGCCGGCGGAGCGCCGACCCGTCGAGGTAGTCGCCGCCCTCCCCCGGAAACACGAGATCATCCTCGCCGGTCCAGTGAAGGCGTTGGCCGAGCTGAGCCAGCGCCGAGGCCACATCTGGGGCCAGCGGGACCACCCGCACCTTGCCCGACTTGGGCGTTGTGAGCTGACCGGCGTAGTAGCTCGCGCGCACGCGCACGGTCGAGCCGGTGAAGTCGACGTCGCGCCAGCGCAGCGCCAAGAGCTCCCCCATCCGCAGCCCCGTGAAGGCCGCAGTCAGATACACCGCGGCGTCCTGCTCAGACCCGGCCGCCCGGACCAGAGCCCACGCCTCCTCGGGCGAGAAGACCTGGATGTCGCCGCTGCTGCGCTGCGGGAACTTCTCGACCTCGGCGGCGGCGTTGACCTGCAATCCGTACACGCGTTTCGCTCGAGCGAGAACGCCATGCAACTGGATGAGCAGCTTGTTGCGCGAACGAGCCGATCCAGCAAACCCGGCCATCCAGCGCTCGATGGCCGCAGCGGTCACATCCTCGACCGCCATCGGACCGAAGGCCGGCAGCAGGTGGACGTTGGTGGCCGAGCGGTAGCCGCGCAATGTCGATGGCTTGCGGCCCCGGTCCTCCTCGATGTAGCGCAGGTACTCGGCGGCGGCGTCTGCGAACGTCACCCCGGTTCGATGCATACCCGGCAGCACGCCGCGCCGGGCCTCGTCCAACACCTCGCGCAGCCAGGCCTCGGCCAGGCGCTTGGTGAAGTAGCCAGCGGGCGGGCGACCTCGCTCGGTCAGGCTGGCCCGAGCTTCTTCTGGACCTGGCGCCCGTCCGGCAACCGGTACTTCGCATACCAGGCACGACCCCGCGTGCGTTCCACGCGATACACGTGCCCGGTCGGAATCCGCGGCCCAGAGGCGGCCATGGCGCCAATCGTACGCCGATCTGGGGACATATTGGGGACATATTCACGTGTCGCCGTGACCCCAGCAACGCGAAAACCCCGGCCTAGCCGCGGCTTTCGAAGTGGGCCGTGGAGGAATCGAACCTCCAACCTTGGGATTAAGAGTCCCCTGCTCTGCCAATTGAGCTAACGGCCCTTGGGCAGCGTTCGATGTTACCCAGACGCGGCGGCTGTTCGGCGCGTGCTCGGCTTGCTTGTCACGGGCTAACAATCTCCCGGACCGCGGACACCGGCCGGGATCGCGGGCGCCGGCCGGCCGCGGACATCGCCGCCGACGGGCTCAGCAGGACTTGGCGATCGCCGGCTGGGTCTGGGCGGCCTGGATGCTCGACTTGAGCGTCGCTCGGCTGAGCTTGGGGCTCAGGGCGAGGGCCTGGCCAAGAGCAAGGTCGCCTTTGCGGGTCTGCTTGGCGGCGTAGGCGGACACGGCCAGGCACTCGAAGCCCTTGGCGGAGTTGGGGCTCGCCGCGGACACGACCTCCCAGGCGGTGGCCGAGTTGGCGTACTGCCCGAGCTGGGCGTAGGCGCGGCCGGCCAGGATGGCCAGGTCGGGGCTCGGGCTCTTGGTCAGCGAGATGTAGCGCTGCCAGGCCACGGTGGTGGCTGCGAGCTCCTTCTGACCGGCGGCGGTGAAGCTGCCCGTGGCGGTGTTGTAGTTGCTGCCCGAGGTCGCGTTCTCCCAGCGGGCGCTGACCAGCGCGGCCCACGCGGCGGCGCTGTTGGGGTTGCTGCGGGTCGCCTTCAGGGCGGTTTTTTCCTGCTGGCTCAGGACCGAGCTCTGGGCGCTGCCCGAGCCGTTGCCGGTGAACGCGTTGAGAAGGCCGCCGTTCCCGTTGCCGGCCCCCACGCCGAACAGCACCAGACCGCCGCCCATGAGCAGCGCCAACCCCAGGTACACGAGCTGGACGGTCCGGCGGCGGCCGCGGCTGCGGAGGTCAAATAACATCGACTTCGTCCTCTTTCGGGATCTCGGTCAGGTCGGCGAGGGCGCGCCTGGCGTCACGACGATCGACAATCTTGAGCATCACGATGCTGGCCACGAACAGGACCACCAGCGGTGCGGTCTCGAGCGCAGTGGTCACTGGATCCGCTCCCGGCATGGCCGCCGCAATCACGGCGATGATGACGGTAGCGTAACGCCAGTTTCGGGTCAGGGTGCTGCCGTTGATGATGCCCGCGCGCTGCAGGCCGAGCAGCCCGATCGGCATCTGGAAGGCCAGCCCGATCGCCCCCATCGTCAGCACCTCGAACGAGTACAGGGGCTTGGCCTGCACGAGCGCGTTGAAGTCGTTGGAGTTGTAGCCCTGCAGGAACCTGACCGCGGGCGGGAGCACGATCAGATAGGTGAAGATCACGCCGATCACGAACAGGACCGGCGCAGCGAGCACGATCGGCAGCACGACCCGCCGCTCCTCGGCGCTGAGCGCCGGGATCACAAACGCGTAGGCCTCGTAGAGCAGCACCGGCAGCGAGATCAACAGTGCGAAGTAGAAGCACACGGTCAGGGTGGTCGTGAACGGCTCACCCACCCCGATCGTGATCGGCACGGTCTTCGGCGCCGAGGTCGGCAGCGCCCTGGCCACGGCGCCGAACTTGTTGGCCAGCGATGCGATCAGGGCTCGATCGGAGGCGGCCAGATGGCTCGAGAGAGAGAGCTGATGCGCCACCGCCTCGGCCTGGACGAAGGCTCGATGCTCCTTGACCGAGTCGGTGGCCAGGCCGCTGAGATGGTTGGCCTGCTGGCTCGTGGAGGAGGGCAGCGGGCGGTTGAGCAGGTTCAGCAGCGCGTGGTTGAAGATGAAGCAGACGGCGAACGCGGCCACCAGCACCACGCCAGAGACGATCAGCCGCGAGCGCAGCTCGTCGAGATGATCGACGACGCTGAGCCGGTCCTCATGACCGACGGGCCGCAGGATCCTGGGCATGGCTAGCGGCTCACGCCGTCCGGCGCGACCAATCCGACTTCAGCGCACACCGTTACGACTGGCGCTCTGAACCGACCTCGGCCGAGTCGCGGGCCGGTCCTGAGGACGGCTCGGTCGGAGCGGCGGGCGCCGAGGACAGGGCCGGGCGGTCGGTCGTCTCATCATGCTTGGAGTCACCGGAGATGCCCTCCTTGAACTCGCGCATGCCACGGCCAAGGCCCTTGCCCAGCTCGGGCAGCCGCTTCGGTCCCAGGATGAGCAGCACGATGACGAGGACGACGATTGCGTCGACTACGGGATTACGGAACATCGAAGCCTCCGATAGTGAGCCACGAAGCGTAGCGGGCGCTGCGTCCAGCCGAGCGGAATTCGTCCTCAAGGTCGCGTTGGCCACCGCCGATATCAGCCGTGAGCAAGTCATGAGCCAAGGTCCTGACAGTCATTCCGTCCGTCGCATCGTTCTGCCCAGCGGCCGGTCGATCGAGGTCGTCCGCTTCTCGGCGGATGGGGCGCCCGGCGCCGGTATGCACGTGTGCCCGGAGTGCCACTCGGAGCTCGTCCAGCCCGTGCGCTGGGGCGAGACGACCAGCGGCTCCTGGGAGCTCCGGCTGCACTGCCCCAACTGTGACTGGATGACCGAGGGGCTCTTCACCCAGGCTCAGGTGGACGAATTCGAGGAGCACCTGGATGAGGGTCTGGCCGAGATGCTGGCCGACCTCCGGCGCCTCACCCAGTCCAACATGGCCGAGGAGATCGACCGCTTCACGGCCGCTCTCCAGACCGACCTGATCCTTCCCGAAGACTTCTAGTCGCCGGCCGTCCCTGGCGGCGGTGTGCGCTCAGGCGTACCGCGCGACGACGCCGTCAGCCACGAGCTCGAGCGCGTCGCGCTGACGATCGGGCAGCCCGGGCAAACCGGTCTTCGCCCCGGCGACCATCTCCAGAGCCCGGGCGCGCACCGTGTCCAGCGCGCCGGAGGCGGTGATGCGATCGCAGATAGCGGCGGCCTGCGGGGCGGCCACGATCGAGCGCGGGTCGACCGCGGCCAGCTCGGGGTCGCGCTCGCGCGCCACCAGCAGGGGAAGTGTGACGGTCCCGTCGAGCAGATCGGTTCCGCGCGGCTTGCCGGTGCGCTCGGGCGGACCGGCTACGTCGAGCACGTCGTCGAGCAGCTGGAAGGCGATCCCGATCTGCTCGCCGAAGCTGCCGACGGCGTCCACCGGGCCCTCGCCCGCGAGCGCACCCAGCTCGCAGGCGGCCCGGAAGAGAACGGCCGTCTTCAACCGGCAGCGTTCGAGATAGCGCGCCTCGGACACGATCCGGTAGGCGTCCTCACGTTGCATGAGCTCACCCGCGGCCAGTCCGGAGCTGGCCCGCGACAGCGCGCGGACCATGGCCTCCGAGCCCGAGCCGGCCAGCTCGGCGAACGCGCGCGAGAACAGCAGATCGCCGGTGGCGGTGGCCAGATGCCGGCCGGCGGTGGCCACCACGGTCGGGCGCCCGCGGCGCAGATCGGCACCGTCGAGCACGTCATCGTGGACCAGGGTGGCGCTGTGGACCAACTCGACGGCGACGGCGGCGCGGAGCAGGTTGTCGGTCTCGGGCGGCGGCGCGCCGGCGGCCAGGAACACGAGCAGCGGGCGCAGCCGCTTGCCGCCGGCGGTCAGCGTGTCCGCCCCGAGACGCCCGAGCATCGGCCCGTGGGCCTGAGCGAGCTCGCTCATCCGCTCCTCAAGCCGTTCCAGCAGGCGGGACGCCGGTGGGCCGCCGGCCTGGACGACCGCCTCGACGGCGCTCATGACCGACCTCCCGCGCGACCCGCCCGGCGGCCCGGAGTCCCTGCCGCGTGCGGTTTCACCGGGGCACCTGAGCGGAGTGCAGGGCGATGATCCCGCCGGCCGTCAGCACGTAGCGGACGTCGCGCAGCCCGCAGTCCCACATCACCGCGGCCAGCGTCTCCGGGTCAGGGAAGCGGCGGACCGAGTTGGGCAGGTAGCTGTAGGCATCGGGATCACCGGCCAGGCGACCCAGGGCGGGCACGAGGTGGTCGAACCAGAGCTCGAGGAAGGTCGATAGGGGCGGCCGCGTGGGCGTCGTGATCTCGAGTACGACCACCCGCCCCCCGGGCCGCACGACACGGGCCATTTCGCTCAGCCCCTGGCTCAGGTCGGAGAAGTTGCGCGCGCCGAAGCCGACCGTGGCCGCGGCGAACTCATCATCGGCGTAGGGCAGGGCCAGCGCGTTGGCGGTCTCGAAGCGCAGCTCGACACCGCTCTGGGCGCCCGCGGCGGGCAGCTTGGCCCGCGCGAGCTCGAGCATGCGCTCCGAGAAGTCCGCTCCGACGACGGCGCCTCCCGGCGCGACCCGGCGGGCGAGCTCGAAGGCGAGATCTCCAGTCCCGGTGGCCACGTCAAGCGCGCGATCGCCGGGGGCGAGCGCGGCCAGGTCGGCGGCCCGGCGGCGCCACTGGTGGTGCAGCCCCGCCGTCATGACCGCGTTCATCCGGTCATAGACGCCGGCGATGCGATCGAACATCGCCCGCACCTGCGGCTCGGCCAGCGTTCCGGCAGCGCCCGGAGCCGAGGTGCTCGCCGGCATCGGCGTCCGGCCTACTGAAGCTCGGAGAGGAAGCTGACCAGGTTCTGGAACTTCTGCGGGTACTGCTTGGCCAGCCCGGCGAAGGAGGGCATCGGCGCCGTCGGGTTGCGCAGCGTCGAGGCGATCGCCGCCGGACGCAGGATCGACCCGACATGTGTCAGGGCGGGGCCCGGGCCGTTGTTCCCGTTCTCACCGATCACGTGGCAGGCCAGGCATCCGGACTGGCCGACGACCTCCTCACCGGCCCGGAATGTCTTCGCCTCGGCCTTCGTGAAACTGGCCGGCGGGTTCATGTCGACCGAGTTCGGCGAGCCGGTCACCGCGCCGGAATAGGTCAGGAAGGCCATCGCGAAGATCGTCGTCAGCCCGGCGACCAGGGCCACCGGCCGGCGCTCGATCCGGCGCTCCGGACTGCGGTCGTAGAAGGGCAGCAGGAACAGCAGGATCATGCAGATCGTGGGAACGCCGATCGTCGCCATGTCCGTGAACTTCGGGATGTTTTTCATGACCCGGAGAACCTCGAACAGGAAGTAGAAGTACCAGTCCGGGCGGGGGACGTAGGTGGTCGTGGTCGGGTTGGCCTTCGGCCCCAGCTCGGCCCCGAACATGGCCGCCAGGAAGATGATCACGATCATCACGATCACCGCCATGACCGAGTCCTTGGCCACGGCGTAGGGGAAGAACGGCTTCCCGGCGTTCTTCAGGATCGAGTATTCGCGGAGGTAGGCCTCCTTCTCGGCCTGGTTCATACGCGCGTCTCGCGCATCTCGATCTCCTCCTCGGCCTTGATCCACGGCGGGGCCGTGATCCCGAGCTTGGTGATCAGGTAGAGGTGAGCGCCGATCAGGGCGGCGATCAGCCCCGGGATCAGCATCATGTGGATGGCGTAGAACCGGGACAGCGTGGTGGCTCCGAACTCCGGGCCGGCGCGCAGGAAGTCGCTCAGGTAAGGGCCGATGAACGGACCGGTGCCGTTGATGTTCACGCCCACGATCGTCGCCCAGTAGGAGCGCTGATCGAAGGGGAGCAGATAACCCGTGAAGCCCATGGCCATGGTCAGGATCAGCAGGACGACGCCGATGATCCAGGTCAGCTCGCGCGGGTACTTATAGGCGCCGAAGAAGAACACGCGCGCCATGTGCAGGAAGATCAGGATGATCATCACCGAGGCGCCCCACTTGTGCATCGCGCGCACGAGCTGGCCGAGGAACGCGTCGTCGGTGATATAGCGAACCGACTCGTAGGCGCCGCCGGTGGCGTCGGGCCGGTAGAACATGGCCAGGAAGACGCCGGTCACGGCCTGGTTCAAGAAGGCGAACATGGTTGCCGAGCCGAGCGTGTAGAACCAGTTGATCCCCTTGGGGACCTTGCGGAACAGAAGCCAGCGGATACCGGGGGACAGCGAGGTGCGCTCGTCGATCCAGTCAACGACGGTGATTCCGGCCTCGGCGCCGACCTCGAGCGGGGTCGCCGGGCCGTTGGCGTTCTGGCCTGGGCGCTTGGGCTGGGGCCGGAGCGCCTTGGGGAGGGGGGGAGCGGGGAGCTTGGGCATCTAGATCACTTGCCGGGGAGCACGGAGGTGTCGAACCGGGCCGGGTACAGGTACTGGCCGATGCCGTCCAGCGGCTGACCGGGGTCGCGGGCGGAGAAGCGCTGCAGCTCCGAGTTGACCGAGTAGCGGGGCCCGATCTCGACCAGGCCGGTGGACGAGTTCAGCCGCGTGTAGAAGCGGTCCAGGGGCCGCACCGGCGGGCCGCCGGCGACCATGCCGCGGAAGTCGTAGACCCCGCCGTGACACGGGCAGATGAAGCGCGAGGCCGCGGCCACGAAGCGCACCGGACAGCCGAGGTGCATGCAGCGTGAGGACAGGGCGACGAAATGGTTGTACTGGTCCTCGGGCTCGGTATCGATCTGCGGGTTGCGCGTCCGGACGTAGGCGATCGACTTGCCGGCCTCGCCGATGCCCTGGACGATCGTGATCACCCGCACCGTGTAGGTGTCGGCAGGGAAGTCGCTCGGGCTGCCGATCGGCTGCCAGTCGAACGGAACGCGGCTGAACAGCGGGCCGAGGGCAAAGCCCAGTGCCGGCAGGCCAAAGGCCGCCGCCGCGATCCCTCCGGCGCCATGCGTGACGCCGGTCATGAACCGCCGCCGCGTGACAGTCTCGCCCTCGAAGGCGCCCGGCATCTGGCGGTCAGCCGTGTACTTCGATCTACCCGCTGTGTGTCTGTCTTCCATTTGGCCTCGATCAAGAACAGCTAAGTCCCGGGCATCGTAGCGAGCGACGATGCTCGGCCGTCACGCGCCCGCAGGGCCGGCCAGGCGGAGCAGAGCCGCCTGAGCATCCGGGTCCTCGGAGCGTGCCAGCGCCTTGGCCGCCTCGTGCTCGGAACTGCCGCCCCAGCCGATCGCCCGGGCCCCGGCCGCCCACACCGCAGCGGCCAGCTCGGAGTCGTAGCGGGCCTGCGCCTGGGCCTGCAGGGAGATCAGGTCGGCCAGCTCGGCCACCGCCTCGAGATCGCCGATCTCGGCCAGCCGGGCCAGCCCGCCCGCGTAGAGCCGATCGCCGAGCAGCAGCCTCAGATCGGCGTCATCGGTGGCGAACACCCGCGGCGCGCCGTAGTGCAGGCGGGTGCCCTCGTAGATCATCTCCAGCAGCAGCTCGTAGTCGGCCTCGCGGCCGGTGGCGCGCGGCCCCGCGGCGGCATGCTGGGCAGGCCCGGGCTCCGCCTCCTCATGCGCGGCGGGCCGCGGCTCACGCAGGGCGACGGCGACGCTCCCCCCCTCACGGCGCAGGGCGTCAAACAGCGCCCGCTGTCCGTCGGCCCCGCTCCTCATCGTGCGGCCACCGCGGCGAACGCGTCCCGGGCGGCGGAGATGGTCCGCTGCAGATGCTGCTCGTCGTGAGCCAGAGACGGGAACCAGGCTTCGAATTGGGAGGCCGGCGGATACACCCCGCGGGCCAGGAGCTCCCGGCACCACAGCGCGTAGGCATCGAGATCGCAGGCCGCCGCGCCCGCGTAGTCGTGCACTGAGCCGGCGGTGAGAAACACGGTCATCAGCCCCGGCAGGTGCTTGATCTGCACAGGCACCCCGGATTCGTCGGCCGCCTCGCGCATCCCTCCGGCCAGGGCATCGGTCGTCGCGGCCAGCTGCGCGTAGGCGCCCGCATCGAGCCGCGGCAGCGTGGCCAGCGCGGCCGCCACCGCCAGTGGATTGCCCGACAGGGTGCCGGCCTGGTACACGTCGCCAGCGGGTGCGACTCGCTCCATCAGCTCGCGGGATCCGCCGTATGCGGCGGCGGGCAGGCCGCCGCCGATGACCTTGCCCATGACGGTCAGATCGGGCAGCACCTCGAAGCGCTCCTGGGCGCCGCCGCGGGCGACGCGGAAGCCGCTGATCACCTCGTCGAAGATCAGCAGCGCACCGGCCGCGTCGGCCAGTTCGCGCAGGAGCTCCAGGAAGCCGGGTTCCGCCGGGACGACCCCCATGTTGGCCGGCACCGGCTCGGCCAGAATTGCGGCCGGAGAATGCCGGTCAAGGGCCGCGCGGAGGGCCCCGGGGTCGTTCCAGGGCACGATCACGGTGGCCGCGGCGGCCGCGGCGGGAACCCCGGGGCTGGCCGGAATCCCCTGGGTGGCGAGACCGGAGCCGGCCTCGGCCAGCAGCCCGTCGACGTGGCCGTGGTAGGTGCCGGCGAACTTGATCAGCTTCTCGCGGCCGGTGGCCGCCCGAGCCAGGCGGAGGGCGCTCATCGTGGCCTCGGTCCCCGACGAGGTCATGCGGACCATCTGCACCGAGGGCACGCGCTCGACGACCGCCTCGGCGAGCTCCACCTCCCCAGCCGTGGGGGCTCCGTAGCTGGTGCCTCGCCCGGCGGCTTCGCGGACCGCCGCCACGACCGCGGGGTCGGCGTGACCGAGAATCAGCGGTCCCCAGGAACAGACCCAGTCGACGTACTCGTTGCCGTCGACATCACGGATCAGCGCGCCCTGTCCGGACTCGATGAAGATCGGCGCGCGACCGATCGCCCGCATCGCCCGGACCGGAGAATTGACCCCGCCGGGCAGCAGCCCGAGCGCTCGCGCGTAGAGCTCTGCGGACCGGCTGGAGCTCGGGATCGGCTCGGTCGCGGTCACACGCCGGCGTGCTCGCGTTCCCAGGCGCGGTACTCGCCGGTGAAATAGAGCAGTCGGATCTTCTTGAATTCCGTTGAGGAGTACAGCGTGGCCCGCTCCTCGATCCCGGTGTCGGCGGCGATCGAGTCGAGGATCGCGTCGCACTCCTCCTTGGAGCGGCCGTGGGCCATCGTGAACACCGAGTAGGGCCAGTCGGCGTAGGTGGGCCGCTGATAACAGTGCGAGATCCCCCGGAAGGCGGCCATGCGCTTGCCCAGCTCGAGAATCCGCTCATCGGGGACCTTCCAGACCCCCATCCCGTTGGCGCTGAACCCTGCGCGGCGGTGAAACAGGATCGCCGCCACGCGGCGGAGCAGCCGGCGCTCCTGCATTCCCTGCAGGTGCTCGAGCAGGCGTTCCTGGGAGAGACCGAGCTCGGCCGCGGCCGGCGCGTAGGGCTCGGGGATGACCGGCAAGTCGCCCTGGGTGGCTCGGATCACCGCGCGGTCGAAGTCGTCGTAGGGCTGCGCGTCGGTCTCGACCGGGTCGGCCGCCTCCGCCGCCTTGGCCAGCGCCTCGGTCCCGCCCTCCATCTCCAGATCCATGCGGATCTTGAACAGCTTGAGGGTCGGCAGCTGCCGCACCGACTCAGCCCCGGCCAGAGCGGCCAGCACCTCGAGCGTGCCCTCCAGGCCGAGCGGCGAATCGGGCTCCGTGGCGATCGTGAACCAGATGTTGAACTCATGGTTGCGCAGGTAGTTGTGGGAGACGCCGGGATGGGCGTTGATCACGTTCGCAGCGCGCCACGGGTTCTCGGCATCGACCTTGGCCGCCACCAGCATGCTCGAGTAGCCCAGGGCGCGGGTGTCGAAGATCGGGGTGACCTGGCGAATGATGCGCTCGTCCAGGAGGTACTGAACACGGTCCAGGACCTCATCCTCACTGAGGCCCGCCTGCGCGGCGACGTGCTGGTAGGGCCGAGCGGCGATCGGGAATTGGCCCTGCATCAGATTGAGCAGGCGCTTGTCGAGATCGTCCAGGCCGATCGCAGCGCCCTGTTTGCGACTGCGCAGCTTGGGCCCGTGCCTGCGGCCCGCTCGGCCTCCTGCCTCGCCTTTGCGGGCCGCGCCCGGGTCCTCCTGCTGCTGGCGGCCCGCTAGGCCCCCGGCCTCGCCTTTACCGGCCGCGCCCGGGTCATCCTGCTCCTGGCTGCGGGGAACGGCCGTCCCCTGAGCATCTAGCTGAGCCACAGTGCAGCCTCCTTTGCGTGGTAGGTGATGAGGATGTCAGCGCCCGCGCGCCGGATCGAGGTCAGCGCCTCGAGCACCGCGGTCCGCTCATCCAGATATCCGGCGGCAACGGCCGCCTTGAGCATTGAGTACTCGCCGCTCACGTTGTAGGCGGCCACCGGCATCCGGGTCGCCTCCTTGATACGGCGGATGACATCCAGATAGGGCAGCGCGGGCTTGACCATCACGATGTCGGCGCCCTCCTCAACGTCGAGACGCGCCTCGCGCACCGCCTCCTCGCCGTTGGCCGGGTCCATCTGGTAGCCGCGGCGGTCGCCGAAGGCGGGAGACGAGTCGGCAGCCTCGCGAAACGGCCCGTAGAAGGCGGAGGCGAACTTGGCCGAATAGGCCATGATCGGCGTGTCGGTGAGTCCCTCCTCATCCAGCGCGCTGCGGATCAGACCGACGCGCCCGTCCATCATGTCGCTGGGCGCGATCAGGTCGGCACCGGCCCGAGCCTGGGCGATCGCCGTCCGGGCGAGCAGCTCGACGGTGGCGTCGTTATCGACCGCGCCGTCGGGCCGCAGCACGCCGCAGTGACCGTGGCTGGTGTACTCGCACAGGCACAGGTCGGTGATGACCAGCAACTCCGGGTGCGCCTCCTTGATGGCCCGCGTGGCCAGCTGTATGACGCCCTCCTCATCCCAGGCGCCGGACCCTTCCGGGTCCTTGGCCGCGGGCAGGCCGAAGAGCAGAACGGCCGGGATGCCGAGCGCCTTGGCCTCGCCCGCCTCGGCCACCGCGTGGGCGATCGAGAGGCGATCGATCCCGGGCATGGCGGCGACCGGCTCGCGCCGGTCGAGACCGTGGGCGACGAACATGGGGTAGACAAAGTCCGCCGGATGAAGGCGCGTCTCGCGGACCAGACCACGAAGCGCGTGGGTGCTCCGGAGCCGCCGCAGGCGGGTCTGCGGGAACGACATGACGATTTCGAGCATACCGGCCGCCGGCAGGCGTCCGAGGCCGTTCAGGGCCGCGGTCAGACGAGCTTCCAGCGCTCGACGCGCCAGGCGGTGATCAGGCCGGCACGCCGGTAGGGATCCGCCGAGACGAACGCCTCGACATGGGCGCGGTCCACGCCTGTGAACACGATCGCCGCCCCGGTCGGGGGATCGAACGCCCCGGCGGCCGCGATGTGGCCAGCCTCGCGCTCGGCCCTGATCCGCTCCAGGTGCGCTTCGCGGTGAGGACCGCGTCGCTCGGCCATATCGGACACGTAGTGGTAGAGCAGCAGATGCTGGTCGTCAGGGTCGGCCATGTCCGCTCAACGCTATCTGAGCTGTAGGCTTCCCCGCAGGATGAGCAATCTCGATCGGCGCCGGGGCTATACACCGAGACGGGCGCGTGAGCAGCGGGCCTACCGCCTCGTGCAGGTCGGCAGCGCTGCGGGAGTGATCGGCGTGGTCAGCCTGGTCTTTGCGATCGTGGGCGTGATCAGTCTCACGCTTCCGGTCCTGGCCCTGATCGTGGCCGCGATCTGCTTCGTCCTCTTCCAGCGCACCACCGGCCGCCGCTGACCGACGCTCCGCGCCGGGCCGGGCGCGACCGAACACGGGAAGCAGGAACAACACCGAACGTGGGATCTGTGCGGAGAAAGCTGGGCACCGTGGGGGCGGCCGCAGTGGCGCTCACGCTGGGCGTGACCGGTCCGGCCCTGGCCCGGCACGCGCCGATCACCTACGGACCGCGGGTCCTGGCCGTACAGACCAGCGCCGACCTCGCGCAGGCGCTCACGCCGCTTCCCGAGCTTCGCTTCTCGAGCCGGCGGGTTCCCCGCGGCCGGCAGATAACCATCTCCGCGAACGTCCGCTACCAGCGCTTTCGCGGGGCCGGCGGCGCGCTGACCGATTCATCAGCCTGGCTGATCGGCACCCGCTTGCGGCCCGGGACCCGGGCCTGGCTGCTGCGCCACCTGTTCGGTCCCAGTGGGATCAATCTGAATCTGATCCGGCTGCCGATCGGCGCGGCCGACTTCACCGCGGCGCGGATCCCCTACTCCTATGACGACGTGCCCGCCGGACAGACCGACCCCACGCTGACTCATTTCTCGATCGCTCACGACCTGGCCTACATCATCCCCGTCCTGCGCCAGGCCACCGCGCTGGCCGAGCGCCCGTTCGTTCTGGCCAGCATGTGGAGCCCGCCGGCCTGGATGAAGGCCAACGATTCGCTCGGCAACCCGGCCGATGCCGGGACGTTGCTGACCACCGCCTACGAACCGCTGGCCCAGTATTTCGTGCGCTTCCTGGAGGCCTACCGGCAGGCCGGCGTCCCGGTCCAGGGGATCACGCCTCAGAACGAGCCTGGCCAGCCGACCACCTATCCCGGCCTCAACGAGACCGCCCCCGAGGAGTCCGCCTTCCTGGCCGCAGACCTGGCCCCGGACCTGCACGCGGCCGGGTTGCGCACGCGCATCTTCGGGTTCGACTCCAACTGGTCGGGCGAGGTCCCGTTCGCCCAGCAGCTCCTGAGCAGCTCGGCTGCCGGCGACCTCTCGGGCTTCGCCACCCACTGCTACTACGGCTCGCCGACGGCGATGGCCACCGTGCACGGCCTGGCCCCGGCGCTCGAGCAGATCGAGTCCGAATGTGCGCCCGGGAACCTCAACTTCCCGGTGCCCGAGGCCGAGATCGCGGGTCTGCGCGAGTGGGCGACCGGGATCGAGCTCTGGAACCTGGCCCTGACCCCGCGCGGCGGACCCGTCCAACCCCCGAACTACGGCTGCCCCGGATGCCGGGGGATCGTCAGCATCAACCCCGCCACGGGCGCCGTCCAGTTCGGATCCGCGTACTACGAGCTCGGCCAGCTGTCACGGTTCGTGGCGCCCGGCGCCGTACGGATCGCCTCCAACAACTTCGTCAGCTACGCCTATCCGTTCCTGGGCGCCGACATCGCCAGCCCCGGCCTCGACGACGTCGCCTTCCGCAACCCGAACGGCAGCGAGGCGCTGGTGACCTACAACGGGGGGTGGACCCCGGTCACCTTCAGCGTGCACGAGGGGCCACGGGCCTTCACGGCGACGGTGCCCCCGCTGGCCATGACCACGTTCAGCTGGCGGCCGGCCCCACCGGGCGGGCGCTAGCCCGGGACCCGCGACTCCAGCGAGGCGCCGCAGGCTCGGCAGAAGGCATCGCCACCCGCGGGTGGCGTGCCGCACTCCGGACATCGCCGCGGACTCGAGCTGAGCAGGCCGAGACCGGCCTCGGGGCCGAGCACCCCCCAGGGCTCGAAGGCCAGATGCCGACGTAGGTAGAGCAGCGTCTGCCGGATCACCGCCAGCACCGGGAGCGCGACCAGGCTGCCGGCGATGCCGTACAGCTGATAGCCGATGAGCAGGGCGAGGATGATCAGGATCGGGTTGATCCGCAGCGAGATCCGGAATACCTGGGGCGCGACGACATGCCCCTCGAGCTGCTGCAGGGCGACGAACAGGAGGATCACCCAGACCGCGCTGATCGGGTCCTGGAACAGGGCCAGCGCAACCGATGGAATCGGGCCGATGATCGGGCCGATGTAGGGAATGAACTCCATCAACCCATAGAA
Source organism: Solirubrobacteraceae bacterium (assembly GCA_036392135.1). Classification (GTDB taxonomy): domain Bacteria; phylum Actinomycetota; class Thermoleophilia; order Solirubrobacterales; family Solirubrobacteraceae; genus Palsa-465. The sequence continues at coordinate 17,735 of DASVYO010000123.1, forward strand.
CACCCCCAGAAAGACGGCGTAGCGCTCTCCGTCGGGGAAGATTCCGACCATCCCGAAAACGGTCAGGGCCAGCGCCGCGCTCGCGCCCATGATCAGGCTGAACAGCAGCTGTCCGCGAACGTAGCCCGAGACGGCCTGCTGGACCAGCAGGGGGTAGTCGTCACCCGGCGTGCCATCGCCCGGAGGCATGATCCTGCGCACCAGCCGGCCGATCTGGCGCCCGTACAGGAGCAGGTAGATCGACAGGACCAGGACCAGCACCAGGTCAAAGCCGATCGTCACGATCCCCGACAGCAGGTCGCGCGAGAAGCTGACGATCGTGCTCGAGCGCTTGGCCAGATCCTTCTGAAGAGTGTCCAGGGCGGTGTGGCCCTGCTGCTGGATGTGGATGCTGATGCCGTGCCGGTCGAGCCAGCGCTGCGTGTTGGCCAGGTCGCGGTTGGCGCCGGCGGTGATGGACGGGAGGTTGTGCTCGAAGTTCGACAGCTGCGTGCTGACCGGATTGGCAAGCAGGAACCCGATCGCCACCAGCACCGCGAGCCCGCCGAGATACACGATGAGGATGGCCAGTCCGCGGGGCATCTGCCGCTCCAGGACGCGGACGAGCGGCGCCAGGATCAGGGCGACCACGCTGGCCACGATCAGGATCAGCAGCACCGAGCCTGCCGCGCGCGCCAGCGCCCACAGCCCGAGCAGCGCCAGCGGCAGCATCACCATCTGCACCCAGCGGGGCACGATCACCGGGGCGACCGGCGCCGGCACCATGGCCGCGTCACTCACCGGGTCGCCGCTCGGGGGGAGCGCGGGCGACTCGTGCTCCGGAGAGGGATCGGCGGTGCGCCTGCGAACCCGGAAAGGCATCTACCTGGAAGTATGCGCTGCGTGACCAGCGGAACGGCCGGCAAGAGCGCGCGCATCCTGTTCATCGGCGACGTGGTCGGGGGCCTGGGCCGGCGCGCGCTGCTGGCCCTGCTGCCCGGGCTGCGCGACCGGCTGACCCCTGACTTCGTGATCGTCAACGGTGAGAACGCCGCCGGGGGCGTGGGGATCACGCCTAAGATCGCTGACCAGCTGCTGACGGCCGGCGTCGACGTGATCACGCTCGGCAACCACACCTATCGCCAGCGCGAGATCTTCCGCTACCTGGACGAGCAGGATCGGATCCTGCGTCCGGCCAACTTCCTGCGCACCCAGCCCGGCCACGGGTGGTGCATCGTCCACAGGGGCGAGGTCAGGCTGGGCGTCCTGAACCTGTCCGGCAATCTGTTCATGGACGCCGGACGCCCGGCTTTCCTGGAAGCCGAGGCCGCGCTCGAGGCGCTGGCCGGCCGTGTCGACCACCTGCTGGTCGACATGCACGCCGAGGCGACGAGCGAGAAGGTGGGCATGGGCTGGCACCTGGACGGCCGGGTCACGGCCGTGGTCGGCACCCACACCCACGTCCCGACCAACGATGCGCGGGTGCTCCCCGGCGGTACCGCCTACATCACCGACGTCGGCATGACGGGCCCGCGCGGCGGCGTGATCGGCGTGCGCCGCGACCTGGCGATCGCTGCCATGCGGACGAAGATGCCGGTCCGGTTCGAGACCTCGGAGGAGGATCCGTGGCTGAACGGCGTGTTGATCAGCGCCGCCTCCGAGCCGATGCGGGCGACGGCGATTGAGCCGGTGCTGGTGCCGGCTCCCGAGCTCAGCCGAAAGGACTCGTGAAGCAGCCCCTTCGCGCTGTCCTGTTCGACTTCGCGGGCACGCTGTTCATGCCCGTCGCACCGGAGAAGATGATGGCCACGGCCCTCGCCCGCCTGGGGCTCGATCCCGGTCCGGCCGAGGTCGAGCGCCTCGCCCGAGGCTACGCGACAGCGGGTATCGCCGGCGGCCCGTATCCCCGCCACGTCCCTGCGGAACTGGCCCGGCTCTACGCCGCACGCGACCTGTCAGCCGAGAATCACCGCCGCGCCTACGTCGGCCTGGGGGCCACGGTCGACGGGCCGCCGGGGCTGCCGGAGACGTTCTATGACGAGCTGCTCCGGCCCGAGAGCTGGGTGCTCTACGCCGACGCCAGAGCCGTTTTGCAGGCGCTCACCGGGCGCGGGATCGTGGTTGGGGTGATCAGCAACGTCGGCTTTGACCTCCGGCCCGTGCTGCGCGGCCATGGACTGGCCGGGCTAGCCGAGCGCCTGGCGATGTCGTTCGAGATCGGGGCCACCAAGCCCGGAGCCGCGCTCTTCCGCGTGGCCCTGCAGAGACTGGGTACGAGGGCCGCCGAGACCCTGATGGTGGGCGACAACGCCGAGGCCGACGCTGGCGGCCTGGCCCTCGGCATGCCGACGCTGCTGCTGCCGATGACCCCGCCGGGAAGCCATCACGGCTTGGCCGTGGTGGACTCGATCGTCTGAGACCGCATTCGGGCCCGAGCCGGCTTTCGGCTGGGGCGCGGATCGCATGCTCAGGGTGTCGAACGGGACACAGCCAGACGCCCCGGCTGATTTCCCCCGGGCGTTCCGGCGGGAGCGAGAACGGCACTCGGCTCCCCGTCCGCGGCTCGGCTCGACCCGAGTCTCCGCTCCGGGTGCCCCGCGAACACCACCACGCAGACCAGCGGGAAGAACCACAGGATGTACGGATACAGCCAGTAGTTGGCGGTCAGCTGCAGGGCCAGCAGGACCGCAGCCGCCAGCGCCGCCACCTCGACCGGACCGCGCCGCTTCGGGACCAGGGTGAGCAGGACGGCCATGATGACGACGCCCGCCTCGAGCAGATGCTGGATCAGCCCGAGGCCGCCCCACAGACCCCAGATCGAGAACGGGGTGACGCGGTCGGCCTGGTAGCTGATCGAGTCGGACCAGAAGAAGCCCAGGTCCCCCTTGAGGAGCACCGGCTGCATGGCCAGGAACAGCGTGAGGCCGAAGGCGACGATCCAGATCGCCGCCGCTCGCTCCTTGGGCGGGCGGCCCACGCCGCGCAGCATCAGTGGCGCCAGCGCGAAGGGCGCGAACTTGGTCAGGCCGGCCAGCCCGGCGGCCACCCCGCGGGCCGGAGCGGAGGTGATCACCAGCAGGCACAGGACGACCATCGCCGAGAGGAGCGCGTCGTTGCTGTTGGAGCTGAGGGTGAACAGCGTGAACGGATACGCGACCCAGGCGTAGGCGAGCACGATTCCCAGAACCCGCCCGCGCAGCCGGCGTCCGAGCAGGTAGAGCAATCCCGTGGTCAGCAGGTCAAACGCGATGGCCGCCGCGTGGGCGGCCGGCAGCGCGTCCCAGCTTCCGCTCCAGCCGAAGATGAGCCGGAAGGGCACATAGGCGTAGTAGGTCAGCGGCCCGTAGGTGTCGCCGAAGGCATTGTCCTTCGGCCACAGCCCGTACAGGAGATGGCCGTGGATCAGCTTGTCGGCACCGATCACACCGGCGTAGCCGACGTCGATCACGTTCGAGTTCATGATGTTCAGCCCGATCCGCAGCCCGAGCAGGAAGACCAGGCCGCTCAGCAGCCAGGGGATCGGGACCGACAAGGCCAGCGGCTCGCGCGGCACGCCCCGGCCGAAGGCGAGCAACAGCATGCGGACGAGCAGGTAGACCAGGAACGGATAGACGAGTGGAACCGAGAGGCCGATGTCAGCCCGGTTGAACAGGGCCAGGGGGACTGAGAACCCGAGCAGCATGACCAGGTCGAGATGCAGCAGCGTGAGGCGTCGGCGCCCGGTTCCGCGAGCGCGCCGCCAGGAGCCGGATGACCTGCCCGCGGCGCTTACCGGCGAGGCGGGATGCCGAGCGCGCCGCCAGGGCAGGAATGGGGCCAGGAACAGGAAGCACAGCGGCAGCCACACGTACAGCGCATTGGCGCGGCGCCCGAACGCACCCGGGTAGCCGCGGGCCATCGACCAGGCCACCTGGAAGCCGGTCCATACCTGGCTGACGGTGGCCGTCCGGTCATCCACATAGGCCTGGATCACCTCGCGCGGCTTGCGCCCGGCGGTGAACCAGCTCACCTGCCAGACGGGTATCCCCTTCGTGTACGGGTAGGCCCGGGCGCCCGGGAACCGGCGCAGCTCGCTGCGCACCCGGGGGTCCGCGGCCGCGATGGCCAGCACACGGCCGGCGGTGAGGTGGAAACCCTTGGGGGACCGATCCAGATTCGTGACCAGCACGGGGCTGCCGGCCGGTTCGGCGGTGATCAGGGGGACGGCGGTGTCAGCGCCCGCGGCCCCGGCCTTCAGGAGCCCGACAGCCAGGAGCAGGGCGACAACAGCCAGGATGCGCCCGAGCCGGCCGGCCGGAGGGTGGAAGGAGGAGAAGGAGGAGTGGCGCGGCGCGGGCGCCAATGGCGCTACGTGGCGAAGCTCCACAGCTTCTGACCGATGAACGAGAGCGGCGTCGCGCACACGATCGAGATCGCCTGTGCGATCACCTTGGCCATCCCCGCTCCCTCGACCAGCGAGACCAGGATCACGTAGCTGAAGCCGAAGGTCACCAGGGACACGGCGAAGAAGCGCAGGGCCTGCTGCACCGGGTGGGTGGCCGCCTTGGCACTCATGAACGTCCAATGGCGGTTCCACCAGAAGTTGTTGAGCACCGAGACGACGAACGACACCACCGCGGCGAGCTTGTAGTTCACGGCCAGCAGATGAACACAGGCGGCGAACACGGCCAGGTTGACGACGTAGCCGCTGGCGCCGACGGCGACGAAGCGGCCCAGCTGCAGCCAGTTGTGCGATTTGCGCACCCCGAGCCGGACGCGGTGACGAAAGGGAAGCGCGACCGCGGTGGTCAATTCATCGGACATGTCGGTCAATTTATCGGCGGATCCTGGTCGGCTTGTGAGGACGGGGGCAGGCTAACCGGGTTCTAATCGGTTCGGGCCGGCGCCAAACCGAAATGATCCCGCACCATCGGAGCCACGTCGCGCAGCGACCATTGGTCTTTCGCCGCCCGCGTGTCGGGCCCTGTCCCGCACCACAACAGAGCGCCGAGCGAGTCCGAGCGATGCAGGCTTCCGTGACTGCCGCCACCGACGTGATCGGATCCACCCCAGTCCACGAACTCGTAGCCGGGGGCGGCAGACAGCAACACCTCACCGGAGTTGGGACAGTGGAGCGCCGACCAGATCCGCGTCAGCGCGTCCGGATATTCGGTGCTGAGCAGACGGCCGTCCTGAACCTCGGCCCGGAGCACGGCCAGCTCCCCGTCCACGCTCCAGGTCTCGCCGCGCGGATCGGTCAGCTCGCCGCCCGCGGTGAAGCGCAGCTCGCCGCGCCGGCCGCGGACCACGGCCTCCTCGCCTTCGAGCGTCAGGATCAGGTCGACGCCCTCGAGCTCCTCCAGGACGGCCACCGAGCGCTTGACCAGGGAGCGCGCGTGATCCGGGTCGAGCGCGTACACCATCGCCGAGCGCTGCGCCGGGCTGAGCGCGACCTCGGCCCCGATCGACTGCGACGGGCTCGGGGTGGCGACATGAAAGTCGCCGAAGGCCAAGTCGAGCCGAATCCGCTTCTCGACCGGGGCCTGGGAGTGGTCCGAACAGACGACGACGGCGTGATCGGCCAGGAAGTCATCCGAGCCGCCGGCCGCGTGCATCAGCCGCTCGAGCTGGCGGTCCGCCGTCGCAATCGAGGTGACCTGCGCGTGCGGGCCGTTGCGGTGCGAATAGGCGTCGTTGTCGGGCAGTGAGAAGAGCATGAAATCGAACAGGTCGTGCTCGGCCAGGTACGCGCCGACGCAGCCGGTGTGCTGGTCACGGGCACCGGGCAGGCCAAGCTGGCCCCGGCAGCCGGTCTTGCGGGAGGCGTACAGATCGGCGTAGAACAGCTCGCGGGGACCCTTGATCGTGCGCCGAAACAGGGTCGAGGTGACGACCCGGGCCAGCGCCGACTCGTTGGCGACCTCATGGGAATGGCGGCCCCGGTAGATCAGATAGGTGGTCCCGGCGGTGCGCACGTCGATGTCATCCAGGGACTCGAACACCGTGTCCACATCCTTGGACAGGTGCTCATCGTTCATCCGGTAGACGGTGTCGGTCATCGAGCGCACCACGCCGAACTGACGCGAGGCCGAGAAGCTCGAGCCGTACTCGATGTAGCGGGCCTCGTCGCGGTGGTACCAGTTCATGCTCGGAATCAGATGCCGGTCAGGCCCGACGCCGGTGGTGATCGAGGCCGCACACACCGGCGTGACCGACGGGAACGCGGCCACACAGTCGCTGACGTAGGCACCCTCGTGACGGATCCGGGCCAGGGCCGGGGCCCGGCCGGCGGCGATCGCACGCTCGAGCATGGCCGGCTTCATCGCGTCGATCACCACCAGGACCAGCTTCTTCGGCTGGGTGCTCACGATCAGGTCCTACCCGGGGCGGGGCACTAGCGGAGGATGCGCAGCCCGGCGTACTTCTGCTCGCTCCGGCCGCGGCCCGCATACAGCAGCCACACGAGCAGCAACAGGACGATCAGCCCGACCGGCGGCAGCAGCACCGACAGGACGGCCGCGACCAGGGCGGTGCCCTCGGCGAACAGGGGCAGCGCGCTGGCGGCCTCCGCATCGAGACGAGCGCGCACCCGGGAGAGCAGGGGGCGGGTGGCGGCGATCCCGACCGCCGCGCAGATCACGCCGCCGATGATGCCCGGCCAGCTCGCGTAGCCACCCCGGGCCAGAGCGCCCCCGAACAGGAGCGCGCCGATGACCAGTGCGACCACCATCAGTCCCAGCGCGATCGGCCCGCTCGACAGCCGCGCGCCGCTCAGCCGACGCTCGAGAACGGCCAGGAGCGCTGCTCCGATGACCATGATGAGCAGGAACGGGACGTGTTGCAGGAAAGAGAAGTCGCTGTGGGCGAAATCGATCTGGACATCGTCCGCGGCCAGGGCACCGACCACGAGCGCGGGCAGAAACGGCCGGATACCCACCGCAGCAGCGACGCCGATCCCCTGGAAGATGTCGAAGACGAGATGCACCGTGCTGTACCGTGACGAGGCGTGACGATAGACGAGAGGGCAGCGTGAGCTCGGGTCCGAGCAGCGCCGGCCCCGGCGCGCGGCGTCCACCCGGGACTCGGCGTGCCCGGTCCACGGCACATGACATCGAGCGCTATGCGGCGCTGTTCGCCGAGCGCACCAAGGGCATGCGCTCCTCGGCCATGCGTGACCTGATGGCGCTGACCGAGCGCGATGACGTCATCACGCTGGCCGGCGGGCTGCCCGACACGTCGACCTTCCCGGCGGATTCCTACGCCGGGCTGATGAGCACCGTGGCCAGCGAGTCGTGCGCCCGGGCGCTCCAGTACGGGCCCACGGAGGGCTTCGAGCTCGTCAAGCACTGCATCGCCACGGTGATGGCCGCCGAGGCGATGCCCGTCGATCCGGAGGAGATCCTGGTCACGACCGGTGGCCAGCAGGTCATTGACCTGGTCTGCAAGACGCTGCTCGACGCGGGCGACGTGGTGGTGGCCGAAGCCCCCACCTACCCGGGAGCGATCCCCACCTTCTCGGCCTACCAGGCGGATGTGGTGCAGGTGACGATGGATCACGACGGGATGCGCACGGACGAGCTCGAGAGCACGCTCGACGCGCTGGAGGTGGCCGGTCGTCGACCCAAGTTCATCTACACGGTGCCCAACTTCCACAACCCGGCGGGGGTCACGCTGTCGCTCGAGCGCCGCCACGCGCTGGTCCGGATCGCTGCCGAACGCGAGCTTCTCGTCCTGGAGGACAACCCGTACGGGCTGCTCCGCTACGAGGGCGAGGCGCTGCCGACGCTGTACTCGCTGGACAGTGACTTCGTCATCTATGCCAGCACGTTCTCCAAGATCCTGTCACCGGGCGTGCGGCTGGGCTGGGCCGTGGCGCCCCCGCCGATCGCGGCCAAGATGCAGATCGGCAAGGCGGCCTCGGACCTGTGCTCGTCCTCGATCTCACAGTTCTTCGTGGCCGCGTACTTCGAGTCGGGGGCCTGGGAGCAGTACGTGCGCTCCCTGGTCGAGCTCTACCGCCGGCGCCGCGACGTGATGCTCGACGCCCTGGCCGAGCACTTCCCGCGCGAGGCCGAGTGGACGCGCCCGCGTGGCGGCCTGTTCATCTGGGCGACGATGCCTGACTACATCGACACGACCGACCTGCTGGCCCGCGCCCTGCGGGAGCGGGTGGCGTTCGTCCCCGGCCGCGCCGCCTACATGGATGGCCGCGGCGCAGCTTCGATGCGCCTGAACTTCTCGGGCGTCGACGACGGGGCGATCCGCGAGGGGATCCGCCGCATCGGCGAGGTCGTGCGCGAGCAGGTCGCGATGTACGGGACGCTGACCGGCCAGCCGCCCGCCGCCGCCGCCCCTGCCCGTCCGGCGCGGGCGAGCGCGGCCCCGGGCGCAGCCGGGGAGGAGCCGGCCGAGGATGAGCTGGCCCCGGTCCTGCGCCTGCGCGCGCGCCGCGGGCGTGCGGGCTGACCGCACCCAATGAGCCGAGTGGGGGTTCTCAAGGGCGGGCGTTCGCTGGAGCGGCAGGTCTCGCTGCGCTCCGGAGCTCGGGTCCAGGATGCGCTCGAACGCCTCGGCCATGAGGTCGCGCCGGTCGATGTCGGACCCGACCTTGTGGCGGCGCTCAGTGCCGAGCCGCCCGAGATCGCCTTCATCGCCCTGCACGGGCGCGATGGTGAGGACGGGACCATCCAGGAGCTGCTCGAGGTGCTGGGCATCCCCTACACCGGGTCGGGCGTTTCGGCCTGCATCCGGGCGGCCGACAAGGTGCTGGCCAAGCACGCGCTGCGCGATCACGGGCTGCCCACACCCGACTTCTACGCCTTCAACGAGACCGCGTTTGACTCCCTCGGAGCCGCCCGGGCACTGCCCGCCATCGAGGAGCGCCTGGCCTTCCCGATCGTGGTCAAGCCGGCCCGCGGCGGGTCGGCGCTGGGCGTCAAGTTCGCCCGCACCGCCGCCGAGGTCCCCGGCGCGCTGGTCTCGGCCTTCTCGTACGACCGCAAGGTGCTGCTCGAGCGCTACGTCCGGGGCCGTGAGCTGGCCGTGTCGGTGCTGGAGGGAGCCGCCGGCCCGGAGGCCCTGCCGATCGTCGAGGCCGTTCCCGCGGAGGAGAGCTTCTACGACTTCGAGTCGCGCTACGAGATCGGCCGCACGCGCTTCGAATGTCCGGCGGCCCTCGAGGACTCGGTGGCTGCGCGGGCGGCCGAGATCGCGCTGGACAGCTACGCGCTGCTCGGCTGCGCAGGCTTCGCGCGCGTGGATCTGATGATGGATTCCGAGTCCTCGGAGCTGTTCGTCCTGGAGGTCAACCCGGTGCCCGGCCTGACCGAGACCAGCCTGCTGCCCCAGGCGGCCGAGGCGGCCGGAATCTCCTTCGACGGGCTGGTCGAGCGGGTGCTGGGGGCGGTGACGTCGCGGGTCTAGCTGCGCGGCTCAGCCCCGCGCCCCGGACAACGGCGGATCCCCCTACTCGTCGGAGGCGAAATCCTCCGGGGTCACCCGGTCCAGGAAGTCCTTGAACTTCTCGACCACCTCTTCAGTGTCCTCGACCTCGTGCTCGAACTCGATCGCCGACTCCGAGATGACCTCGTCGGCAGCGAAGATCGGGGCACCCGAGCGCACGGCGAGGGCCAGGGCGTCGCTGGGGCGGGAGTCGATCTCCAGATCGCGGCCATTCGCGCGGAGCGTGATCGAGGCATAGAAGGTGTTCTCGCGCAGCTCGGTCACGGCCACGCGCGTGCATTCGACCTCGAGCTCGCCGAGCATTTCCGAGAGCAGATCGTGGGTCATCGGCCGCGGCGTGGAGGCCCCCTGAAGCTTCATGAGGATCGCCGCGGCCTCAGGATGGCCGATCCAGATGGGCAGGAACTTGTTGCTCTCGACGGTCTTCAGGAGCACGATGGGCTGCTTGCCCACCATGTCGAAGCTGACGCCGTAAATGACCATCTCCTGCACGCGAGGGGCTCCTCGTCCGGGTCGGGCAAGTATAGGCGCCCCGGCCGGGGCTCCCGCTCAGGCGGCGAGCGGAGGCAGACCGGCGCCCGGGCCCGCCTGACGGCGGGCGCGCTTGGCCCGGAACATCGCTGCATCGGCGTGTCGCAGCAACGCATCGGCATCGTCGGCGTCGGTCGGAAACACGGAGCGGCCGACGCTGGCCCCGAGCCGGATCTCGTGTCCGCCGATCAGGAACGGGCGGGCGAAGGCCGCCTCGATCCGGGCCGGTAGGCTGGTCCTCTGCTGGCCGCGGTGGCCGGTGAGAATCACCGCGAACTCGTCCCCGCCGAGCCGGGCGACCACGTCGGAGGCGCGCGCGCACTGCTTCAGCCGCTCGCCGGCGGCGGCCAACAGGTCATCCCCGATGTCGTGCCCGTACTCGTCGTTGACGGGCTTGAAGCGGTCAAGGTCCACATAGAGCAGGGAGACCTTCTCCTGCCGCTCGCGAGCCTCGTGAATCGCCGCGGTGAGACCGCTGGTGAACTGGGCCCGGTTGGCCAGCCCGGTGAGCTGGTCGTGCAGAGCCTGGTAGGTGATCTGATCGAGCAGCTCGCCGTTCTGCAGCGCCGTCGTGGCCTGTGCGGCCACGCCCGACAGGCGGTCCAACAGGTCGCTGGTCGGGCGCAACCGCTGTGGGCCGTCGTACACGGACACCGTCAGGAGGCCCAGAAACCGGCCCGGGGCGGCCAGCGGAACCAGGATCGTGGCCGAGAAACCGGCGCGGGTGAACATCTCGCGCAACTGTGGATCGCCGTTTTCCTCGTCCAGGAACAACGGGTCAGGCTGGGGGTCGGCGAGCAGACGCTCGAGGATGCTGAGGGCGGACGGCGTCCAGCTCGAGCGATCGGAGATCAGAACGGGCTCGCCTCCCCCGACCTCCCTGAGCGTTCCCCGGACGAGCTCACCGCGGCCCGGGTCCCACAGATAGGTCCCGATGCGATCGCAGTCGACCACTTCGGGAATCGCCTCGGCCAGGCGGGCGGCCACCTCACGGCTGGTCCCGGCGGTGGCCAGGGCCCGCGCCAGGCCCAGCAGCGCACTGGACTGCCGGTAGCGCCGCTCCGCCTCGAGCAGGTTGGTGGCGCTATCGAGCGCGCTGGCCGCGTAGCGGGCGTAGACCTCCAGCAGCTCGCGCTCCTGCGGAAAGAACGTTGATCCGGTGTCATACATGGCCACCAGGCGCCCATAGTCGTGCCGGCTCGAGCGCACGGAAACGGCCAGCCACGACTCCGGTGTCTCGACCGGATGGCGCTCCAGCAGCCGCTCGGCGTGGAACTCGGCCTCACCCGGCTCGAGGCCGCGATGGTGCAGGTGGAGCTCGTCGCCGTCCGGCATCCGAATCGCGAGCAGGTAGCGCGGCGCGCGGACCTCGGTCGCCGCCCGGTCGGCGATCCGGGCCAGCACGTCCTCCAGCTGGCCCGCGCCGATCAGGTCGGACGCCGTCTCGAACATGCTGTGCAGGCGTTCCCTCATGGCCTCGAGCTGCCGCCCCAGGGTCTCGATCTGTGCCGAGGACTCGCTCGAGGCGCGCGCCTGGTCGGCGGACCAGGTGACGCGGTACTCGCAGGCCGGGGCGCCGAACGCCGCGCACCGCTCGTGCTCCACGGTCGCCGGCGGCAGCCCGAACAGCATCGCCGGCTGCGAGAGCAGGCCACAGGTCCACTCGCAGTGCTCAGGGCTGCGCTCGAACCCCTCGACGGCCACCGCACGAATGTGAGCGAAGCCGGGGCCGGAGTCGACGGCCTCCAGCCGAGCCACGGTCGAGTACTTGGCCGAGGTGGTGGTGATCTGGCCGTAGACCGCCTCGGGGGACCCGAGCGAGCGCAGCAGGGCGGCCACCGGCGAGCTGTTGAGCCGTTGTGCGGCGTCCTCGCCGACGGCACGGGCGAAATGGGGGTGGTGGGTGACCGCGGCTCCGGCCCGCCACAGCGCCACCGCCTCGTCGTAGGAGATCCAGTTGGCAATGTCGGTCAGCTCGGCCAGTGGACGGCGCGCACCGGCCCGGTCGAGCACTTCCGCGACCGCGGGATCCCCGCCGTAGTCGTGCACCCGGGCCAGCAACACGGCGCTGAGCGAGCACGAGAAGTGCTGGCCGGCCTGCGCGGTCGCTGCGCCGTGGGAGTCGTGCTCGCCTTGCTCAGCTAGGGCCATGATGCTCTTATCGGTAGACGCCGTGTGGGCTTGAGCGCTGACGGGCGGGACCAGACACTCCCGCCCCGCAGGCGCGGGCTGTGATAGCCATCGCATCCACCCATGTCGCACCGAAAGGACCGAGCGTGAGCACAGGACTGAAGACGGAGATGGCCCATCTGCCGGAGCATGTCGGCAGCCACCTGGGCTACACCGAATGGCAGGTGATGGATCAGGAGCGCGTCAACCAGTTCGCCGACACGACCGACGACCACCAGTACATCCACGTCGATCCTGAGCGAGCCAAGGCCTCCCCCTTTGGCGGCACGATCGCTCACGGCTACCTGACGCTGGCCCTGGCCGCGCCGGTCACCATGCAGCTCCTGCAGGTCAGCGATGCCGTCGCCGGCCTGAACTACGGACTGGACCGGGTGCGCTTCCCCGCCCCGCTGCCGGTCGGCGCGGAATGGCGTGGCGGCGCGGAGCTGGTGTCCGTCGAGGACGTTCCCGGAGGCCAGCAGGGCAAGCTCAAGGTGACGATCGAGGTGAAGGGCTCGGAGAAGCCGGCGATGGTCGCCGAATGCCTGGTCCGCCTGTACGGCTGAGCGGTTAAATGAGAGCGCCCCGGAACCGGCGGGATATGAGGCCGGAGCTCGGGGCGCGCTCGAGGGAGGAGAGGTACTGCGCTGACCATGATGAACGCATCGGGTCCAGAAGTCCAAGACGAGAATCCATAGTGATTCATAATTGGAGCTTATGGAACTACGTCAGCTCCGCTACCTGGTCGCCCTGGCCGAGGAGGGGAACTTCACGCGGGCGGCCGCCAACGAGCACGTCGCGCAGCCCGCTCTGTCCCAGCAGATTCGCCGGCTCGAGGACGAGCTGGGACTGGCTCTGGTCGAGCGCACCACGCGGCGGGTGGCTCTGACCGAGGCGGGAGCACTGCTGGTCGTGCGCGGTCGCCGGATCCTGGCCGAACTGGAGGCGGCCACGGCCGAGCTCGAGTCCTTGCGCGGTGTGCACACCGGACACGTGACGATCGGAGCGATGCACACGATGGGGCCGGTCGACCTGTCCCTGGTCCTGGCCCTGTTCCGCGCGCGCCACCCCAATGTCCACTTCACGGTGCGCGAGCAGAGCAGTGAGGAGATGGCGGAGATGCTGCGCGTCGATGAGCTCGACCTGGCCTTCCTGTCGGTCACCGAGCGCGTCGAGAGCCGCGGGCTCGGACTGCACCAGCTCGTGTCCGAGGAACTGGTCGTCCTGCTGCCCCGCCAACACCGGCTGGCCGGGCGGGCAGAACTGCGCATGGCCGAGCTGGCCGGCGAGGCGTTCATCAGCTTCCGCCAGGGAGCGCGCCTGCGGGAGCTGCTGGAGGCGGCCGGGCGCGAGGCGGGCTTCGCACCCGAGGTGACGCTCGAGTCCAATGAGGCCGGGCGCGTGCGCCGTCTGGTTGCCCGCGGTCTGGGGGTGGCGATCCTGCCGCGCTCGGATGCCGAGGGGCCCGGGGCGGATGTGGCCGTGGTCGCCCTCACCCGTCCCTCCCTGCGTCGCGACATCACCGTCGCCTGGCGCGAAGGCCGGCGGCTGTCCCCGGCGGCGGCGGAGTTCCTGGAGCTGGCCCGGGACACCTTCGACCAGCACCCCGCCGCGGAGGGCGCGGGCCGCTAGGAGCGCTGCCAGGGGCGCGGACCGCCCGGGCGCCGGAGGGACACGGCCACCTCGCCACAGGCGAGCAACCGGCGTCCGTTTCCGGTGTATATCGCTCGCCAAGGCTCGCGGTGTCCATCCCGCCCCAGGTTTAGATGGGGGCCCGGGCGCGCACCTACACACCAGGGGTCCTGCGAATGGGGACTTGAGGGCGGCTCATTAGCGCCTCATTAGAACGCTTCCGTTAAGTTCGATAACCATCGAACTTCTGGTATTCTTGAGTGCGGAGCAAACCCATGAGAACTACGGAGACAGATCTGAACAGTTTTGAAACCCAGGCTCGCGAGGCCCCGGCCACGGGGCGCGAGCACAGCAGTGACGCGTCCCAGCGCGCGCGTAAGCGCGGCGAGCATGCTGCGAGCGCTGGCAACACCACCACTACGCGCCGGCGTCAGGGCCGGCGTCGGACCACCCATACCGGCGAGCATCGTGGGAGCGCAGAGAACCGGCGCACCAGTGTCGAGGCGGGCGGGTTGGCCGAGAATTCCCTGGATCTCTTCCTGCGGGCGGCGCGGGCTCACTCGCTGCTGACCGCGGAGGAAGAGGTGGAGCTGGCCAAGCGCATCGAGCGCGGAGATCTGACCGCCAAGGAGCGGATGATCAACGCCAACCTTCGCCTCGTCGTGTCCCAGGCGCGGCGCTACCAGGGACACGGGTTGCCGATGGAGGACCTGGTCCAGGAGGGGATGCTGGGCCTCATCCGCGCGGTCGAGAAGTTCGACTGGCGGCGAGGCTTCAAGTTCTCCACCTACGGCACGCTCTGGATCCGCCAGGCGCTCCAGCGCGGGCTGCAGAACCACGGCCGGACGATCCGGCTCCCGGTTCACGTCGCCCAGCGTCAGACCAAGGTGCGCAAGGTTGAGGGCGAGCTGAGCACCAAGCTCGGCCGCGAGCCGACCGATGAGGAGGTGGCCGCCGAGGCCAAGCTCCCCGTCGAGGAGGTGGCCGAGCTCCGTGAGCTGACCCGGGGCCTGACCAGTCTGGATCAGCCCGTGGGCGAGGACGGCGAGACCGCCTTCGGCGACCTGCTGGCCAGCGATCAGCCCCAGCCCGCGGAGGAGGTCGAGACCGCCGAGCGCCAGTCGCTCATCAACGGCGCCGTCGACCGCCTCCCCGAGGCCGAGCGTAACGTCATTCGCCTGCGCTTTGGCCTGGAGGGCGCCGAGCCTCTGAATCTCCGCCAGACGGGGATCGAGCTTGGCATCCCGCTGGGCAAGGCTCGCGAGCTCGAGCAGCAGGGCCTGACCCGTCTGGCCCAGAGCTCGGGGCTTGAAGAGCTGCGCCGCGCCGCCTGAGCGACGCGGTCCTAGTCGTTCAACGCCGGTCTTGGATCGGGTCCCGCGGGCCCATCCGGGGCCGGCGTTTCGCTTGGTGCGGGGACCAGGGGTGCCGCGTCGCCGGCGCCGCGCGGAACCCTCGGTGCACCCCGCGCGTCGCCCCGGGGACGCGGCGGCAGACATTCGTCGGTGGCGTCGAGGCTGTCGATCGCGGCCGTACCCGAGGTCCCGCCCCGGTAGGGGTCGGGGGACAGGCGCGCGGAGTAGATCGACGGCGCGCCGAACCGCCGGGCCACGATCGTGGCCAACACGACGGCCAGCAGCGTGGGGCCCATGAGGGCATCGAAATGGTGGGATAGCTCCAGCACGAGCACCACTCCCGACAGGGGTCCCTGCATGGAGGCGGCCAGGAACGCCCCGCCGCCGATCAGGGCGTATTCAGCCGGCACGGTGTGCGGCCAGATGTGCGACCACACCCCCGCCAGCACGCCGGCCAAAAGCACCCCCACGCTCAGCGTGGGTGTGAACAGGCCCCCGGGGGCGCCAACGGCCAGACAGCCGGCGGTGGCGATCGGCTTGAGCATCAGCAGGACCGCGAGCAGGCCGAGGGACAGCCCGCCGGCCAGCGAGGCCTGGACGATGATCTTGCCATTGCCCAGCAGTTGCGGATAGGGGATCGCGAGCACCCCGAGCAGCCCCAGCCCCAGGATCGGGGCGAGGACCCGGAGCGGACCGCGGAGCGTGAACCGGTCCGCGCTCTGGATCAGGTGCACCCATCCGATCGCGGCCACTCCGATGAGCGGACCGCAGACCAGCGCCCACACGACCTGCGCGCCGCTCAGGCCGAATGCGGCCATCTCGTACGTGTGGGCGGTGCCCAGGAAGATCCAGGCGATCGCGGTGGCGATCACCGACACGGTGATCGCCGGCAGCACGAGCGGCAGGGCGAGCGTGCCGAGCAGCACCTCGAGGGCGAACAACGCTCCGCCCAGGGGAACGTTGTAGACGGCGGCAAAGCCCGCGCCGGCGCCCGACGCGACCAGCAGCCGCCGCTGCCACATCGGCAGCTGCGCCCAGTCCGACAACCGGCTGGCCGTCGCCGCACCGGCCAGCTGGGGGGCGGCCTCGCGGCCCAGCGAGGAGCCGAGGGCCACAGTTACCACCGACAGGACGGCGCGGGCCAGGCTGGGGAGCACCGCCAGGCGCCCGCTGCGCAGCCACAGGGCCTCGGAAACCTCGGTCGCTCCCACGCGCGAGCGGCGGGCCAGGAACAGCACACCGGCGGCCACCAGGACGCCGGCCACCAGGAGCACCAGCACGCGGTGCAGGCTCGACGCCGCGTGAAGCGCGGCATTGAACGAGGGATGGTGAAAGCCATAGGCCACGCGCTCGGCGAGCGCCAGGAGCTCCATCAGCGCGGACGCTCCGAGTCCGGTGACGGCCCCCAGGACGATGATCAGCAGCCAGAACCGCCAGGTGTATCCGGCCAGGATCCCTCGTCCGGTCACGTTGGGCTGATGCGAGGACCATCTCGGGGCGGATTCCGTTGCCACGTGCGGCCAGCATATGAGGCACACGCCGGCCCCGAAACCGCCCTTAGTCGATGGCCTTTGACGGCAACGCCGGGCTCACGGGCGGGATCGGCACCCGCTCACCCGCTGGCCGTGGTCAGCAGGGCGGCGCTGGCCGCCGGCAGGCGGAGGACGTACCGGCCGCGCTGTGGAGCGACGCGCGTGGCGTGCGCTACTCCAGCGAGCGCCCCGGTCAGAGTCGGGGAGGCGAAGGCCTGCCCGGCCAGGCGCAGGCCATGTCTCGCACGGATGCCGGGGGCGGTGAGCCGCTCGAGCTCGGCCGGGGCGGCCGCGCTCGGCAGCCGGACGGCGATCGTCGCCGCCCGGTCGAGCGCATCGTTGATGAGCAGCACGCGCAGCCGGTTGTCACGGCCCCGCGTGGCCCAGATGCGCAGCGCGGGGCCGCCGGGATGGCGTGTGGGCAGCAGGCGCGATCCCGGCGGTGCGGCCCGCGAGAACATCAGCAGTCCGTAGTAGAGCGGCCGCACCTGGGCCGACCACCGTCCGGCGCGGTGACGGAACGTGAACGGCGCATACCGCCCGCTGCGAAAGGTGTGGATGTTGACCCCGTCGACCCCGACGCGATCCATGTTGAACAGCGTGTCCATGATCCACAGGGCCGAGGCGAACGTGTCGCTGACCCCGGCCGCGCCACCACAGGAGACGCTGTTCAGCTCGTCGGCCCGGAAGCCGACCCCATGGGAGTGGGCCGCGCCGACGGCCGCGGCCAGGCTGGTGGCGGGGCCACTCGAGGCCACCGGCGCCAGCAGGTTGGCGATTGTCGGATACGCGATCGAGGACCGGGGCGTGGCGCACCGGTGCAGCGGATAGCGATGGAACGTGGCCATCCGGACCCGCGGATTGGCGGTCAGGAAGCGCGACAGCCCGCTCAGCCAGTCCGGTGCCCCGGACGCCGGGCCGGCAACCGGCACGCCAGGGGGGAGCACGCCGGCGACCGCGGAGTAGTCCCGCAGATAGGCGGTGAAACCGTATGTGGGAGGACGCCCGAAGACGGGAATCGTGTGATGCAGTGAGTACCACCCGAGTGTCGAGTAGGCCTCTGGCTCGTTGCCGAGCTCGAGGCCGGCCACACTCGCGGCTCCGATCGCCTGCACCAGGGCGCGCGCCTCAGTGCCCGCGATCCTGGGGCTGTCGGCCTCGAAGTTGATGCCGAGAATCAGGCGGGCGTCGAGCGCCCGGGTGAGGGCGGCGGTGGTGGCCAACCAGTGAGGCGTGAGCGACTCGCGGATGCCCTTGGGCCTGGCCATGCCGGGCACCGGCCACCAGGTCCAGTCGGTCGTGTCGCCGCCAAACCGGAGCACCGGCGACTGCCCTCGGTCCAGGCCGCGCACCAGCGCCAGGAACACCGGATTGAGCTGCCCGGGCTCACCGGCATAGGCCAGCGCGGATGAGTACTCGATCGAGAGGCCGATGAAGCCGCCCGGGAGCGGACCGGTGACCGGACGCGGTCCCACCTCGACCCGGATCGCATCGGGCGGGATCGGACGTCCGGTCCCCTGCGCTCCGCACCCGGCGGCCAGCAGGCCGGCCAGCACCGCCACGGCAACAGTGGTGAGGAGCGCCGCCGCGGGGGGCGGGCGCTTGAGCAGCGCGGGGCACGGCATCCGCGCACCGATCCTACCCCGGTCCGCGCCGCATGCCGTTGGCGCACGCTCCGGCGTCAATGGGCAGAATTCTGGCGGTGTGGGCGTTCGGTGATAGCCGCAGCCCGCGGCGCGGGCTACGGGCGATCCCGGCCATGCTGGCGCTGGTCGTCGGCATGACCGCGGCCTCAGCTCCGGCGCCCGTCGCGCGGGCCGCCGTCCCGCCGGCGATCTCCAGCTGCGCGTTCGGCACGGATGTGCCCGGACTGGTGGGCTACCTCGGGACCGCGATCGCCGGCGCCGCCGACAGCTACGCCGCCACCGTCGCCGCGACCGAGCAGGCCCGGGCCCGTACGGCGTTCACGGCCGCCGCCGCTGCGTACGTGTACGGATTCCCGCAGGTGCTCGAGCGGGCGACCGTCAAGCACTTCCTGCGCAACGAGATCGTCAGCGTGGCCGCGCTGGCCGACCCGTCGGTGCAGACCGTCGTGGCCCCCAACGTCGACACCGCGTACACGGTCGCGTGGCTCGACCTGACCGGTGGCCCGCTGGTCATCAACGTGCCGGACACCGGCGGGCGCTTCTACACCTTCCAGTTCCTCGACGCCTTCACCAATGCCTTCAGCTACCTCGGGACGGGTTCGACCGGGACTCGGGCCGGCGCCTACGCGCTGGTGCCGCCTGGGTATGCGGGGACGCTCCCGGCCGGCGTGGGCCGGATCGACGCGCCCAGCAACACCGTCTGGCTGCTGGGCCGAACGCTCGTCGGAGATGCGGCCGATCTTCCCGCCGTGAAGGCGCTCCAGCAGCAGTACACGGTGACGCCGCTGGCCAGTTGGGAAACCGGCGTTCGCCAGCCGCCGGTGGTCCTTGACCACTACCCCCCGACGTTTCCCAAGAGCCTCCCGACCGGCGCCGGGTTCATCGCCGAGCTCAACAACGAGATGAACATCGACCCACCTCCGAGCGCCGATAACTGCGCGCTGCAGGCGATGGCACCGGCCGGGGTCCAGGTGCCCCACCCGACCCCGGCCCAGAGTCGGGCCGCCGATCTGACGGACCAGTCCCCGCTTCCGCCGCCCCAGATCAACGACCCGGTAACCGGGGCGGCGGTAGACGCCGGGACCAGCGCGGCCCCCGGCATCATCGCCTCCGCCGCCGACCGCCTGAACGCCGTCAGCCGCAGCGTCAACAACGGCTGGGAGATCCTCGGCAACTGGGTCGGCGCCTACGGCACGCATTACCTCGGGCGCTCGATCGTGGCCACCGATCTACTGGCCGCCAACACCCCGCGGCAGACGATCTACCCGATCGCCGACACGGACCGCTCGGGGCGTACCTTGGAGGGCAGCGATCGCTACACGATCCGGTTCCCGCGGGGCGCGCTTCCACCGGTCAGGGCGTTCTGGTCGCTGACGATGTACAACGCCTCCTACTTTCTGGTCGCCAACCCGATTGATCGCTATGCGATCGGGGACCGCACGTCCGGCCTGCATTACGCCCGGGACGGATCGCTGACCCTGTACGTGCAGGGCCAGGCGCCGGCCGCAGCCGCGGCGCGCGCCAACTGGCTGCCGGCCCCGTCCGGTCAATTCCATCTCATCATGCGCCTCTACCAGCCCCGGGACGCGGCGCTGAGCGGGGCCTGGAGACCGCCGCCGATCGTGCGAGTGGGCCCTCCGGCGCCCACCTCTCGGCGAGCGCCGGTGCTGAGTCGTCTGGAGATCGTCCCCCGCTCGTTCCGAGCCGCCGCGCATGGGGGCGTGATCGTCCGCCGGCGCGGCCGCGCCCGCCTGAGCTACCGCGATTCCGCGGCCGGCGTGACCCGCTTCACGATTCTCTCGGTGCGCCGGCGCCCACGCTGCCGGCCGCGCGCCGGCCAGACATGCGCCTGGTTGCGCCGTGTGGTCCGCTTCCGCCACCGGGGACCCGCCGGCGAGAACCACCTGCTCCTGAGCGGGCGCGCCGGCGGCCACCGCCTACCGCCCGGGCCGTATCTGCTCCGGGCGGTCACCGTCGGAGCTCGCGGCCAGGCCCCGAGCCCGCCCGTGGCGACTCGATTCTGGATCCGGCGGCCGGTGCGCCCGGCCTGACGAGCTGCGCGGAGCCAGGCTTCTGCGACCGACGTCACAGATCGCCAGGGGTTGAATCCGCTACTGTCCCGTCCCGTCGCCCGGCACACGCTGGGTCGGCTGCGCACGAAAAGAACCAAGCGCCGCCCTGATCGCGGCGCTCTGCGCTGATCAAAACGCTGAACGGAGCGTTGCCTGCGAACAGCCGGCGTCCTCCCCGCCTCTGCGGGGCGCCCGCACGGGTACTGGTCGCATGCAACGCCCAGTTAGGAGTTCCCATGACAATGAAACGATTGATCGTGCCCGCGGGCGTTGCCGTCGCCGCACTGGCTCCGGGCGTTGCCTCCGCCAAGCCCCCGACCGCCGCCCACGCCCGAGCCTATGAGAAGGCCTACCGTGAGGTCAGTCAGAAGCTCGGGCCGCGCGTTCCGGGCCGGAACATCATCAAGGACGGTCGCAAGGATCACCGCGCGGTCACCGACGCCCAGACCGTGGCCTCGCTCCGCGTCCTGGAGCGCATGCTGGTCCCCGGGACGCCCACCACGAGCGCGGTCAGCACGCTGGCCTCGAGTGCGGGAGTCACCGCTGCCGGTGCCGGGGCCTCCGGCCTGCCGGCCTGCGCTTCGGAGTCGGGTGGCAACTACTCGACCGGCGCCTCGAACACCAACGCCTCCTCCGGGGCGACTGGGCGCTACCAGATCCTGCCTTCGACGGCGGCCGCGTACGGCTGCAGCCTGGCCACCGCCGCCGGACAGGACGCCTGCGCGCAGACGATCTACCAGCACCAGGGCGCCAGCGCCTGGGTCGGCTGCGGCGGCTGAGCCGCCCGTGAGCCGCGCGACCGGCCCTGGCCCGTGCGGCGTGGCCGCTCGAACGCGCCGGCTCGCCTGGGCGGCTCAGGTCCGCTCGGGCTCGGCCAGCACCGGTGCCGGAGCAGGCGGGCGCGCATCCGGTTCGGGCCGGGTGTCCGGTTCGGGCCGGGTGTCCGGCGCGGCGCCGTTGCCCGACGGGTGAGCCGGGGACTCGCGTCTGGTCGCGGCGGCCGGGGCATCAGACGGATCGGGAACCGACCACACACTCATCTTGGCCGCTCGCCCGCGGACCTCGAATTCGCCGACCTCGATCAGGTCATCGGGCCGCTCCATCAGCAACGCCACGGTCGATTCGGCCAGGAACAGCATGTGGCCGCTGGCCTTGGTCATGCCCTCCAGGCGGGACGCGGTATTGGTGGTGTCACCGATGGCCGTGTACTCGACCCGTCGCGCGGACCCAACGTTGCCGGCCATCACGAGCCCGCTGTTGAGACCGATGCCCATGCGGAAGGTGTGGTCGGTGAAGCCCTGCTCATGAAGCCATGCGTTGAAGTGCGACAGCCTCACCGACATCATCTCGCGGGCCGCCCGCAGCGCCCGATCGGCGTGGTCGGGTTGCGTGAGCGGGGCACCGAACAGCGCCATGATGCCGTCCCCCATGTAGGAGATCAGCGTCCCGCCGTTATCGAGAATCGCGTTGGTCATCTGGTCCAGATAGAAGTTGACGACCTCGATCACCCGCGCCGCGCTCACCGTCTCCGAGAAGCTGGTGAACCCGCGCAGGTCACAGAACATCACCGTGCAGATGCACTCCATCCCGCCCAGGCGCAGGTCCTCTCCGGCGCGGGCCAGGACGTCCTCCACGACGGCATCGGGCACGAAGCGGGAGAACGTGTCTCGTGTCCGCTGGTGCTCGAAGGCCGTGAACAGGTAGTCGGCGCCGAGGACTCCCACGGTGGCCAGCAGGATGGCCAGGAGCGGGTAGGCGAAGGTCACGATCAGCCCGCTGTCGAAGGCCACCTGAGTGGCGACCACGTAGGCGATCGTCAGGCCGAGGGCGAGCGCGCCGACCCGCCACGAGCGCAGGCGCAGATTGGCCACCGGCACGGCCATACCGAGGATGACAACCAGCAGCACGTCCAGCCAGCCGGGCGCGTCGCGGAGCGGGAACCCGCGCAGGATCGTCGAGATCGCGTTGGCCTGGAGCTCCGGTCCGGCCATCAACTGGCTGCGCGAAGCCGCCGTCTGCGCGATGTCCTTGAGTGTGGGGGCGGTCGCGCCGACGACGACCACCCTCCCCCGGAACAGCCGCGCCGGGGCGGTGCCGTTCAGGACGCTCGAGAAGGAAACCGTCGGGATCGTTCCCGGGGGCCCGGCGAAATCGATCGGCGCGCTTCCGCCGGGGAAGGAAGAGCGCCTAACCGGCCGGCCAGTGGCCCGTTCGGCCGCTGCCACGGACAATGATGGAAGCCCCTGCAGGGCGTAGTGGACGCGCCGGAAGATCCCGTCCCCGTCGGGCTTGACGCTCGTATCCCCCCAACCGGCGCCGAGCTGCCGGAGCACGGAGTCGCCGCCGAAGATGCCCACGTGACCGTGCGAGTCCACCTCGCTGGTGCCGAGCACCACGTTGTGCGCCTGGTAGATGGCATTGGCCAGCGCCTGGTCGTCGGCGGGGTCGGTCGGCTCGGTGAACTGGACGTCGTAGACGATCACCTTGGCGCCGTCAGCGCGCAACCGGTTGATGACCCGGGCGTGCAGCCGCCGCGGGAAGGGCCACTGCACGCGGAGCTGGTCAAATGTGGTGGCGTCGACGCCCACGACGGCCACGTCGGTGGGCGGCTTGGCCCGCCCGCGCAGGCTGAAGTGCGCATCGATCACCTGCAGCTCCGGTCCCTGGAGCAGGTGACCGGCAAACGCGGCCAGGCTCATGGCCGTGGCCGCGATGCCCACGGCCATGAGCAGAATCGGCCGGCGACGGCGCCAGCTGGCCCCGCTGGTCCTCATGCGGGCGCCCAGGGCGGTCGCTCACGCGTCGTGGTCGTAGTCCCCGTCCCCATCCTTGTGCCTGGGCAGCGCACTCGGGGCCAGGTAGCTCTGGCCGCGGCGCAGGATGACCGACCGGTGCCGGGTGAAGTCCCGGATCCACAGGGTCCCCTCGACGACGTGGAAGTAGGTGCCGTCACACCGGTTCTCGGTCAGCCAGATCGTCCCGCGGACGCTCGCAGAGCCGAACGCGCCGCGGGTCTGGAAGTGGCCCTTGACGTGTCCCCACAGCTTGACGCTCGACGGCGCTCGCGCGATCCGCGCCGCGGATTTGACGTCGCACCCGGTGGGACGCCCGCTCAGCCCGGCCTGTACGACGCCCTGCCGGTTCTGGTGCATGCTGAACGAGCCGGCGTAGAACTCGCCGGACTGGGTTCCGTTGCGCACGCGGGCGGCGATCACGCGGACCGTGCCCGAGCCGGCGTTGATGACCGTTCCGTAGGGCACGCTCGACAGCGTCTTGATCCGGAGGAAGCGGTGCGAGCCCGGGCGCCTGACCCGAACCGTCCCGGCGGCCGCGATCACCGTCGCCCGCACACCCAGGATCGGCGGCGTGGCATGGGCAACCAGATTGTTGACCGTCAGGTTGTTGAGCAGGACCTGCTCACCGGACCCGTACAGCGACCCGGAGTCGTTGACCACCGCCACCTGCGTGACCGTCGCGCCGGGGTGACAGGCGATGATCTGGCTCCACGTCTGGCTGTAGCGATTCCCGCACGAGCCGCCGCTGTTGGTCCAGTTCGAGGACGATAGACCGTCCACATGGGTCCAGCTCCCGGCAACCCACTGCGTGGGCGCCAGGTTACCGTTGCCATTGCAGACCGCGCCGTCGCTGAAGCACACGACCAGCCGGGGTGAGGAACCGCTCGCGCCGCTGAGACTGGGATTGAAGTCAAACGAGAGGGCGTTGATCGCGCCCGCGCTCGTGGTCGGGAGAGCCTGCCCGTAGACGCTCGCTCCCCCGCAGGTCACGCCGTAGGCGGCACTGGGGTCGGCGCGGGAGGCGGTCAACAGGCCCGTCCCCGTCCACTGCGAGTCACCGAAGGGTGTCCAGTAGCCCGTACCCGAGGTGCTCGGCGCGGGCGCACAGGCCTGCGACGGGCTGGCCGCCTGCCCGCTGGTCACCGCCCACAGCAGAGCCCCGAGAGTGACGAGCGCGACGGTGAGGCCGCGTGCGTCGCGCCAGATTCGCATCGAACGACCGCTGAAGTAATGCAAAGTGTTCCCCTTCCCCGATTCTGCCGTCATGGCTCCGACGGGGCCCCCGTGCCTATCCCCGCAGGGATTGTAACCTTTTAGGCAAGTTGGCGAGGGCGAGGCGCCGGGCGCATCTCCCGTCGCGGAAGCGCAGCGACGCGCCGGAATCAGGTGCGCTGGTCGGGGCGGTCTGCTGCGCTCTCATGAGGATCCGGTCTCTCGTCAGCGGTGGCGACGACTTCGGGGTTGACCGATGACCGCCGGGGGCGATTACGGATGTCAGTGACCCCGGGCGGTCGAGAATGATCCGTATGGTTTGGGGTCCGTGTCTCCGGGGTTGTTTCGTGGCCGCCCTCGTGCTCGCCGCACCGGCGGTCGCCGCCGCGAAGCTCGCTCCGATCAGCGGCAAGCTGAGCAAGCCGGGTTACACGGTGATCGCGCTCGCAGCCAACGGCCAGGGGTCGTCCGCGCGCGCGTTGCACGGCAGCTTTGACCTTCGCCCGCCGGCCGGCCGTGTGACGCTGCAACTGCGTGCGCCGAACGGCCTCTACGCCGGCCCGGTTGTGATCCGCTCGGATCAGAAGGGTGCGCGGGCGATCGTCGGAGTCAGGGCCGGCGCAAGGCTAGGGAGGATCACACTCAACGTGCGCCGCGGGTACGCCACGGTCATCCGGCGGGTCCCGAAGCGGTGGGTTGATACCACCCGCTGGGCGCGGGCCAAGAAGGGCGTCCCGATTGGCGCCGGGAACTTCGGGCTGGTGCGCTCGACACCCCCGCGCGTCTCACCACCCGGCGATCTGGACGCCGACGGCGTCCCGGACCGGCTCGACGTCGACATCAACGGCAACCGGATTCTCAACAACGTCGATCGCTCGGCCTTGAGACGGGCCCGAGTCGCGCAGACCGAGAGCCAGTTCTTCATCGGCTCCCAGTTGGATGTTCCGCTCTGGGACACGGTGAACGCCGACGCGGCCACGGCGAACGGCGCGGCCATCGATCGGGCGCTCTCGAGCTGGGATACGCTCGTCCTCGGGATTCTCCCGGGCAGCCCGCAGCTCGACTGTGGGGGGGCGCCGGACCCGAACAGCCTCCAGGGCTGGCTGGGCGGCCTGGGCTATTGCACGAGAGGCGGCACGGGACAGGTCCAGTTGGGTCCTCCAGGGTCGCCCTATCAGCCGTTCCCGGCGTGCTGCGATCCCGACGGCAACGGCTTCGGGACGCTCCTCAACAACGCGCTCAATCATCCGCCGCCGCCCGGCGTCTTCTTCTTCAAGCCCAACGCGACGACCGGCCAGATAGGCACCGGCGACGTCCTCATCCAGCGCGTCACCAACAGCGGCGTCATAACCGCCACGGCCGCGCTGCTGCCGTACATCTTCGCCACGGTTCCGGCGCTCGCCTCCTACTCCGACGGCCAGGGAAACTCCGTAACGGTCAACTATCCCGTCGCCGGGCCACCGGCGACCGGGCCCGGCACCCCCGGTAACCCGTTTCCCGTCGCGGCCGCCGGCAACGGTGAAGTGGCGCTGAAGCTGACGTTCTGGCGACCTCAGCGCAGGCCGATACCGACAGAGCGAGGCGCCTGGACAGACATCGGCAAGCTCGGCTACGGCGCGAGCGTCCAGAGCGTCGGGGCGGCGAGCCCGAATCTCCCCTGCCCACCGAGCGCCTTCTCCACGACCGACCCGAACCTGTCTGCGCCCCAGGCGCTGGCGCAATTTGGTCAGACCGCCGGCGGGCTCATGGATCTGGCTCCCGATCAGCCCGCAGATCCGGCGAACACGATCACCTACACCCTGAATCTCACCAGATGCCTGGCCGCGCTCGGGCTCCGTTGGACCACAGGCGAGTCAGCCATCGTTCACTTCGGCGCGGCGACCGACGCCATTGCCGGCGCGCCCGCCAGCCAAACCGGCGGCCCCATCGTTTTCGAGAGGCGCAGGTAGCCACTCCCCACCGTCGCTGGCCAGGCCCAACGGCCGGGCGATCTCGAGTGGGCGATCCAGGACTCGAACCTGGGACCTCTTCCTTATCAGAGAAGCGCTCTAACCGACTGAGCTAATCGCCCGGAGGCCGGAGATTCTAACGACGGCGGAGCCGGGTTCGATCCTCGGGCGATCAGGGCTGCAGACGCCGGGCGAGCTCGAGCGCCTCGTCGGCGGACTCGAAGCTGAGCTGCAGGCGGTAGCCGCCGCCGACCGCGGCGCTGACGTCGACCTCGCGACCGAACACCGCCCCGAAGCGGTCATGGATCCGCGCTACGGCCGCCTGCTGGTCGGGATGCAGAGCGGCGGCGCGGCGGCGCGGGCGGCGGGGGGCCACGGACTGCTCGTTGGCCTGGCGGGCCCGGGCCTCGAGCTCCCGCACCGACCACCCCTCGGTGACGGCGGCGCGGGTCAGCCGGCGGCGCGCGTCGTGGTCGGTGGCGGTCAGGAGGGCGCGGCCGTGGCCCTCGGAGAGCTGACCGACCTCGATCGCCCCGATCGCCTCGTCGGGGAGGTCGAGTAGCCGGATCAGGTTGGACACGGCCACCCGTCCGCGACCGACCCGGGCGCCGACCTGCTCCCGGGAGAGCCCGAGCTCCTCGCTCAGCGCGGCGCAGGCGCGGGCCTCCTCGATTGGGTTGAGGTCCTCACGGGCCATGTTCTCGACCAGCGCCATCTCCAGCGATGCGGCGTCATCGTGGTGGCGGATGATCGCCGGCACCGTGTCACGCTCAGCCAGGCCGGCGGCCCGCCAGCGCCGCTCGCCGGCGATCAGTTCGAAAGTCCCCCCGGGCACCGGGCGGACCAGCACCGGTTGGAGCACGCCGGCCACCTTGATCGACTCCGCCAAGGCGAGCAGCGAGGCCTCGTCGAATACGGTCCGGGGCTGGTTGGGATTCGGGACGATCAGCTCGAGCGGCAGCTCACGCAGTTCTTCGGGCTCGTCCCGCGGAGCCACCGACAGGATCGCCGACAGGCCCCGTCCCATGCCGCCGCGGGCGCGCTCAGCCACGGGCCGCCACCTCCTTGGCCAGTTCGAAGTAGGCGTCGGCCCCCGCGCAGTGCGGGTCGTAATGGATCACCGGCTTGCCGAAGCTGGGGGACTCGCCGACCCGGACATTCCTGGGGATCACCGTGTTGAAGACCAGCCGCGGGAAGTGCTCGCGAACCTCGCGCTCGACGTCCTGCGCAAGCCGGGTGCGACCGTCGTGCATGGTCAGCAGCATGCCGGCCACGGTGAGCCGCGGGTTGAGCTCGCGCTGCACGAGCGCCAGCGTGTCGAGCAGACCGGCCAGGCCCTCGAGCGCGAAGTACTCGGCTTGCACGGGAACGATCACCCGATCCGCAGCGACGAGCGCGTTGACCGTCAGCGGCCCGAGCGACGGCGGGCAGTCCAGGAGCACGAAGGCGTAGCGCTCGCGGATCCCGGCCAGCGTCTCGCGCAGGCGATTCTCCGAGCCGGCCACGCGTGGTAGCTCGACGGTCGCCCCAGCCAGGTCCGGGCCCGCGGGGATCACGCTCAGATGTGGGATTCCACTGGGCATGACGGCTTCGGCAAGTTCGTGATCGCCGACCAGCGCGTCGTACACCGACGGCCGCGTGTTCTTGTCGATCCCGAGCCCCAGCGTGGCGTTCGACTGGGGGTCGATATCGATCAGCAGGGACTCGTAGCCGGCCTCGGCCACGCAGGCGGCCAGATTGACGGCGGTGGTGGTCTTGCCGACCCCGCCCTTCTGGTTCGCGATTGCGTAGACCATGCCCATCTCCGCTCTCAAGCTAGCGCCGTGGCCGGTCAGACGGATCGGGCGGAAGCCGCTCCCAGCGGCCGTTTGCGGGCCATGCCGGGACGCCGGGGAAAGCGCGCCGGGGTCTCGGCGACCTTGATCATCGGGTGCAGGTGACGGTGAGCGGCCCGTGCGTAGGGCTCCACCCGGACAGGCGGCTGGATCTCGAGACCGAGCACGCGGGCAGCGGTGGCGGCCGCCTCCTCCTCAGCCAGGTCGCGCTGACCCCGCCAGACCACCAGCATTCCACCCAGTCGAAGCAGCGGTGCCGCGTACTCGGCCACAACCGCCAGCGGAGCCAGCGCCCGGGCGGTGGCGAGGTCGCAGGCCGCCCTCCCGTCAGCCCACTCCTCGGCGCGGGCGACCGCCACCTCGACGTTGCGCAGCCCACACGCCGCGGCCGTCTGGGTGATGAACTCCGCCTTGCGGGCGTTGCTCTCGACCGCAGTCACGCGCGCCGCGGGCAGGGCGATGGCGAGCGGCAGAGCCGGCAGCCCCGCCCCCGAGCCGAGGTCGGCGATCGCCGAAGCGGCGCGTACGGGGGCCAGTTCCAGGGCGACCAGGGAGTCGGCCAGATGATCGTCCAGAGCCCGTGCCCGCTCGGTGATCGCGGTTGGCGCACGAGGGTCGGTGACCAGCGCCTCGAGCAGCGTGCACAGCGGCTCCCCGGCCCCGGCCGGCAGCCCAAAGCGTCCAACCAGCCCATCGATGGGGTCCTCGGCCCGGGTTTTCACGTGAAACAGCGGCGCGCAGCCGGCGAAGGTTTCACGTGAAACGATCCTGCGCGAACGCGGCTGCGGTCAGTTGACCAGAGGCGCGACGACCAGCCGCCGGGACGGCTCCTGGCCCTCGCTGTAGGTCTCCACGTCGCGCCGCATCTTCAGATGCTCGTGGATGACCTTGCGCTCCAGCGCGCTCATCGCCTCGAGGGGGACGGCACGGCGGTGGTTCACGGCCGTCTCGGCCGCCTGGTCGGCGGCCGCGCGCAGCGCGGCGGAGCGGCGCTCCCGGTACCCGGCCGCATCGACTACGACCGGGTGACGCTCATCCGAGCCGTGCATGGCGAACCGATAGGCCAGATGCTGAATGGCATCGATCGTCTGTCCGTGATGACCGATCAGCAGCCCGAGATCGTCACTGTCGCCGTGGAACTCAGCCACCAGTCCGGGACCCTGCTCATGGATCTCGACGGTGGCGTCGATGCCGGCGGCGGCGGCGATCCGCTCGAGCAGCTCCTGCACCTTGGCGGCGGGATCTCCGGTCACGCTCATCTCCTTCGCCCGGAACGCTTCTTCTTCTTGCGCGGAGACTGCGGCGGGCGGCTGGAGCGAGTCTGCGGGGTGGAGACCTTGGACTCCGACTCCGCCGGCTTGTCCCGGCGCTGCTGGTTGGCCCGCGCCAGGATCCGCGCCCCCAACCCTCCTCCGGTTCCGGCGCCGGTGGGCTCGCCCGACCCCGAGCCCGAGCCGTTGCCGCCGGAATCTAGCTTGGGGGCTCCGCGGCCTGGCGGGACAGCCACCGCCGCGGCGGCGGCTCCGTCGGATGCGGCCGCCGTGACCGGGCCGATGCGTCGGCGGATCACGTATTGCTGGGCCATCGTCCAAGTGTTGGTGGTGATCCAGTACACCAGCACGCCGGCCGGGAAGTTGATCACGAACAGGACGAAGACCAGCGGCATGAACAGCATGATCTGCCGCTGGGTCTTGTCCATCGTGGCGCTCGACATCATCAGGCTCGAGGCCAGCTGGCTGCCGACGTAGAGCAGGATCAGCACCACCAGGGTCACCCCGGTGGCCTTGTTGGTCAGGTCACCGACGAACAGGAACCCGGCACCATGACCCGTACCGCACGGACGCAGATGGGCATGGTCGATCAACCCGCTGGCCAGATGCGGCTGCCGGCCCGGACAGATGTCGCCGCGCAGGCTCGACTTCAACATGTAGAAGAGCGAGATGAACACCGGGATCTGCGCCACCATCGGCAGGCAGGAGCCGAGCGGATTGACCTTGTTCTCCCGGTAGAAGCGCATCATCTCCTGCTGCTGGCGCTCCTTGTCATCCTTGTACTTGGCCTGCAGCGCCTTGATCTGCGGCTGGAGCTGCTGTAGCCGCTGCATGGAACCGAACTGCTTGACGGTGAGCGGGATCAGGATCGCGCGCACGCAGACGGTCAGCAGGATGATCGAGAACCCCCAGGACACGCCCGCGTTGTCGTGGAAGAACTTCAGGACCGCCTCGAAGACGTCGATCAGCGGCTGAAAGATGTTGGCCAGTACAAGCATGCTCACGCGCTCGTCGCGGGAGTCCGAGGCTTGAACAGCTTCTGACTCGCCACCGGGTCAACCCCGCCGTGACTCCATGGATTGCAGCGGAGGATCCGCCACCCGGCCAGGACAAGCCCCCTGAGTATGCCGTACGACTGAATGGCCTGCACCGCATACTCCGAACACGAGGGGTAATAGCGGCAACGCTCGCCGAACGCCGGTGAGATCAGCCGCTGATAGGCACGGATCGGCAGCACCAACAACATCCGCGGGCGCATCAGGCCGCCCGCTCGCCGCCGCGGCCGCCGTCGGCGCCTGCCTCTGGCTTCACTCCGCCGGGCGCTGGCCCCGGCTCCGGGGCAAGCGCACCCGGGACCTTGGTCACCAGCTCGCCGAGCGCGGCCTGGATTCCCGCCAGCCCGTCGCGTTCGGCCAGCTCGCGGGCTCCGCGGCGGGCGACCACGACGGCATCGGTGCCGGCCGGCAGCCGGGGACTCTCAGCGGCGAACGCCTCGCGCAGGAGCCGCTTGACTCGATTGCGGTCGACCGCTCCGCCGACCTTGCGCGACACCGACAGGCCGAGCCGCGGGGCCCCGTCGTCCTCACCGCGCGGAAACACGTACAGCACCAGGTCGCGCCCGGCATGGGAGCGGCCGTGACGAAACACCCGATCGAACTCTGCGCTGCGCGAAAGCCGTCCTCGCCCTGGGCGTGGCCCGGGCGCGGATCCGGCCCGCCCGGCCAACATCAGACCGTCAGGCGCTTGCGTCCCTTCGCGCGCCGTCGCTTGAGGGTCAGCCGCCCGGCGCGGGTACGCATGCGGGTGCGGAACCCGTGGGTGCGGGCGCGCTTGCGCTTCTTCGGCTGGTAGGTGCGTTTCATGACTGAGGGCCCTGGACGGGAGCGACGCAGTATACGCAGGCCGCTGCGCAGGTCTGAACCAGCCCTTTCGCGGGGCGTCGTCGGAGCGCCAGATACAGCCCAGCCACTTCTCGTTCACTTTTTCCCGCGCTTTGCGTCAAGGGTCTCAGAGGAGCCCATCCAGGCGGCGATCGCCGTTGTATATTCGCCGACCCCGGGGCGGTTTCCGCCCTGGCCTCCTGATAATTTCCCGACCGCTCCTGGGAGGAGTCGCTTGCCGCTGCCTGCGCAACCTGAGTCGCTGCCCGCGTGGCGAACGCTCAAGGCTGAGCTGCGGCAGACGGTCGGAGAATCCCAGTACGAGATTTGGCTCGCCGGCCTCGAGTTGCGAGTCTGGGACGGACAGCGACTGGTGCTCGGAACGCCGGCCGCGACCCGTTCGTGGGTCGCGGATCGTTTCGGCCGGGCGATCGAGCGCTGCGCTCGCCACGTGCTCGGTGAGTCCGTGGACGTCGTGCTGGAGTCCGAGCCATCCGCCGCCGGCCCGGGGGCCGCGGCCCGCAGCGCGGGTGGGACCCCGGACCCGCCGCGGCCCCAGGCCGCGCCGAGCGAGCGCTTCAACCCGCGCTACAGCTTTGACCAGTTCATCATCGGCCACGGGAACCGGCTCGCCCATGCCGCCGCGCTGGCCGTCGCCGAGCTCCCCGGCCAGGCCTACAACCCGCTGTTTCTCCACGCGCCCCCCGGCCTCGGCAAGACCCATCTCCTGCATGCGATCGGCAACTACATCCACGCCTACGGGGCCGACGCCAGGGTTCGCTACACCACCGCCGAGGACTTCACCAATCACTTCATGAGCGCGTTGAGCACGCGCTCGCTCGATCCCTTCAAGCGCGCCTACCGCGATGCCGACGTGCTGCTGATCGACGACATCCAGTTCCTGGCCAATAAGGCGCGCACAGAGGAGGAGTTCTTTCACACCTTCAACGCCCTCTATGAGCGGGGCCGGCAGCTCGTGCTCACCTGTGATCAGCTGCCGCGGGCGCTGACCGGGATCGCCGCCCGCCTCCGGGAGCGGTTCGAGGCGGGCCTGGTCGCCGACATGTCGCCGCCGGACCACGCCACCCGGGTGGCGATCCTCCGCAAGCGGGCCGTTCTCGACGGCGTGCAGCTCAGCGAGCCGGCCGTCCTCGACCTGATCGCCAGCCGCGTCACCAACAACATCCGAGCGCTGGAGGGCGCCCTGATCCGGGTCGTGGCCTACCACTCGCTGACCCAGCGCCCAATCGATCTTGAGCTGGCCCGGGAGGTGATGGATTCCATGTATCCACGCCGGGGGTCGGCCCAGCCGACCGTCCAGGACGTCCAGCGCACCGTGGCCGAGCGCTTTGCCCTGTCCACCGACGAGCTCATCTCACCGGTCCGCTCCGCCCGCATCGCGTGGCCCCGTCAGTTGGCGATCCACCTTGCGCGCGAACTAACCGGAGCCTCGCTGCAGGCAATCGGCGACGCCTTCGGGGGCCGCAACCACGCCACCGTGCTGCACGCCTGCAAACGCGTGGCCGAGCGGTTAGCGGAGGATGAGAACGTGGCCCACGAGCTCGATTCGCTGGCTCAGCGCCTCGACCATCAACACGCCGACCGCGGTCGCTGACAGACTTGCCTGTCGCCTTCGCACAACAACTTGCCCGCTAGATGCGGGCTGTCGCGCACTTCTCCACAGTAGTTCTTCGCTCTATGACTTCTAAATCCTTCCTGAGGTATTCACCGTGAAGATCTCTCTTGACAGAGACCGTCTGCTCGCTCAACTGCAGACCGTGAGCCGCGTCGCGTCGACCCGCAGCGCGATCCAGGCCCTGTCGGGGGTCCAGCTGGCGGTCAGCTCCTCGGGCGGCGAGCTGCGCGCGACCGACATGGACGTCGGGCTGCGCGTCCCGCTCGAGCTCGAGGTGATCCGCGAGGGGGTCGTGGTCCTGCCGGCTCGCCTGCTCCTGGACGTGGTCCGCTCGCTGCCGGCGGCGTCCGTAACGCTCGAGCTGCGCTCCGCCGAACAGGATGTCGAGCTCGTCTCGGGCAGCGCGACCTTCCACATCCGCACGCTGCGGGCTGAGGACTTCCCGCCGTTCCCGGAGCCGGAGCCCGACTCGGCCGTCGAGCTTCCGGCCGACGCCTTCGTGTCGACCGCACTCAAGGTGGCCGGATCCGCTTCCCGCGACGAGACCCGGCCGGTGCTCACCGGGATCCTCGTGTCGGCCTCGGACCGGGACCTGCGGATGGTGGCCACCGACTCTTATCGCCTGAGCGTCAAGGAGACGACGCTCGAGGCGCCGCTGTCCTCGGGCTTCGAGGTCAACGTGCCGGCCCGTGCGCTGCAGGAGCTGGCCCGCCTGGTCACGCACACCGAGGACCAGCGCCTCCAGGTCAGCGTGCGCCAGAACCAGGTCCTGTTCACGTTGGGCAAGGTGGTCCTCTCCTCACGCCTGATCGACGGCCAGTTCCCCAACTACCGCCAGCTTCTGCCCGAGAGCTTCGAGCACGAGCTACGGCTGGGCGGCCCCGAGTTCACCGATGTCGTCCGCCGCGTCAGCCTGCTGGCTCAGAAGAACGCGCCGCTGCGCCTGGCGTTCGCCGCCGGCGAGCTGACGGTGTCCGCGCAGACGCCGGACGTCGGGGAGGCCCAGGAATCGATGCCGGTTGCGTTCCAGGGCGAACCGCTCGAGATCGGCTTCAACCCCGAATTCCTGCGCGCCGGGCTCGAGGCCATTGATCAGGGGGACGTGGTCCTGAAGCTGATCAGCCCGCTCCGCCCCGGACTGATCGAGGCCGGCGACGACAGCGGTTTCCGCTACCTGATCATGCCGATCAGGCTCAACGTCTGAGGTCGGTTCGCATGCGCGTGCTCCGCGTCAGCGTGCGGGACTTCCGCAGCTATCGGAGCGCCAGCGCGGAGCTGGGTCCGAACCTGACCGTGATCACCGGTCCCAACGGCGCCGGCAAGACGAATCTGCTCGAGGCGCTGTATTTCGGCTGCACCGGCCGCTCATGCCGGACGACCAATGAGCGGGAGGTGGTGCGCTTCGGGGAGCAGGCCACACGCGTGGTGGTCGCCGCCGAGGCCGAGGACGGCGCGCACGAGCTCACGGTCGGCTTCGCGCCGGGGGAGCCGAAGCGCATGCGCGCCGACGGGGCCAGTGTGGAGCGGATGGTCGACGTCGCAGATCGCCCGCTGGTCAGCGTCTTCATGCCCGACCGCCTGGAGTTGGTCAAGGGCGCCCCCTCGTTGCGCCGCGCTCATCTGGATCAGTTCGTAGCCGCCCTCTGGCCCGCCCGGGTCGCCAACCGGCGCGCCTATGCCCAGAGCCTCGCGCAGCGCAACGCGCTGATCGCCCGCGTGCGCCATGGAGACGTCGCTTCCAGCTCGCTGAGCGCGTGGGACCGCCAGCTGGCCCGGCATGGAATTGCTCTGATGGAGGACCGACGCCAGGCGGTCGAGGCGATCGCCGGGGGGTTCAAGGACTGCTGCGAGCAGCTCGGCCTGGATGGCGCCCCGGAGCTGAGCTACCGGCCGCGTTCGCGGGCGCTCGACGCGGATTCACTGGCCGCCGAGCTCGGCGAGCGGATCAGCGCGGACCTCGAGCGTGGGTTCACCGGCCATGGCCCGCACCGGGACGATCTCCGTCTGGCCCGCGAAGGGCGGGAGCTGCGCGCGTACGGATCTCAGGGCCAGCAGCGGCTGGGCCTGCTGGGCCTGCTGTTGGCCGAGCGGACGGTGATCGCCCAGCGGCGCGAGAACCCGCCCGTGATGTTGCTCGACGACGTGATGAGCGAGCTCGATCAGACGCGCCGCCGGGCGCTCGTCGATCTGCTGCGCACGTCAGGTGGTCAGGCCGTGATCACCGCCACCGACCTCGAGCAGGTGCCGGGCTCGAACGCGGGCGATGTGTGCCAGCTGACGGTCTCCGGCGGGGTGCTCAGCAGCATCGGCGGTCAGTTGAGAGCGGCATGACGCAGCTGACGCGTCCGGACGCATGACGCACTACCGGCGCAGTCCCCGTCCGCTCCAGTCGGCCTTCTCGCGCCTGGCCGACGAGCTGGCCCCTGACACCCTCCTCGGAGCGGTGCAGCGGGTCTGGCCGGCGACCGTCGGTGAGCTGATAGCCGCCGAGGCGCGGCCGACCGCGGAGCGCGGCGGAGTGCTGACCGTGGCCTGTTCGGCGTCGGTCTGGGCCCAGGAGCTCGACCTGATGGCCCCGCAGATCCTGGCCCGCCTCAACGAGCGCCTGAGCGAGGGTGTGGTGCGGCGTCTGCGATGTGTTGCCGTGGGGTACTCCGCCGGTCCCTCGAGGTGACACGATTTTGTCACCATTTGCAGGCAAATCGTTAGGTCTGGAAGCCGGGTTTCGGCCGGGCGCTGTGCTATCCTGAGCAACATGATTCCTTGACGCCCCGGCGCGCCGAGCCCGGCGCGGGACCGGGGCGTCCCAACGTCATCGGAGGATCGTTGGCGAACGACGACGGCGCCGCAGCGGGCGCCAACCGCAAATCCAGTTACGACGCTCAGGACATCACCGTCCTCGAGGGTCTCGAGGCGGTTCGCAAACGTCCCGGCATGTACATCGGCTCGACCGGCGTCCGCGGTCTTCATCACCTCGTGTACGAGGTTGTGGACAACTCTGTGGACGAGGCGCTGGCCGGTCACTGCTCCGAGGTGAAGGTCACCATCCACCCGGACAACTCGGTGACCGTGGCCGATGACGGCCGCGGGATCCCGGTGGCCGTCATGGCCAAGGAGGGCCGGCCGGCCGTTGAGGTCGTGCTGACCGTTCTGCACGCCGGCGGCAAGTTCGGCGACGGCGGCGGCTACAAGGTCTCCGGCGGCCTGCACGGCGTCGGCGTCTCGGTCGTCAACGCGCTGTCCGAGCGCCTCGACGTCGAGGTCCGCCGCGATGGCTACACGTTCACCCAGAGCTATGAGCGCGGCAAGCCGCAGGGCGACCTCGTCAAGGGAGAGCCGACCACGGCCACCGGGACGACGATCACCTACCTGCCCGATGACGAGGTCTTCGAGACCCTGGAGATCGACTTCAAGACGATCGAGGAACGGATGCGGGACACCGCCTTCCTCACCCGCGGCCTGCGCATCGAGATCATCGATGAGCGCGGCGAGGGCCACCACGTCGAGTTCCAGTACGAGGGCGGGATCGTCGATTTCGTCCACTACCTGAACCAGAACAAGGAGCCGATCCACAAGAAGATCATCTCCTTCGAGGGCGAGAGCGACCAGGGTGCGGTCGAGGTGGCGATGCAGTGGAACTCCTCCTACCAGGAGTCCGTGTTCTCGTTTGCCAACAACATCAACACGATCGAGGGCGGCTCGCACATGTCGGGCTTCCGCTCGGCGCTGACCAGCGCGCTCAATCGTTACGCGCGCGAGAAGGGCGAGCTCAAGGAGAAGGACGACAACCTCACCGGCGAGGACGTCCGTGAGGGTCTGACCGCCGTGATCTCGGCCAAGCTGACCGATCCGCAGTTCGAGGGCCAGACCAAGACCAAGCTCGGGAACCCGGGCATGCAGGGGTTCGTGCACTCGATCGTGAGCGCGCGGCTGGGGGAGTTCCTGGAGGAGAACCCCCAGGATGCCCGCTCGGTGATCCGCAAGGCCGTGCAGGCTGCCCAGGCCCGCTCGGCGGCGCGCAAGGCCCGCGACCTGACGCGGCGCAAGTCCGCGCTCGAGAATTCGACCCTGCCCGGCAAGCTCGCCGACTGCTCGGTCAAGGATCCCTCGCTCGCCGAGCTGTTCGTGGTCGAGGGCGACTCCGCCGGCGGCTCGGCGGTCGGCGCTCGCGACCGCTCCACCCAGGCCATCCTGCCCCTGCGCGGGAAGATCCTCAACGTCGAGAAGAGCCGGATCGACAAGGTGCTGGCCAACACGGAGGTCCAGGCCCTGATCACCGCGATCGGCACCGGTGTGCGGGATGAGTTCGACATCGCCAAGGCGCGCTACCACAAGGTCGTGCTGCTGACCGACGCCGACGTCGACGGTGCCCACATCCGGACACTGGCCCTGACGCTCCTGTTCCGCGAGATGCAGCCGCTGATCGAGGCCGGCTACGTGTACATCGCCAAGCCGCCGCTGTACCGCCTGACCCGCGGGCAGAAGCACCGCTACATCGAGCGCGACTCCGAGCTGGAGGACATCCTGCTCGGCGACAAGTTCGACAAGCTCGAGATCTCCGACCGCGACGGCCGGCAGATCAAGCTCACCGAGGCGCGCTGGAAGCGCTTCTCCCGGCTGCTCAAGCAGTACGAGGGATGGGCGGCGGCGCTGACCACCGCCCACGGCCACGGCGTGGTCACGTTCATGCAGCAGGCCCGCATGCTCGAGGAGCAGATCACCGATGAGGCGGCCCTGCTCCGCCACATGGCCGACAGCGAGGGCAACGGGGGCGGTGACGCCTACAAGCTGCAGCTGCTCGAGGAGCGCCCGTCGGAGATCATCGTGCGCACGATCGAGGCCAAGACCGGTCTGGCCACCACCCATCACCTGCGCCGCGCGGCAATCGAGGCGCATGAGTACCGGAAGCTGGCCGAGGTCCACCACGACCTGGCCGAGCTGGTCGGCACGCCGCCGTTCACCATTCGCCTGGGCGAGAACGCGCGCGAGGCGCAGTCATTCGAGGAACTGCGTGAGGAGGTGCTGGCCGTGGCCCAGCGGGGGATCGATTACTACCGCTTCAAGGGCCTGGGTGAGATGGATGCCGAGGAGCTGCGTGAGACGACCATGGACCCGGCCACGCGCACCCTGGTTCAGGTGACCATGGAGGACGCCGCCTCGGCCGACCTGGTCTTCTCGATGCTGATGGGCGACCAGGTGGAGCCCCGCCGGGCGTTCATCGAGGAGAACGCCCGCCTAGCCACCCTCGACACCTAGGAGCTCGCGATGTCTATCGACACGATCGACGGCGGCAACATCGAGCCCCGCGGGCTCGAGGAGGAGATGCGCTCGGCGTATCTTGACTACGCGATGTCCGTCATCGTCGGGCGCGCGCTGCCCGACGTCCGCGACGGCCTGAAGCCGGTTCACCGGCGCGTCCTGCACGTGATGAACGAGCTCGGGCTGCGCCCGCCCCGCAAGCATGTCAAGTGTGCGCAGATCGTCGGCGAGGTGATGGGCAAGTTCCATCCCCACGGCGACAGCGCGATCTACGACACGCTGGTGCGGCTGGCCCAGGACTTCTCGATGCGCTATCCGCTCGTCGACGGCCACGGGAACTTCGGCAACATCGACGGCTACTCGGCCGCGGCCATGCGCTACACGGAGGCGCGCATGGCGCCGCTGGCCACCGAGATGCTGCGCGACATCGACCAGGAGACGGTCGACTTCGTGCCCACCTACGACGGCTCGCGCCAAGAGCCCGTCGTGCTGCCGGCGCGGTTCCCGAACCTGCTCGTCAATGGCGGCAGCGGAATCGCCGTCGGCATGGCCACCAACATCCCGCCGCACAACCTGCGCGAGGTCGTCGCGGCGACCATCGCCTACATCGACGATCCGCAGATCGATGTCGAGGGCCTGATGAAGTACATCAAGGGGCCCGACTTCCCGACCGCCGGCACGATCCTGGGCCGTGAGGGAATCCGGGACGCCTACGCCACCGGCCGCGGCCGGGTGCGCGTGCAGGCCAAGGCTCACATCGAGCCGGTTGGGCAGGGCAAGGAGGCGATCATCGTCACCGAGCTGCCCTACCAGGTGCGCAAGGGGGGCGACGGCGGCCTGATCCTCAAGATCCGGGACCTGGTCGTCGACAAGAAGATCCCCGAGATCACCGACCTTCGCGACGAGTCCGATCGTCACGGGATGCGGATCGTGATCGAGCTCAAGCGCGACGCGATCCCCAAGGTGGTGCTGAACAAGCTCCACAAGCACACCCCGATGCAGACGACGTTCGGCGTCAACATGGTGGCGCTGGTCGACAACGTCCCGCGCACCCTTTCGCTGCGCGAGGTGATCGGCCACTACGTCGACCATCAGCGCGAGGTCGTGGTCCGCCGGACCAAGTACGAGCTGCGCCGCTCCGAGGAGCGCGCGCATGTACTCGAGGGCCAGCTCATCGCCCTGGCCAACCTGGACGAGGTGATCGCACTGATCCGCGGATCCCGGGATACGGAGACCGCGCGCCAGGGTCTGGTGGATCAGTTCGAGCTGAGCGTGATTCAGGCCCAGGCCATCCTCCAGCTGACCCTGAGCCGCCTGACCGCGCTCGAGGCCGACAAGATCAAGCAGGAGCATGCCGATCTGGTCGAGCGGATCAAGGAGCTGCGCGAGATCCTCGGTGACGAGCAGCGCGTCAACGAGCTGATCAAGGACGAGCTCAGGGAGATCGCCGATGCCTACGGCGACGAGCGCCGGACCGAGATCACCCATGCCGAGGGCGAGATCGACATCGAGGACCTGATCGCCGATCAGCAGATGGTCATCTCGATCACCCACTCGGGCTACATCAAGTCGCTGCCGCTGTCCACCTACCGCCAGCAGCGCCGAGGCGGAGTCGGCGTCACCGGGATGGACATGAAGGACGACGACTACATCGAGCATCTGTTCGTCTGCTCGACGCACGACTACCTGTTGTTCTTCACCAACCGGGGCAAGGTCTACCGGCTCAAGGTGTATGAGCTGCCGGAGGCGTCGCGCACCGCCAAGGGCCGCGCCCTCGTCAATCTGCTGCCCCTGCGCGAAGGTGAGCGAGTCCAGTCGGTGCTGTCCACGCGCGACTTCGGCGAGGGCCGGTACCTGGTCTTCGCGACCCGCAACGGGCAGGTCAAGAAGACCGAGTTCGGTGCCTACAACACGCCGATCAAGGCCGACGGCATCATCGCCATCAACATCCGCGACGATGACGAGCTGATCGCCGTGCGCCGCACGAGCGGGCATGACGACATCATCATGGTCTCACGCTCCGGCCAGGCCGCCCGCTTCACTGAGGAGCTGCTGCGGCCGATGGGCCGCGACACCAGCGGCGTGCGCGGGATGAACGTCGCCCAGAAGGGCAACGCCGTGCTGGCCATGGACGTGGCCCGCGACGACCAGGAGCTGCTGGTCGTGACCGAGAACGGCTACGGCAAGCGAACCCCGATCGACGAGTACCCGGTCAAGGGACGCGGGACGATGGGCGTGAAGACGATCACGCTGACCGAGAACAAGGGCGCGCTGGCCGGCGCGCTCGTGGTTCGCGAGCACCAGGAGCTGGTCTTCATCTCCCAGAACGGCATGGTCCAGCGCACCTCGGTGCGGGGGATCAACCGCTACGGACGCGCGTCCCAGGGTGTCCGGGTGATGAACATCCGGGAGGACGACCAGGTCAGCGCCGTCGCGTTGGTGATGGAGTCCGATGCGGCCACGGCCGCGCCCGTGGTCACCGACGAGCCTCTGGACCTGCTCTCCTCACAGGCCCCGGAGCTGCCCGATGCGGTCGGCGACGCCCCGGGAGGTGGGGTCGACACGGACGGCGCTGCGCCGGCCGATGAAGCGCCGGATTCCGACTCGGCTGACGACTAGATCCGGCCCGCACTCCGGTCGGTTGGCCGCGGCGTAGCGCGGTCAGCCGGCGCGCCCACCGGCTCCGTTTGACCGCTCGGAGATGTCGACGCCTTCCGCTATTCTCCGCGCTACCAGAGAAAGGAGGTGGTCCGAACTTGTCTGACAGTTTTTGCGGGACCCTGGAGGTGTCCGGCCGCTAGGTCGGAGGCTGACCCCGCTTAGCGGAGTCCCCCCGCGACACCGCCGTGTCTGGATGCCCGGGATTAGTCCCTCCGGCAGCCGTACGGTCCAGCGCGGTCATCAGTCATCAGTGGTAGTGCGAAGGGCGCCGATGTCGACGGCGCCCTTCGTGCGTTGAGCGGCTGGTTTCCCGCCGGCCCGGGATCAAAGTTCCCCGAGCTCCTGCGTCCTCGGGCATCCGCGGATGCCCTTGACGAGTGCCGGACTTACGTGACTGGCTCAGCTACGCCGGCGGGCTCGCGGCTCAGGCCGACGTAGGCGCGCATGGCCGGGCTGAAGAGCAGCGTCTCCAGCAGGAGGCCGGTCAGCACCAGCACGATGAAGTTCGTCCACAGGATGCCGCTCGCCCCCGCCCCCGGGGCGAACACGGCCAGCGCGGCCAGCGTCGGCACGGCGTTGACGAGCACGAGGATGACCCACGCCAGATGCCAGCGACGCCGCACGCCGAACAGCAGGACGGCCATGAACCAGACGCCCCCCATGCCCACCTGCGCTCCCATCACGACGTTGAACAGGACAAGCTGCAGGGCCTCGGCGATGACGTAGGCCCACCAGATGCGCTGCTCCCGCCACTCCCTCACGGCGCCGAGCATGTCAGGTCGCGCCTGGGGCGGCAAGTCCCGCCGGCGAACCCGCGTGTTGCCCTGCCAATCACGGCCTCGGCCGTGGATCCGGCGATCGCGTTCCCGCCTGGCCTTGCGCTCCGCGAGCGGAGAGTTACGCTGCCGGCATGTGTCGAAACATCCGCACCCTCCACAACTTCGACCCGCCGGCCACGGTCGATGAGGTCCAGGCTTCAGCCCTTCAGTACGTCCGCAAGATCAGCGGCTTCAGCAAACCGTCGAAGGCGAATGAAGAAGCGTTCGAGGCGGCCGTCCAGGCCGTGACCGCGGCGTCGATGACGCTGCTCGGGCAGCTGACCACGACTGCGCCGCCGAAGAACCGCGAGGCCGAGGCGGCCAAGGCGAGGGCCCGCTCCGCGCAGCGCTTCGCCGCCTAGTCCGCGGGGTCCGCGCGTGCGCCCCCCGAGCCGCGCGCGCCACGAGCGGCGCGCGGCCGACGACACGCCGGCCCGGGTGACGGCCAGCGAAGCCACGTCGGTGGGTCAGGCGGCCAGGTAGGCGCGCCAGGCGGCGGGGATCGTCGGGCTGGCCACGTGGATGAACACGTGGGGGCTCGGCGGCCGTGGGGGGCGCGTCAGGTTCATGCCCGCCTGCACCGGGGAGGCGCTGCCCTTGCGGCGGTTGCAGGGGGCGCAGGAGGCCACGATGTTGTCCCAGCTCGAGGGGCCGCCCTTGGACCGCGGCACGACGTGATCGACGGTCAGGTTCGAGCGTGAGCCGCAGTACTGGCAGGTCCAGTCGTCACGCGCGAACACGGCGCGCCGGGTGATCTTGCGCCGGTGCGTGTCGCGCGGGATGCGCACGTAGCTGACCAGGCGGATGACCATTGGCCGCGACATGGTCGCGGTGGCCGAATGCAACTCCCAGTCCGCCCGCTCGATCATCTCGGCCTTCTCCTTGAGCAGGAGCACAACGGCCCGACGCACCGTGCAGACGTTGA
Source organism: Solirubrobacteraceae bacterium (assembly GCA_036392135.1). Lineage (GTDB taxonomy): Bacteria > Actinomycetota > Thermoleophilia > Solirubrobacterales > Solirubrobacteraceae > Palsa-465. Next base: position 60,333 of record DASVYO010000123.1, read on the forward strand.
TCGGCTCAAACGTCGCGTTCAAGACCAGCACCCGGCCAACTTCACGCCCGCGCCGCTGGTGCTCTGGCGGCGCGGACCCGGTTGGCGCTGGGGGAACTGAACTGGGCATCGGACTGCTGGCGAGCAGTGTACCGGTCGGATCGACCGAACTTTACGGCCACCCCGTGACCACGAACAGCACCGAAACTCCGCCTCGCGACGCGGCCTCAGCGGTCGCCTCGGGCCTGGCGGCGGCTTGCGCAGCGGCTCCCGCGGGGGGTTACGCAGCGGCTCCCGCGGGGGGTTTGCGCGGCGAGTTACGCGGCCGGATACGAACCCAGCGTGCGCAGCACCTCGACATGCTCGGCCAGACCGGCCAGGGAGGCCGCGACGTGGGGCTCGGTGTCGCGGCCCTCGACATCGCAGAAGAACATGTAGCGGCCGAGCCCCTGCTTGCGCGGGCGCGACTCGATCCGGGTCAGGTTGACGCCGCGGCCGGCGAATTCCGACAGGCAGGCCACCAGCCAGCCCGGCGCCTCGGACCCGATGCCCCAGAACACGATCGACGTCTTCCAGGGGCCGATCGGCTCGCCGTCGGTCACGTCCGGACCTCCCGGGGGCGCCCCCGCCGGGCCCAGGTAGACGAAGCGGGTCTCGTTGTCAGGGACATCCTCGACCCCGGCCCGCAGCACGTGGCAGCCGTAGCGCTCAGCGGCGGTCCGGTTGCCCAGGGCGGCCCACGGGCCCGGCTCGTCGGCGATCAGCCGCACCGCCTCCGCGGTCGACCCGCCGGCCAGCACCCGGGCCTGCGGCAGGCGGGTGCGGATGAACCGGGCGCACTGCGCGCTGGCCTGCGGGTGGGAGACCACCACTGCGATCTCGGACAGTTCGAGCTCCGTGCGGGCGATCAGACAGTGGCGGATCGGCAGGACGACCTCCCCCAGGATGCGCACATCCTCGGTCTCCATGGCCAGCGCGTCGAGCGTGGCATTGACCGAGCCCTCGAGTGAGTTCTCGATCGGAACCAGGGCCCGCTCGACAGTGCCCTCGTGGACGGCCATGACCGTGTCGTAGATCGTGGGCAGGGGAACCTGCTCGATGTCGGCCCCGCGTGCCGCCGAGATCAGGGCCTCCTGGGTGAACGTGCCCTCGGGCCCGAAGTAGCCGACGCGCGTCGCCACTCGGCGCTACTCGGCCAAGATCCGCTCGCCGCCACCCTCGAGCGCGACCCGGATCGCCTCGTTCTCCTCCGGTGAGAGCTCGAGCTCGCCGCGGCCCTGATGGACCTGCTTGGCGTACAGGCGAGCCTGGTCGCGATGGTGGATCGAGGACAGGACCACACCGGAGCGGGAGGCGTCCAGCAGGGCGATCGACGTTGACTGGCGCCCGGACATCTCGCCGTAGGCGTCGTACCGGACCAGCGCCCGGTAGGCGATCGCCCCGTCGAGCCGGCTCTCGGCCACGCCCATCCGCTCCTGCAACCGCTCGGCCACGTCCTGGACGAACTCGTTCAGAGCGCCGAACTGGCCCTCGAGCTCGGCCGCGTGGGCGACCAGATCCTGGTTGTGGTCGCCGAGCACGACCCGCTGGTCCGCGCGGACGCGCCGCAGCCGCGCGGCCAGGAAGATGCTCAACACGAGCGCGGCCACGGCCACGGCCGCCGCCGCCAGGGCAACGATCCCCGCGGTGCTGGTCAGGTTGTGCACCCGCCAGAGCATAAGGACCGAGCCGGAAGAGTCGGGTCCCGAGGGCCCACCGCCTGCCGGAACGGGCCGCCGCTATTGGAAGTCGAGCGGGAAGCTCTCGGAGTTTGTCTTGTTCGTCCCCTCGCTGGGGCTGCTCTGGACCGAGGCCGTGACGGGGTGGACGCCGACCGGTGGCGAGGCGCTGAGCGTCACCTGGCAGGTGCCGGTCTGACCGGCACTCGGCGCCGTCGCCGTCGCGGTTCCGGTGATCCCGGTCCCGGCCACGGTGACGTTGCAGGTCAGGTTGCCGCCGCCGCTGCTGCCGCTGGCGTTGGTGAAGGTGAGGGTGAACACAGCCGGTGGCGTGGCCGGCGTGTGGTTGGTCACGCCCGGCACCATCGTGTTGGAGCCGATCGCCACCTGGGTGAGCTTGTGGCTGTGCGAGCTGGCCGGGCCGGTGCCGCCACTGGAGGCGACGTGAAGCTGGCCGGAGATGTAGCTCGGCGTCAGCCACAAGAGATTGGGGACGAACTGGCCCCCGGCGATCGTCTCGCCGTTGCCGCCCACGGCGATGCCGGCGGCATGCAGGGCGGCGGCGATCTCCGGGGCGGCGTAATCCTTGTAGAGAACGTCCGAGGCGTAGAAGCGGGCCATCTCGGCGGCGATCGAGTTGACCGCCGTCTGGCTCGTCTGGTTGCCGAGCGCGGGCTGGATCTGGCCGGCGACGTTGCGGATGCCGTCGGCCCTCATCTTCAGGGCGAGGACGAAGTTCTGGTTGGCCGTCTTGACGGCGTCCGGCGCGCTGTAGTCGCGGGCCGACCGGAGTTCGTTCTGAGCCTGATTGAGGGTGCCGTTGATCTGCGTCTGAACCGCGGGACCGTTCTGCTGGCCGCCGCTCGGCGCGAGCTGGCCGAACAACTGCTTTCCGGTGGCGTTGGACTGGGTGATCAGGGAGGACACGTGGTTGGTGTAGTCCTTGAGCGCGCTCTCGTTGGCGCTTACCTGACAGCTGTGGACGCCGAGGGCGATCAGGATGACCACGATCAGGAGCGCGACCGCCAGCACGGCCCGTCGGGTCTGGACCGACTGGTCGCGCGGGGGCTGGCGGCCGGTCCCTGAGGGGCGGCGCGGGCGCGAGGGGTTGCGCGGGGGACCGTGGGTCTCGGTACGAGGCTCGTCGGCCTCGTCGAAGAACGACAAGAATCGCTCCTTAAGGGCGTGTGAAGGCCGCAGTATGACCGGCGGCACGGCCGGATGAACATGTGCGCAACCTCACTTGCAGGACACGATTAAGCCGGACTCGCGGCGGTCTGGATCCGCAGGGACCGCGGCGCCGGCGCCGAAACCCGCGGTATGCGTCCCAGCCAGGCCAGGACGGCCCGGGAAACCGAGGCGCCAGCGACCGTCTCCGCCGGCACCGGGACGACGCGCCGTGATCGCGGTGGGCGCGGGCGCGAGACCATGCCGCCACCGGTGGTGCTCGACCGCTACGTACTGCGCAAGCAGCTCGGCGCGGGCGCATTCGGGACCGTCTGGCTGGCCAGCGACGAGCGCCTCGAGCGTGACGTCGCGGTCAAGCTGCTCCCGCGCGAGCGGATCGTGGGCGGTCGTTTCGAGCGCGAGGCGAGGGTCGCGGCACGGCTCTCGCATCCGGGGATCGTCACCCTGTACGAGGCGTCGATGGATGACCAGGGCGCCTACCTGGTCTCCGAGCTCGTGCGGGGCGCAACGCTGGAGCAGTTGCTCGACGAGGGCCGCCTGTCCGATCGGGACATCATCAACATCGGAGTTGCGCTGTGCGACGCGCTCGAACACGCCCACGGCCAGGGCATCGTCCACCGTGACGTCAAGCCGTCCAACGTCCTGATCCCCGACCGGCCGTCCTCTCCGGCCCAGGTCGCCAAGCTGACCGATTTCGGAGTGGCTCGCGTGGTCGGCGGGAACTCCCTCACCCGGACCGGCGACATCATCGGCACGCTCGCCTACATGGCCCCCGAGCAAGCCGAGGGGCTCGAGGCCGGGCCCAGTGCCGATCTGTACTCGCTGGCTCTGGTCCTGTACGAGGCGCTCACCGGAATCAATCCGGTCCAGACCGCTCAGGGCATGACGCGGAACCGGCGGCTGGGCACCTACCTGCCCCCGCTGCGCCGTCAGCGCCGGGATCTGCCCCGCGCCCTGGGTTCGGGAATCGACCTGGCCCTGCGGCCGCGCGCGGGGGAGCGCGGCCGGATCCTCGATCTGCGCCGGGCCCTGGTGGCCTCTCACGACCTGGTCGGCGATGAACCCGGCGTGGTCGGGGACGCGTGGAGCACGCTGCATGAGCGAGATCCGGATCGGCTCGAGCCCTCGAGCCCGACCCGCCAGCGGGCCACCTCAGCCGGCCACCAGGAGGATGAGGAGCCGGCCCCGGCCGACCGCGAGTGGCGCAACCGCGGCCTGGGGGCGCTCGGCGCCGCCGCGAGCGCGGCCTGGCTGTCCCGCCACGCGCTGGCCCCG
>DASVYO010000124.1:0-9603 GCA_036392135.1 Solirubrobacteraceae bacterium
TGGTGGGCGCTCCCGCCCCGGCCACGGCCGTTCGGCCCCCGGCCATGGCCGTTCGGCCCCCGGCCGGCGGCGGGGCGCGAGCAGCTCCGACACTAGGCGGAGCGGTCGGGTACGACGACTAGACTCCGAGGCCCATGGAAGAGCTCTACGACCTCTTCCGCCGGGGCAGCGAATTGCTCGAGGCGGGCCATCACCACCAGGCCACGATCCCGCTCACGCGCGCCCGTGACCTGGCCCCCGAGCAGACCTCCATCCGTGAGGCGCTGGGCCGCGCGCTGTTTCACACCCAGAACTACGAGCAGGCCGCGCAGGAGTTCCAGGCCGTGATCGACCGGGCGCCGACCAACGATTACGCCCTGTTCTGCCTGGGCCGCTCGCTGCAGCTGCTCGGTCGCCATGCCGAGGCCCGTCACCCGCTGGCCCTGGCCGCCTGCCTGCAACCCGGGCGCCGCGACTACCGCGTATACCGTGATCGGGCGCGCGCCCGGGCCGCTGACTGACCCCCGGACAGAGGCTGAGCCGCAGGCTGCGCAAGCACCCCACGCAGGCGGTGCGGTGCTACGCTGAGCGAACAGCTTTCGTGCCGGGAGTGGCCCCGGCAGCAGTTTCTTGAAAGTGGGCGCTCGCCCGCTTTTTTTATGAGATTTATGACGGAGGAGAACGTGAGTGCACTACAGACCGACATCGAAGCCCGCCTCAGCGGTCTCGAGCCTGAGGTCGAGGTGCTGCTCGCGGAAATCGTCTCCGGCCACACCCTGCGCCTGTTCATCGACCATCCGAACGGCGTGACCCTGGACCTGTGCGAGCGGGTCACCGGCCACCTGAACGACTACCGCGAGCAGTACTCGCTGGAAGTGTCCTCACCCGGTCAGGACCGGCCGCTGACCAGACCGCAGCACTACAGCCGCTTCCTCGGCCGCCGCGCCCGCGTGAGACTGCGCGACGCGGCGAACGGCCATACGCAGTCGGCACCGAAGTTGCAAACTTTGGTGGGTGAGCTCGTCGGCGCGTCGGACCGCGACGTGACGATCGCCGCCCCTGATGGCGTCGTGACGATCCCCTACGAGCAGATCGTCCGCTCCAACCTCGTACCCGGAGACTGAGCACATGTCCAAGGAGATAGTTGAGGCCGTGCGGGGCCTCGCCGCAGAGAAGAACATCTCATCCGAGAAGCTGATGGCCGCGCTGGAGGACGCACTCCTGTCGGCCTATAAGAAGACGCCGGGGTCGGCTCCCTACGCCAAGGTCGAGATGGACCGGGACAGCGGCGACTTCATCGTCTGGGAACTGAAGATCCCGCCGGAGCTCGAGGAGCAGCTGCTGGTCGAGGCGACCGAGGAGCAACAGCCCACCGTCGATCCCGAGACGGGGGAGATGCGCGAGCCGCCCGAGCCCGAGATCGACCTCGAGAAGCTCAAGGAGTATGAGGATCAGATCGAGACCGAGGACGTCACTCCGCACGACTTCGGGCGGATCGCTGCCCAGACCGCCAAGCAGGTCATCCTGCAGCGGATCCGTGAGGCCGAGCGCGACATGATGTTTGAGGAATACCGCGATCGCGTCGGCGAGCTGATCACCGGGATCGTCCAGCAGTCCGACTCCCGGTACACGCTGGTCCAGCTGCGCGAGCGCGTCGAGGCGCTGCTGCCCAAGTCCGAGCAGGTCGAGGGCGAGCGCTACGACCACAGCCAGCGGATCAAGGCCGTGATCAAGGATGTCTCCAACTCGACCAAGGGCCCGAGCATCATCGTCTCCCGCCGCGACCCCGAGCTGATCAAGTCCCTGTTCGAGCTCGAGGTGCCGGAGATCGCCGACGGCCTGGTGGAGATCACCGGGGTGGCCCGCGAGCCGGGCTATCGCTCCAAGATCGCCGTCGTCTCGCACGTCGACGGGGTCGACCCGGTCGGCGCGTGCGTGGGTCCCCGCGGCTCACGGGTGCGCATGGTCGTGTCCGAGCTGCGCGGCGAGAAGATCGACATCATCCCCTACAACGACGAGCCCGCCCGGTTCGTCGCCAAGGCCCTGTCGCCGGCGCGCGTGCGCGAGGTGCTGGTCGATGACGCCGGCAAGCAGGCCACCGTGATCGTCCCCGACGACCAGCTCTCGCTGGCCATCGGCCGCGAGGGACAGAACGCCCGCCTGGCCGCCCGCCTGACCGGGTGGCGGATCGACATCCGCTCGGAGACCGAGTTCGCCGCCGAGGAGGCCGAGCACGGCTATGAGGAGGAGGAGGTCGCCGGCGGTCGCTGTGCGGCGATCCTCACCAACGGCCGCCGCTGCCCGAACGCGGCCCTGCCCGGTTCCCGCTACTGCGGTATCGAAGCCCACCAGGCGCTGGCCCACATGAACACCGACCGGGTCGACGGCGAGCCGATGGCAGCCGGGGATCCGGCTCCCGACAGCGCCTCAACCGAGGCGACGTAAACTCAGGCGAGATGAACAAGCGGGTACACGAGATAGCCAAGGAACGGGGTCTGGCGACCAAGGACGTCCTGGCCCAGCTGCAGGCGGCGGGCGTCCCCGTGCGCGCCTCCTCGTCCTCGGTGGATGAGGATCTGGCCAAGCGGATCCTGATCAGCACCACGGCGACCTCGAGCCCCACCCCGGTGCGGGCCGACAGCGCCGGCGCGCCGCGGACCCCACCTCCCGTCCGGCGCGATCCGCGCACGATCGGCACCGGAGTCAAGGGCCCGCCGCGGTCGATTCCGAAGATCCCGAAGCCCGCGCCAACGCCCAAGGCCGAGGAGCCGGCGGCCGCTGCCGCCCCCCGTCCGACCCGCGAGGAGCCGGCACCCGCCGGCGGCAACGGCGCCCGGGGCGGAGCCGCTGACGGGCATAAGCGTCCCACCCGGGATTCGCTGCAGGGCGAGCGGGCGCCCGGTAACGCCGGCGGTCGCCGGCGCGTGGTGATCGACAGTCAGGCTTCGCGCCGCGCGCAGGGCGGCGGCCCGCCGCAGTCAAACCAGCCCCCGCGCCGCCAGCGGCGGGGGCGGCGCCGGCGCGGCGTGTATGACGAAGAGGCCGAGTCGCGCCCGTCGCAGACCGCGGTGGCCGAGCCGACGGCGATCCAGATCAACTCCGGCTCAACGGTCAAGGACGTGGCCGAGTACCTGAACGTGCCCGTGCCCGAGGTGATGAAGAAGCTGATGGCGCTGGGGGAGATGAAGACGCTCACCCAGACCCTGTCCGACGAGTCGATCGAGGTCCTGGCCACCGAGCTCGGCAAGGAGGTCGAGATCGTCCACTCCGAGGACGAGGCGGTCGCCGAGCCGGTCTTCAACGACTCCGCTGAGGATCTCGTCGAGCGCGCCCCGGTGGTCACGATCATGGGTCACGTCGATCACGGCAAGACCTCGCTGCTCGACGCCATCCGCCAGACCCGGGTCGCGGCCGGTGAGGCGGGCGGCATCACCCAGCACATCGGCGCCTATCAGGTCGACCACGACGGCAAGAAGATCACCTTCCTGGACACTCCCGGTCACGAGGCGTTCACGGCCATGCGCGCCCGCGGGGCCAAGGCCACCGACATCGCCGTGATCGTGGTCGCCGCCGACGACGGCGTCAAGCCGCAGACCCAGGAGGCGGTCGATCACGCCAAGGAGGCCGGCGTGCCGATCCTGGTTGCGGTCAACAAGATCGACAAGGAGGGCGCACAGCCCGACCGCGTGCGCACCGAGATGACCGCCCTGGGCCTGCAGCCGGTGGAGTGGGGCGGGGACACCGAGTTCGTGGACGTTTCGGCCAAGACCCGTCAGGGCCTCGACGACCTGCTCGAGACGATCACCGTGATGGCCGAGGTCGAGGAGCTGAAGGCCAACCCGGACGCGGCGGCGTCGGGCACCGTGATCGAGTCCAAGCTCGACCCGGGTCGTGGTCCCGTCGTCACGATCCTGGTCATCCGGGGCACGCTCGAGGTCGGCGACGCGCTCGTCGCGGGTGCCCAATGGGGCCGCGTGCGCGCGATGCACGACTACAAGGGCCAGCGCATCACCCACGCGCTGCCCGGCGAGCCGGTTGAGGTGCTGGGCTTCAACGGCGTCCCCGAGGCGGGCGAGCACGTCCGCGCGGTCGAGCATGAGCGCCGCGCCCGACAGCTCGCCGGTGAACGTGAAACCCGCCTCAAGGCCGAGTCCCTGGCTCGCGTCGGCAGCGGCAAGCGCGTCTCGCTGGAGAACATCTTCGGATCTGACCTGCAGGAGCTCAACCTGCTGCTCAAGGCCGACGTGGCCGGCAGCCTGGAGGCGATCGAGGACGAGATCGCCAAGCTGCCGCAGGACGAGGTCTCGGTCAACGTGATCCGCCGCGCGGTGGGCGCGGTGACCGAGTCCGACGTCATGCTCGCCGCCGCCTCCGATGCGGTCATCCTGGCCTTCAACGTGCGCCCGGTGGGCGACGCTCGGGCCGTGGCCGAGCGCGAGGGCGTGGAGATCCGCCATTACTCGGTCATCTATCGCGCGATCGATGAGCTCCGCAGCGCCATGCAGGGCATGCTCGCCCCGGAGGAGGTGGAGGAGGCCCTCGGCTCGGCCGAGGTGCGCCAGATTTTCCGCGCCTCCCGCGTGGGCACGATCGCCGGCTCGCACGTCACCGAGGGCAAGCTCACCCGCGGCGCCAAGGTCCGCCTGGTCCGCGACGGCACGGTTATCTACGATGGGGAGATAGCCAGCCTGCGGCGCTTCAATGAGGATGCGCGCGAGGTCGCGGCCGGCTTCGACTGCGGGGTGGTCCTCCGCGACTACGCCGACGTCAAGGAGGGCGACGTGCTCGAGACCTACGCCACTCGCCAGGTCGAGCGCGAGCTCGCCTGAGCCCCGGAGCGGTGACGGCCCACGGCGGGTACGTCGAGGTGTTCGTGATCGAGCTGCACTTCGCCGACGTGCACGACCTCAAGGGCAAGCGCAAGGAGCTCTCGTCAATCAAGGCGCAGCTGCGCACGCGGCTGGGCGCCGCGGTGGCCGAGACCGATCACCAGGATCTGTGGCAGCGGGCGACGCTGACCGCCGCCCTCACCGGCGGCAGCCTGCACCACCTGCGGGTCGCCGGAGACGAGCTCGAGCGCTGGGTCCTTGACCGCTGCCCCGAGGGCGCCCGGATCAGGCGCCTGACCGTCTCCGTGGAGGATCTGGCCGAATGATCGGGGAACCCGGACGATCGTGTGGGAATCACTAGGATGCCGACCAGTGGCCGGATGCGGCGGGTGGACGAGGCGATGCGCGCCGTCCTCAGTGACGCCATCGCCACCGACCTCAAAGACCCCCGCGTGGGATTCGTGACCGTTACCGGAGTCAAGACCAGCCCCGACCTGCGCCACGCTCGTGTGTATGTGAGCGTGCTCGGCACCGACCCCGAACGCGCCGAGAGCCTCGCCGGCCTGCGTTCCGCGCACGGGTACCTGCAGCGGCGGCTGGCCGCGGAACTGACGCTGAAGCACACGCCGGCGTTGACCTTTGAATATGACCAGTCGGTTGACCGGGGCCTGCGGATCAACGCACTGCTCGAGACCGAGGCCCGGCCGGAGGGTGGGGACCGTGACCACTAACGGCAGCCACTCCGATCGTGATCTGACCCTGGCCGCGCTGGTGGCGGCCGAGAAGCTGATCGTGATCACGCACGAGAACCCCGACGGGGACGCGATCGGCTCGCTCGTGGCCATGCAGGGCATCCTCACCGCGCTCGGCAAGGACTGCCCGATGTTCATCGCCAGCGAGGATCTGCCGCTCCCCGAGGAGTATCGCTTTCTGCCCCTGGCCGGCTTGGTCTCCGAGCCGCCGGCGGATCTCGAGCAGCGCACCGTGGTGTTCCTGGACTGCGGCAACCTGGATCGCAACCCGGCCGAGGCCTTCCGCCGGCCGGGGACCCACATCCTCAACATCGACCACCACCACGACAACACGCGCTTCGGAACGGTCAACCTGGTCGTACCCGAGGCGTCGTGCACGGCGGAGATCATCTGGGATCTGATGGGCGAGCTGGGCGTCGCGCCGACGCTGACCGTGGCCGAGGCCCTGTACGTGGGCCTGATCACCGACACCGGCCGCTTCATGTACGAGAACACCGGCCGCCAGGCGCATCTGATGGCGGCCGACCTGATCGACGCCGGCATCGACGTCCAGGAGCTCTACCGCCGGATCTACGAGGGCGTTCCGTACGGGAAGCTGGCCCTGCTCGCGCGCGGCCTGGCCAACGTCGAGCGCTACGACGACGGCCGGCTGACGATCACCGCTCTGAGCGCCAGCGACTTCCGTGAGTCCGGGGCTGAGGAAAGCTATTCCGAAGGGGTCGTCGACCATCTCCGGGCGGTGGAGGGGACCGCTGTCGCCGCGCTCATCCGCGACCGCATGGGCGACGGTCAGGCCGGTTCGCGCAAGGTCTCCCTGCGGGCCGGCGATGACCGCGTCGACGTCTCGGCCATCGCCCGCGCCCAGGGGGGAGGCGGCCATCGGCAGGCGGCCGGCTTCACCACCGGCCTGTCCGACGCCGAGCTGGTCCGGTTCCTGCGCGAGCAGCTGGCCGCGCAGCTCTGAGCTCGCGCGAGGTGGGGGTGGCGCCTTGACCGCCGAGCTCACCGACTACGTCCTGCTGTGCGACAAGCCGGCCGGGGTCACCTCGCACGACGTGGTCGCCCAGGTCCGACGGACGCTGCCCCGGAAGACCAAGGTCGGCCACGCCGGGACGCTGGACCCGTTCGCCACCGGGCTGCTGCTGGTGCTGGTCGGCCGGGCCACCCGGGCGCAGCGCTTCCTGATGGCGTTGCCCAAGACCTACGAGGCCGTGGCCGTGTTCGGCGCCGTGTCGAGCACCGGCGACCCCGAGGGCGAGATCACGCCCACCGGCCGGCTGCCCGAGGGTCCGCTGGCCCTGCCCACGGGGCGGATCCGCCAACGGCCGCCGGCCTACTCGGCGCTCAAGGTCGGCGGGCAGCGCGCCTACCGGCTGGCCCGGGCCGGAATCCCGGTGGAGCTGCCCGAGCGGGAGGTGGAGATCTACCGCTTCGAGCAGCGCTGGCAGGAGGGCGAGCGGCGGGGCTTCGTGATCGAGTGCTCGTCAGGGACCTACGTGCGGAGCCTGATCGCCGACCTCGGCGACGCCTACTGCGCGGATCTCCGGCGAACCCGGATCGGGCCGTTCGACGTCAGGGACACCGGCCCCGGCAGTGCGGTACCGCTGTCGGCGGCGCTCAGCTTCCTGCCCGCCGTCAAGCTGGATGCGGAGCGGGCCCGGGTGGCCGGCCACGGCGCCCCCGTCGCGGTCCCCGAGTTCGACCAGCCGGCCGACACCGTGCGCCTGCTCGACGCCGCCGGGCTGATCGCCCTGGCTCGCCCGGGCGCCGAGCCGGGGACCCTCAAGCCCTTCGTCGGCCTGCGCTGAGCCGCCGGGCTTCCCCGTCACCTCACTAGGCTTCCCGCGCATGCAGATCACCACCCTGGCCGAGGTTCAGCCACGTCCCCGCCGGGTGGCGGTGGGCGAGTTCGACGGCGTGCACCTCGGCCACCGCGCGGTGATCGCCGGCAGCGACACCGTGCTGACGTTCGACCCGCATCCCTTGGCGGTGATCCGGCCCGAGGCCGCGCCCAGGCTGCTGACCAGCCTGGAGGTCAAGGCCGAGCTGGTGGCCGCCATCGGCGCTCAGGAGCTGGTGGTGATCCCGTTCGATGAGGCGTTCGCCGCCCAGAGCCCGCAGGCGTTCATTGAGGATGTCCTGGTCGGCCGCCTCCGGGCCACCAATGTGGCGGTGGGGGAGAACTTCCGCTTCGGCCACCGCGCGGGCGGGGATCCGGCCATGCTGGCCGCTGATCCGCGCTTTCGAACGCGCGTGGTGGAGCTGGTCGAGGTGGACGGGGAGGTCGTCTCCTCAAGCCACATCCGCGCCCTGGTCCAGGCCGGTGACGTCGGCCACGCCCGGCGCTTCCTGGGCGCCCCGTTCGCCGTCCGGGGGGAGGTCGTGCGGGGCGACCAGCGCGGCCGCGCGCTCGGGTACCCGACCGCCAACCTGATCCCGGACGAAACGCTCGTGTGCCCCGGCCACGGTGTCTATGCCGCCCGGGCCGACGGCGCCCCGGCCGCGGTCAACGTCGGCGTGCGGCCGACCTTCGGCACGGGCCGCTCGGTGCTGATCGAGGCCTACCTGCTCGATCAGGACGTGGATCTCTACGGGCACCGGCTGACCATCGAGTTCCTCGAGCGCCTGCGCGGCGAGCGGCGGTTCGAGTCCGCCCAGGCGCTGGTCGCGCAGATGCACGAGGATGTGCGGCGCACGCGGGCCCTGTGCGCCTGAACAGTGGCCGCCGCTCTGCTAGCCTCACCGGCCGCATGTCCCTGACTCAGGAACGCAAAGCCGAGCTGATCGCCAAGTACGGCGAGAGCTCCACCGACACCGGCAAGACCGAGGTCCAGGTGGCGCTGCTCACCGAGCGCATCAACCAGCTCACCGAGCACCTGCGCACGCACAGCAAGGATCATCACTCCCGGCGCGGCCTGCTGATGCTCGTCGGCCGCCGGCGCCGCTTCCTCAAGTACCTGCAGAGCAGCGATCTCGAGCGCTACCGCTCGCTGATTCGCGAACTCGGCCTGCGCCGGTGATCGCGGCCGGGGATCCCGTCCCCGAGTTCAAGCTGGCGCGTGCGGACGGCAGCGATTTCACCCGCGCCGATCTCGAGGGACAGACCACGGTGCTCGTGTTCTACCCGTTCGCCTTCAGTCCGGTGTGCACCGATCAGCTGAACCTCTACCAGGAGGTGCTGGGCGATCTCGAACGGCGCGGGGCGGTGATGTACGGGGTCTCCTGCGACGCCACCTACTCTCAGACCGCCTTCCGGGAGCACCTCGGCGTGAGCATCGAGCAGCTCTCGGACTTCGAGCCCAAGGGCGCCGCCTGCGCCGCGTTCGGCGTTCTGCACCCGGGCGGCTTCCCCCAGCGGGCGCTGGTCATCACCGGCCCCGACGCCGTCGTTCGCTGGAGCTACCAGGCCCCGACGCCGGGCGATCTGCCGGGCGCGAACCTGATCTTCGACGCGCTCGCCTAGGCCGCCTGGTGAACGAGCCGCTGGGCTCCGCCCCGCTGCCGCCCCCCGGCCCGGAGGATCACCTCCGCGGTCCCGAGGACGCCCCGCTGCTGATCGAGTACGCCGATTACGAGTGTCCGTTCTGTGCGGCCCTGCACAGCCGCCTGCGCAGCGTGGAGCACCGCCTCGTCTTCCGGCATTTCCCGGTTCGCTCGAGCCATCCCCGCGCCTGGGCCGCGGCCACCGCCGCCGAGGCGGCCGGGTACCAGGGTCGCTTCTGGGAGATGCACGATGCGCTCCTGGATGACCCGGCCCGGCTCGAGGATCCCCACCTGTGGCAGCGGGCCGAGCGGCTCGGCCTGGACATCGAGCGCTTCGACTCCGACCGCCGCAGCGAGGCGGCGGCCGCGCGTGTCCAGCGCGACTTCCGTTCCGGGGTGCGGGCCGGCGTCGTCACCACCCCGACCGTGTTCGTGTTCTCCGAGGGGCGGGCGGTGCCGGTCAGCAACGAGGCGCTGCTGGCCCGGCTCAGGCGCTGAGCGGCTCGGCCGCCGGCCCCGGGGCGGCGGGCGGCGACGGTTCCCTCCCGTGCGGCGCCGGG
>DASVYO010000125.1:0-3880 GCA_036392135.1 Solirubrobacteraceae bacterium
CGCGCTGGCCGTCGTACTCGGCGGCTACGCCGGGCTCGTGGTGGCGGCCCGCCGAACGGAACGACCGGTTCGTGCCGCCGCCGGGGCCGAGGCCGAGCCGCCGGTCGCCGCCGCGGTCACCGGGGCCTTCCTGCTCTTGGCCGTCCTGCAGAACCAGGATGTCCTGTGGGCCAACGCGCAGCTGGCCGGGCCGCAGGCCGCGCGCTTCGCCGTCGTCTCGACGCTGGGCGGGATCGCCGCCTTCGCGACCACGACGGTGCCGCTGGTCCTGCTTCCCCGGGCCCGCCGGCGCGAGCCGGGCGCACTGACCGCGGCCATCGGCACCGCGGTCGTGCTCGGCGCGGGTGCGGTGCTGACCGTCCTGATCGCCGGGCCGGCGCTGATCGACGCCGTCTTCGGCGCCCGCTACGGCGCCGTTGCCCCGCTGGCCGTCCCCTACCTCGGGGCGATGGCCCTGCTCGGCGTGAGCCGCGTGATCGTCGCCCACCGCTGCGCGGTGGCCTCGACGCGACCGGTGCTCATCGTGCTGGCCGCGGCGGCGGCCCTGCAGGCGGTGCTGATCATCAGCCTCGGCCGGGACGCGACGTCAGTGGCCGAGGCCACGCTGGCCGCCTCGGCACTGCTGACCGCCGGCCTGAGCGTGATCGCCGGCTATCCGTACCTGAGCCGCCGCCGGCGGGTGCAGATCGGCACGGAGATCGCCGACGCTCGCGCCCTCGAGCTCGTCCCCCGGCCGCGGACCTTCCCGGATGTCCCGGCCATCCCGGCGCCGCGCCCCCGCCCGGTCCGGCCCGGGATCGCCCCCGTCTCCCGCGTGGCCGCGCGCCTGGCCGGCCTGTCGCTCGCCGGACGGCTCGTGGCCGGCCTCACCGTCGGCGGGTTCATCATCCGCCTGCTGGCCGGCCGGTCCCTGTGGCTGGATGAGGCGACCTCGATCAACCAGGCCCACATGTCCTTCGCGGGGATGTGGAACTCCCTGCGCAGCACCGACGTTCAGCCGCCGTTGCACGACACGCTGCTGTGGGTGATCAACCATCTGGCCGGCGACAGCGAGCTGGCCATGCGCGCGCCCTCGCTGCTGGGCGGCACGCTGCTGATCCCGGTCGTGTACCTGATCGGCCGCGACCTCTGGGACCGGCGCACCGGGGTGCTGGCCGCGACCCTCACCACGCTGGCCCCGTTTGTCATCTGGTACAGCCAGGAGGCCCGCATGTACGCGGTGTTCATGCTGCTGGCCAGCCTCGCCCTGTGGGCTCAGGTGCGGATTCTCGCCCGTGCCGAGGTGGCCGGCGAGCGCCGCTGGGGCTGGTGGGCGCTGTATTCGCTGAGCACGGTCGGGCTGGCCTGGACCCAGTACTTCGGGGCCCTGTACACGATCGTCCAGCAGGCGGCCTTCGCGATCGCCATCCTGGCCCGTCCCGGCCGCCGCCGGGAGCTGCTGGTCCCGTGGCTGAGCAGCATCGCGGTGATGGTCGTGCTGATCGCGCCGCTGCTGCCGTTCGTGGCCCACCAGTTCCAGGTCAACCAATCGGCGGGACGGGGCTTCGGCGCCACCCCGTCCCAGAACGGCTCCGACCTCGAGGCGGGTCATCGCACGCCCACGGTGTACGCGGTCCTCACCAACCTCGTGTGGGGCGTCTGGGGCTACCACTCGGCCTCGACGATGAGCGCGCTGACCGCGCTGTGGCCGCTCGGCATGCTCCTCGCCCTCACCCTGCTCGGGCGCGGGCGCTCGTGGCGGGCCGCGCTGCTCCTGGGGCTGGCCTCGTTCCCGATCGCCGTTCTGTTCGTGGTCGGCCAGTTCAAGCCGTTCCTGTTCGAGATCCGCTACTTCTGCTGCGGCGTGCCGGTCGGCATGCTGCTCATCGGACGGCTCTGCTCGAGCTGGTCGGGGCGCCGGCGCCTGGGGGCGATCGCCCTGACGGCGGGCTTCGCGCTCAGCTTCCTGGTCGCCTTCGCCGACCAGCAGCTGTCGCAGACCAATCCGCGGCTGTACGACTTCCAGGGCTCGCTGGCCCGCATCTCCGCTCACGCCAAGCCCGGTGATGAGCTGCTCTACGCGCCGCCGTTCCTCAACGACCTCGTCGGCTACTACGCGCCCCGGATCCACAGCGAGCCGCTGAGAGCCGACCCGGCCCACATCGCCCCGCACGGAGACGTGTTCATCATGGCCTCCTTCCAGGAGCAGCCTCAGAACGCCCAGTTCGTGCGCCACGCGATCAGCGACATGCTGCGCTCGGGCCGCGCCGAGATCCGTTACTTCACCCGACCCCAGGTGCAGGTGTGGGAGTTTCGCTGAGCCCCAACCCCACCCCCGCCAGCGCCCGGGCCGAGGCCCCCCCGCGCGACGTGCGCCTGGAGCGAGCGGCCTGGAAGCCCCAGGGCCATCCGAACCTGCGCCGCAGCCTGGCCGTGCTCGTGGGTATCGACATCATCCTGGCCGCCTTCTACCTGTCGTGGCTGCTCAGCCCGGACCGGGTCGGCGTGCTGCCCCTGTTCGCGCTGCTGATCCTGGCCGAGCTGTTCAACCTCACCCAGGCCGCGGGCTTCTGGTGGACCGTGCTCGGCGCCCGCCGCTACCGGCCGCGCGCCTGGGACGGCCTGCCGCCGGCGGTCGACGTGATGATCCCCGTGTACGGCGAACCGGTCGACGTCGTCGAGCCGACCGTGGCCGCGGCTCGCCGGATGCACGGCGCTGAGGTGCACGTGCACCTGCTCGACGACGGTGATGACCCCGAGATGCGCGAGCTGGCCGCCCGCCAGCGGATCGACTACGTCACGCGTCCCCGGCACACCGGCGCCAAGGCGGGCAACATCAACCACGCCCTGCCCCTCACCGACGCTCCCTACGTGCTCGTGCTCGACTGCGACCACGTGCCCGAGCCCCACTTCCTGACCGCGACGCTCGGTCATCTCCAGGACGACGACGTCGCCTTCGTGCAGACGCCCCAGTACTACGCCAATCTCGGCCAGGGGCCGATACCGGCGGCGGCGTGGGCGCAGCAGGCGCTGTTCTTCGGCCCGATCGCGCGCGGCAAGGACGCCCGCGGAGCGATGTTCTGCGCCGGCACGAACGTGGTCTTCTCGCGCCGCGCCCTGGAGGCGGCCGGCGGCTTTCCCGAGAACTCGCTGACCGAGGACTTCGCCCTCTCGATCCACCTGCACGAGCTGGGCTGGCGCTCGCGCTACGTGCCGGAGGTGCTGGCCAAGGGGCTCGGTCCAGAGGACATGGCGTCCTACGTCTCCCAGCAGCAGCGCTGGGCGCGCGGTTGCCTGGGCGGGATCCTCACCGCCCTCCGCGCGCGCCTCCCGGTGCGGACGCGGCTGCAGTACCTGCTGGCCTCGATGTACTTCCTGTCCGGCTGGACGGTGCTGCTCTACATGAGCTTTCCGATCATCCGCATCTTCACCGGCGCCCAGCCCCTGGCCGGAGCCAGCGCCGACCAGTTCCTGCTCCACTTCGCGCCCTACTTCTGCTGCTGCCTGTTGACGGTCGCCCTGGCCGGCTCCGGCGCCTACACCTGGCGGGGGTTCGCGCTCGCCGCGGCCTCGTTCTGGATCCACATCCGCGCGAGCGTGCTGGCGATGCTGCGGCGGCGGGGCCGCTTCGTGGTCACCCCCAAGAGCGGCACCGATGCCCCACAACCGACCTCGGTGTGGCCCGCGCTGGTGATGCTGGGAGCCCTGATCGGCACGGTCGCCTTTGGGCTCGCCCGCCAGCGGACGCCGTCGGCGCTCAACAACGTGTCGTTCGCCGCCCTGCACGTCACGGTTCTGGCCGCCGGGGTGTGGCCCGCGCTGGTCGGGACCGCCGCGGGGGCCGTGCTGCGCTCCCCGCGGGCCCGCCGAAGCCTGCGCCGCCAGCGCCTGCTGACCGGCA
>DASVYO010000126.1:0-41998 GCA_036392135.1 Solirubrobacteraceae bacterium
CGTCGAGGTCCCGTCTGAGCGCTGTCAGCTTTCGAGCTGGCTGCGTCCGGCGGGCGTGCTCGGAGCCGGCGGCTACGTCGCGGGCCCGGTCGGGCTGGCCGCGGCGCTGCGCCGCGTGCCGCTGGTCCTGATGGAGGCCGACAGCCACCTCGGTCTCACCAACCGCCTGCTGGCGCCCTTCGCGCGACGCGTATGCCTGGCCTTCCCGCTCGACGGCCGGGATGGCCCGCGCTACCGGGTCACGGGCCGGCCGGTGCCGTCCGGCGGCACCGACCGCGAGGCCGCCCGGGCCCGGTTCGGGATCGACCCCGGAGAGACCTGCGTGCTCGTCTTCGGTGGCAGCCAGGGCGCCCGATCGATCAACCGGGCTGCGGTGGCCGCGTTCACCGGCGCGGGCTTTCGGGTCCTGCACGCTGCCGGGGAGCGCGATCTGGCCTCGCTGAGCGCCCCGGGCCCCGGCTATGACCTGCGCGGCTACATCCCGGATTTCTCGGAGGCCATCGTCGCCAGCGATCTGGTCGTGGCCCGGTCCGGCGGCTCGGTGTTCGAGGTCGCCGCGCAGGGGCGGCCCATGATCCTGATCCCGTATCCGCACGCCACGGCTGATCATCAGACCGCCAACGCGCGCTACTTCGAGCGGGCCGGCGCGGCGGTGGTCATCCCGGACGGGGAGCTGAGCACCGCCCGGCTGGCCAGCGAGGTGGGACGGCTGCTGGCCGATCCGGGGGCGCTGGCCGCGATGGGCCGTGCCGCGGCCGGGCTGGCCCGGCCGGACGCGGCCCGGGAAATCGCGGCGGAGCTGCTGGCGGCAGCCGATCGGTAGGGGCGACGGCCGGGGCGAGCGCGGCCGCCGGTCGCGTCGCCGGCGTGCGTTTGGATACCCTCGCCCCCCGTCAACGCGGTTCACCAGGGAGCGGATTTGGAGTTCACGGGGCGTCAGCTCCATTTCGTCGGGATCGGAGGTGCGGGCATGAGCGGCCTGGCGCTGATCGCGGACGCGCTGGGCGCCACCGTCACCGGGTCCGACCGGGCCGAGTCCTCCTACACGGCGCGTCTGCGCGAGCACGGGATCCAACCGGTCATCGGTCACGACCGCGCCAACCTGCCGCCCGGCGCCGAGGTGGTCTATTCGACCGCGGTCCCGCCGGAGAACCCCGAGCGCGCGGCGGCGGGGCGCGAGCTTCACCGGGCCGACCTGCTGGCCCAGATCGCGGCGCTGCGCCGCTGCCTGGCCGTGACCGGAACCCATGGCAAGACGACGACGGCGGCGATGGCCGTCCACGCCCTGCGCGGCGCCGGCCTCGACCCCGCCTATGTGGTCGGCGGTGAGCTGCGGGCCACGGGCGCCAACGCGGGCTGGGGGACGGGAGAGTGGATCGTGGTCGAGGCGGACGAGTCGGACCGCTCGTTGCTCAAGCTCGAGCCCGAGATCGCCGTCCTCACCAACGCGGAGCTCGACCATCACGCCACCTACGCCTCCCGGCTCGACCTGGAGCAGACGTTTGCCACCTTCCTGGCCCGGGCGAGCACCGGCGCCGTGGTCTGGGACCGCCCGGCCCTGCGTCGCCTGGCGCCCGCCGGAGCGGTCTTCTACGACGCCCAGCCCGAGCTCCGCCCGGACGGGGCGCGGTTTCGCTGGCAGGGCCTCGAGGTCGCGCTGGCCGTTCCCGGGGCCCACAATGCCGTCAATGCCGCAGGCGCCCTGACGGCCTGCGCGCTGGCCGGTGCCGAGCCCGCGCGGGCGGCGGCCGCGCTGGCCGATTTCCGGGGTGCCCGGCGCCGGATGGAGTTGCTGGGGCGGACCGCGAGCGGCGCTGCCGTGTACGACGACTACGCCCACCATCCCACCGAGGTGGCGGCCGCGATCGCCGCTGCCCGCACGCTGGACCCGCGCCGATTGGTCGCGGTGTTCCAGCCCCACCTGTTCTCCCGCACCCGCGCCTTTGCGCCGGAGTTCGGGCGTGCGCTGGCCGCCGCCGACGAGGTCGTGGTGCTGCCCGTGTATCCCGCGCGCGAGGCGGCCGGTGATTTTCCGGGGGTCGATGGTCGTCT
Organism: Solirubrobacteraceae bacterium; assembly: GCA_036392135.1. Lineage (GTDB taxonomy): Bacteria > Actinomycetota > Thermoleophilia > Solirubrobacterales > Solirubrobacteraceae > Palsa-465. The sequence continues at coordinate 2,053 of DASVYO010000126.1, forward strand.
GATCGCGGCGGCGGCCGCGGAGGCCGGCGGTGGGCGCACCGTGGCCTGGCTTCCCGGCTTCCCGCTCGCCCAGGACTATCTGGACCGGAGGCTGCGGGCCGGCGAGCTGTGCCTCGTGATGGGGGCCGGAAACGTTGACGCGCTGGCCCGTGCGCTGGCCGTTTCGGGCTCCTGAGACAGAGCAGCGGCCGGACCGGGTTCTACGCTCCGGACCACATGATCACGCCCCCCGAAGGCATGCAGCGCGATTACCCCCTCGCGCGGCTGACCACGATCCCCACCGGCGGCCGCGCCAAGCTGTTCGCGCGTGCCGGGAGGATCGAGCGCCCGGAGCGGCTGCTGGCCTGGGCGCCGGAGGAACTGGAGGTAGGTGTCGTCGGCTCGGGGTCGAACCTGCTGGTGGCGGACGAGGGCGTCCGCGGGCTGGTGCGGAAACTCGACAAGGACCTGACGGAGATCGACGTGGACGGGACCCGGATCAACTGTGGCGGGGAGCCCGGCTTCCGGCCGTGGCCGCGGGCGGCGCGCGCCGGACTCGGCGGGATCGAGCTCGGCGTCAACCTCGCCGGGACGGTCGGGGGTGCGGCGCGGATGAACGCCAACGCCTACGCCGAGTGGACTTCGTCATGAAGGTCCGCGGCGCGCAGGCGCGACCCGGAGGCGTGCGGGCCCGCGCTCGGCGGACGCCCGCGGCGCGCCGCCGGAAACGGCTCGGGAGCCTGCCCCATGCCGGGCCACGACTGCTGGCGGGCCTGCTCGGCGGCCTGATCGTCCTGGGCGGCGCCTACCTGTGGGTGCGCGACTCCTCACTGGTCGGCGTCCAGACTGTTCGCATCATCGGCGCCAGCGGTCCCGACGCGCGCCAGATCCGGGCGGCGCTGCGGGCCGCCGCCCGCACCATGACCACGCTGGATGTGAAGATGCGCGCGCTGCAGACGGCGGTCGCGCCCTATCCGGTCGTGAAACGGCTTGACGTCTCCACTCAGTTCCCACACGGGATGAGCATCCGGGTCTCCGAGCAGGTTCCGGTGGCGGTCGTCGAGGCCGGCGGCCGGCGGATCGCGGTGGCCGGCGACGGGACCCTGCTGCACGACATGCGCGGGGACGCGAGGCTGCCCGTCATCTGGCTGAGCGTCGTTCCCGGCGGCCCACGCCTGAGCGGCTATGCGCTGAGCGAGGCGCGCCTGCTGGCCGCCGCTCCGTACCCGCTGCTGGGACGGCTGAGCCAGGTCAGCGACGGTCCCGCTCACGGCCTCGCCGGACAGCTGCGCAACGGTCCGAGCCTGTACTTCGGCTCCGGTGCCCAGCTCACCGCGAAGTGGGCCGCCGTGACCGAGGTGCTGGCCAGTCCGAGCTCCGCCGGAGCCCAGTACATCGACGTGACGGATCCCGCTCGGCCCGCGGCCGGGGCCGGCTCGGGCAGTGCCGGCGGCGGATCGCCGGCCGCCGGTGGCTCGGGGGGAGGGTCGGCGACGGCCGCTGCAGGGACCGCGAGCAGCCCAGGCGCGGGCGGCGCGGGAAGCGCGACGGCGAGCACACCGGGCGGCTGACGCTAGAGTGAAGCTGAGATTTAGGGTTAGCCTGCTCTGAGGCTGACTCTCGGGAGCTGATCGAGAGTTCCTGGTTCTGCAACGATCGTTGCGCGGTCGCGGGTTGCGTTGACTTCTCGCGTCACTTGGCCATAACGTGCCAGACTGCTGCTTTCGAGCAAGGAAGCCCGAAACACTCAACCCTATATCGAGACTCGGACGAGACACATGGAAAGCGGAAGTTATCTGGCCGTCATCAAGGTCGTCGGCGTCGGCGGCGGTGGCACCAACGCCGTCAACCGGATGGTTGATGCCGGCCTGCGGGGCGTCGAATTCGTCGCCTGCAACACGGACGCGCAGGCCCTGGCGATGTGCGACGCCGACATCAAGCTGAACATCGGTCACGAGCTGACCAAGGGCCTGGGCGCCGGATCCAACCCGGACATGGGTCACGGCGCCGCGGCCGAATCCCGCGACGACATCAAGGAGGCGCTCAAGGGGGCCGACATGGTGTTCGTCACCGCGGGCGAGGGCGGCGGCACCGGAACCGGCGCCGCCCCCGTGATCGCGGAGATCGCCAAGAACGAGATCGGCGCGCTGACCGTCGGCGTGGTGACGCGCCCGTTCGCCTTCGAGGGCACGCAGCGTGCCCGTCAGGCTCAGGAGGGCATCCAGCGCCTGCGCGAGAACGTGGACACGCTGATCGTGATCCCGAACGAGAAGCTGTTGACGATCGTCGAGCGCCGGACCACGATCCTCGACGCCTTCCGCGAGGCCGACAACGTGCTCCGTCAGGGCGTTCAGGGCATCACCGACCTGATCACGATCCCCGGCCTGATCAACCTCGACTTCGCCGACGTGCGCACGATCATGCACGACGCCGGGTCGGCGCTGATGGGCATCGGCACCGCGGCGGGCGAGAATCGCGCTGCCGAAGCCGCCAAGGTGGCCATCTCCTCACCGCTCCTGGAGGAGTCGGTCGAGGGTGCGATGGGCATCCTGCTGAACATCACCGGCGGCCACGACCTGGGTCTCTTCGAGGTCAACGAGGCCGCGGAGATCGTCCAGGGCGCGGCCGACAACAACTCGAACATCATCTTCGGCGCCGTCATCGACGACACCCTGGGGGACGAGGTCCGGGTGACGGTCATCGCCACCGGTTTCGACCACGGGTCGCGCAGCCCGACGACGGCTCGCGAGACGACCCGGCGCGAGCGTCGCGACCGCGATGTGACGATGGACGATCGCCAGCGCTCCTCGCTGGAGATCGCCGACGACGAGATCGACATCCCGTCGTTCCTCAAGGACCGCTAGGCACCGCGCTCGCACCGAGGGCCCGGTGGCCCGGGGGGGCCGGTCGCACCGCCTTTGGGGCAACCTGCGCGACCGCTAGCCTAGGTCGGCATGCCGCCCGCCGACACTGTCCTGCGCCAGTCCCCGCTGCGGGCTCAGCACCAGGCTGCCGGGGCCCGGCTGGTGCCGTTCGCGGGCTGGGAGATGCCGGTCCAGTACGCCGGGATCAAGGCCGAACACACCGCAGTGCGCACGCGCGCGGGCATGTTCGACGTGTCCCACATGGGCGAGATCGAGACGCGCGGGCCGCAGGCCCAGCCGTTTCTGCAGCACCTGCTCTCCAACGACGTGCGCCGGCTGGCCGAGGGTGGCGCCCAGTACAGCGTGCTGTGCCGCGAGGACGGGGGGGTGCTCGATGATCTGTTCACCTACCGGCTGGCCGACTGCCACTACCTGACGGTCACCAATGCCGCCAACCACGAACGCGACCTGGCCTGGTTCCAGTCCCACGCCGCCGGCTACGACGTCGACGTGATCGATCGCCGCGACGACTTCGCGATGCTCGCCGTGCAGGGGCCGGACGCCCGGAAGATCCTCGGCGCGCTGGCTGACGGGCCGCTGCCGGCCCGCTTTCACTGCTGCGAGCGCGCGGTGGCCGGCGTGCCAATGCTCGTGTGCGGCACCGGCTACACGGGTGAGGACGGCTGCGAGCTGCTGCTCGAGCCCGCCCGGGCCGGTCAGGTCTGGGAGGCGCTGCTGGCCGCCGGGGTGACCCCGGCCGGGCTGGGCGCGCGCGACACCCTGCGCCTCGAGGTCTGCTACCACCTCTACGGCAATGACCTGATGGAGGACCGCGGCCCGATCGAGGCCGGTCTGGGCTGGTGCTGCAAGGATGAGACGGGCTTCATCGGCTCGGAGGCGATCGCCGCCGTGCGCGCGGCCGGTCCGGCCGAGAAGCTGGTCGCCTTCACGATCGAGGGGGCCGGGATCCCGCGCCAGGGCAACCCGATCGTCGGCGGCGGCACGGTCACCAGCGGGACCTTCTCACCCTCGCTCGAGCGGGGCATCGGCATGGGCTACGTGCCCGCCGAGCGCGCCGCGCCGGGCACTAGGCTGAAGATCGACGTGCGCGGCACCGAGCGGGCCGCGGTCGTGCAGTCCAAGCCCCTGTACACGAAGGAGTCGTAGTGGCCGACCCCAGCTACCCCGAGGATCTTCTCTACCACCCCGAGCACGACTGGGCGCGGATCGATGGTGACGAGGCCACGTTCGGCATCACCTGGTATGCCCAGGACTCGCTCGGCGAGGTGGTGTTCTTTGACCCGCCGGCGATCGGCACCCAGATCAGCAAGGACGCTCCCTACACCGAGGTCGAGTCCGTCAAGGCCGTGTCCGACGTGATCGCGCCGCTGTCGGGGGAGATCGTGGCCGTCAACGAAACCCTCGCCGACAAGCCCGAGACGATCAACGAGGATCCCTACGGCGAGGGGTGGCTGGTCAGGGTCAAGCTCACCGACGCCGGCGAGCAGGATGCGCTGCTCGACTCCGCCGCCTACGAGGGCAGCCTGACATGAGCACCTACACCTCGGCCACCGACGCCGATCGCCGCCAGATGCTGGCCGCGATCGGAGTCGACTCCGTCGACGCGCTGTTCGCCGACATCCCGGAGAGCCTGCGCCTCATCACGCCGCTCGCGCTTGGTCCCGGCCTCTCCGAGCAGGAGGTCTACGACGAGCTGCGGGCGCTGGCGGCTCGCAACTCCTCTACTGAGGATGAGACCTCGTTCCTCGGCGCCGGCATGTACGACCACTACGTGCCCGCGCTGATCGACTCGATCATCAGCCGCTCGGAGTTCCTCACCCCTTACACGCCCTACCAGCCCGAGGTCTCCCAGGGTGGCCTGCAGGCGATGTTCGAGTATCAGACGGCCATCTGCGAGCTGACCGGCCTGCCCGTCTCCAACGCCTCGGTGTACGAGGGGCCGAGCGCCGTCGCCGCCGCCGGCTACGTGGCCAGGCACACCAACGGTCGCTCCAAGTTCGTCATCTCGCGCGGCGTGCACCCTCATTCGCGCGAGACGCTGCGCACCCACGCCCACGCCTGGGGCATGGAGGTGATCGAGGCGCCGCTCAAGGACGGGATCACCGTCCTGCCCGAGCTCGGCGAGGACGTGAGCGCCGTGATCGTCCAGCAGCCCAACTTCCTCGGCGCCGTCGAGGACCTCCAGGCGCTGAGCACCGCCGCCCACGACGCCGGCGCGCTGTCGATCTGCGCCTGTGACCCGCTGCCCCTATCGCTGCTGCGCTCGCCCGGTGAATGTGGCGTCGACATCGCTGTCGGCGAGGGCCAGACGCTCGGCAACCGGCTGGACTTCGGCGGCCCCTCGTTCGGCTTCTTCGCCACCAGCCAGGCGCTGCTGCGCCGGATCCCGGGACGCATCTCGGGCGAGACCCGCGACATGGACGGCAAGCGCGGCTTCGTGCTCACCCTCCAGACTCGCGAGCAGCACATCCGCCGTGAGAAGGCGACCTCGAACATCTGCACCGCCCAGGCGCTCAACGCGCTGGCCGGGGTGATCTACCTCAGCTGGCTCGGGCGGCGGGGGATCGTCGAGCTCACCGAGCTGATGCTCCAGCGCACCGCCTACGCGCGCGAGCGGCTGGCCGAGCTCGACGGCGTCGAGCTGCTGCACGAGCAGCCGGTCGTGCGCGAGTTCGCCGTCACCCTCGACGCGCCCGCTGAGGCGATCATCCGGCGCTGCCTCGAGCAGGGGCTCAACCCGGGCTATCCGCTCGGCGATGACTACCCCGAGCATGAGAACGGGCTGCTGGTCGCGATCACCGAGCGCCGCACCCGGGCCGAGATCGACCGCCTCGTCGAGGTGCTCGGTGAGGCGGTCGCCGCCGAACGCGGCCGCACGCTGCAGGGGGTGGGGGCAGCCGGATGACTCATGCAAGCACGTGTAACGCGAGCCCGGATGGCGAGAGGTGCGCAGCATGAGCATCAGCATGATCGCCGCCGCCGACGATGAGCTGACCATCTACGAGCGCTCAAAGCCCGGGCGCCGCGCGTTCGTGGCCCCGGCGCTCGACGTGCCCGAGCGCCCGCTCGATGAGCTGCTGGCCCCGGCGCTGCGGCGCGACAGCGCGCCGCGGCTGCCGGAGGTCTCAGAGCCGGAGATCGTCCGCCACTACAACCGGCTCTCCAAGCGCAACTTCGACCTCGACACCGGCTTCTATCCGCTCGGCTCGTGCACGATGAAGCACAACCCCAAGCTGCACGAGCGCGTCGCCGCGCTGCCCGGTCACGCCAAGCTGCACCCGCTGCAGCGGCCTGAGCGGGCCCAGGGGGCGCTCGAGCTCATGTGGCGCCTGCAGGACGCCCTGGGGGAGATCGCCGGGCTGCCGCACGTCTCCCTGCAGCCCTCGGCGGGCTCCCACGGCGAGCTGGCCGGCGTGCTGCTCACCCGCGCCTACCACGAGGATCGCGGCGAGCGGCGGACCAAGGTGCTCACGCCCGACACCGCCCACGGCACCAATCCGGCGACGGTGACGATGGCCGGCTACGAGGTGGTCAAGGTCGGCACGGACGCCAACGGCAATGTCGACATCGACGATTTGCGGGCCAAGGCCGATGAGGATGTGGCCTGCCTGATGCTCACCAACCCCTCGACGCTGGGCCTGTTCGAGCCCCAGATCCAGGAGATCGCCAAGATCGTCCACGACGTCGGGGCCACTCTGTACTACGACGGCGCCAACCTCAACGCGATCATGGGCATCTGCCGGCCCGGGGACATGGGCTTCGACATCGTGCACTTCAACCTGCACAAGTCCTTCACGCAACCCCACGGCGGTGGCGGCCCGGGCGCGGGCCCGATCGCCGTGTCGGACCGGATCGAGCCGTTCCTGCCCCGCCCGCAGGTGGTCCGGGCCTCGAACTCCACCGACCCCCACGACGGGGACCGGCCCGTCTTCGCGCTCGACTACGACCGGCCGAAGTCGATCGGTCGCCTGCGCGGTTTCCAGGGCAACTTCGGGGTGTTCGTGCGCTCCTACGCCTACATCCGCTCGCTCGGCGCCGCCGGGCTGCGCGACGTGTCCGAGGTCGCGGTGCTGAACGCCAACTACCTGCTGGCCAGGCTCCGGGAGGCCGGGGTGGGCGAGCTGCTGCCGGTGGCCTTCGATCGCGTCTGCATGCACGAGTTCGTGCTCTCCGGCGCGCCGATGAAGCGTGAACTGGGGATCCGGACGCTCGATCTGGCCAAGCGCCTGCTCGACCACGGCGTGCACCCGCCGACCGTCTATTTCCCGCTGCTGGTCGACGAGGCACTGCTGGTCGAGCCGACCGAGACCGAGACCAAGGAGACGCTCGACCGCTTCGCCGGGATCGTGGCCGAGATCCTGCGCGAGGCCCGCGAGGACCCGGAGGTGGCCCGCACGGCTCCCCACACGACGCCCGTACGCCGGCTGGACGAGGCCGCCGCCGCCCGGCGGCCGGTCCTGCGTCAGCCGCTCCAGCCGGCCTCCCAGTCCGGGATCTAGCGTCCCGCCCGACCGGTTGTGGCCCCGGCCGCGCGGTCAGTCCGCGTCGGCCACGACCGACCCCACCCGGTCGCCGAGCGTGCGATCACGGGCGTACATGATCCCGCCGTAGATGAGAGCGACAACGACCACCCCGGCGGCGATCAGCGGATAGTGGCTGAACGGAGCCGGCTGGCCGGGCTTGACCAGCTCGTAGAGCGGATAGCCGATCGCCACCGCCCCCAGCAGGGGCAGCAGCAGGTGCAGCACGGGGGAGAAGCGGTCCGGGTGGTGGCGGCGGAAGTAGACCGGGAGCGCCAGGTTGGCCACCAGGTAGGTGAGGGCGATGAGAATCGTCCCCAGCGTGGCGATCTCCCCGAAGAAGGTGACCGGGTCGGTATTCCACCCGAACACGTAGGTCAGGCCCAGCGCGAGGCCCAGGAACACGACGAACGCCACCCAGGGTGTCCTGCGCTGGTCGGTCAGGCGGGCCGTGACCGCGGGCAGCAGCCCCTCGCGTCCGGAGCTGAAGATGATCCGGGCCTGGGAGTTGGTGGCCGAGATCAGGCTCGAGAAGATTGACGTGAAGCCGGCCATGTAGGCCAGGAAGAGCAGGAAGCTCGCGACGCCGCCGGCCGCGGTGATGAACGGAATGGTGGCCCCGCTCAGCGCCTTGGCCTTGTCGTTGAAGCCGACGACCGTGCTGTAGGCCAGGAAGACGTACAGAAAGCCGACCAGCAGCACGCTGGCGAACACCGCCCGGCCGATCCCCGAGCGTGGGTCATGGCTCTCCTCAGCCATCGCGGCCGAGTTCTCCCAGCCCACGAACAGGTAGACGGCCAGCGGGAAGCCCAGCGACAGCCCGGAGAAGCCGCCGGACAGATTGCTGGGGTTGAAGGGCTGGAGGTTGATGTGGCCCGAATGCTCGATCAGCAGCGAGATCGCCACCACCAGGAGCAGCGTGAGCTCGAACAGGAAGAACAGCGCGGCCACCTTGGTCGACGGCTTGGCCCCGCTGACGATCAGAAACAGCGCGCCCAGCGTCAGGAGCGCGGTCAGCAGCTGCCACGGGATGTCGACGCTCAGATAATGCTTGAGGATCGTCTCGGTGAAGCCGCCTGAGATCGCGACCACGCTGGAGACGGCCAGGATGTAGCCGGCGCACAAGACCACGGCGGTGACCACGGCTGAGTAGCCGCCGAACGAGCGCCCGATGAAGGTCACGAACGAGCCCGTCGACGGCCGGGAGCGCGCGAACTGGCTCAGCGTGTTGCCGAGCAGGGCGATCGCCACCACGGCGGCGATCACGGTCAGCGGGGCGGCGATCCCGGCGGTCGAGACGATCAGCGCGAAGCCGAAGAAGAAGCTCATCGCCGGCGCGATGTTGGCCAGCGTCGCCGCCGCGATGTCGAAATCCGACAGAACGCCGCGAGCCAGCCGGGCAGGAGCGGCACGGCCCGTGTCGGCGGTTACTCCAACGGTGGACATCGACCTCTCCCTCCCCAGCTGGATGCCGGACCCGGCCCGAGCCTATTGGACCGGGAGGATGCGTGCGGCGGTCGGCCGGCGGGCCCGGGAACGGATCTCCCGACCGGGAGCTCATGATCTCGGGCCCCGCGAGCACCGGTTGGCGCTGCCCAGGGTGCCTTCCGTCTACCTTCCCGTGATCATGATCCGCATCACCCGCCTCGACCCCGGAATCGCCGGCCCGCGCCGGCTCGGGAACCGCCTCTCAGCGTGAGCGCGACCCAGTCCGCTCAGCTCATCGCCGAGGCGGCCGAGATCGCCGCGCGCGCCCCTGCCGAGCTGGCCGAGCTGGTCGGCATCTCCTCACCGTCGGGTGATATCGAGGGCGCCGAGGCGTGCCTGGCCCTGTGCGCGTCGCTGCTCCCGGTCGGCGCCCGGGTGGAGCGGCCGGCTTGCTCGACGCCCGGGAGCGCGCCCGACCTCATCGGCACCCTCACCGGCACCGGAACCCGGCGGATCATGCTCCTCGGCCACGTCGACACTGTCATCGGCCACGACGCCCACCATCCGCTGCACACCGCGGGTGAGCGCCTGTACGGGCCGGGCACGGTGGACATGAAGGGCGGAGTCATCCTGTCCCTGGGCGTGGCCCGCGCCCTGGCCCGGCGGCCGCAGGGCTTCGCCGAGCTGGCCGTGCTGCTGGTCACCGACGAGGAATGGCGGGTGGCCCCGTTCGCGCACGTCGAGCGGTTCCGAGGCTACGACGCCTGCCTCTGCTTCGAGGCCGGCGAGCGCACCGGCGACGGCGCGGAGGGGGTGGTCGTGCGCCGCAAGGCGGCGGGGACCCTCAAGGTGCGCGCCCGCGGCCAGGCCTCGCATTCGGGGAGCGCTCCCGATGCGGGTCGCAACGCGCTGCTGGCCCTGGCCACGATCGCTCATTCCTGCGCCGAGCTCCACGATCCGGCCGGCGCCGAGCAGCTGAGCGTGGTGCCGACCGTGATGGCCGCGGGCCACGCGTTCAATGTCGTGCCGGCCGTCGGCGAGGTCATCTTCGACCTTCGGGCCCGTTCTCTGGAGGCCTTTGCGCCGGTCCTGGACCGGCTCCCGGCCGAGTCCGGCGGGGTGCGACTGGAGGCGACGATGGAGCGCCGGTGGCCCGGCATGGACTCGGAGGCGATCACCCGGCCGCTGCTCAGCGCGGCGTCCGCGCGCCTGGGAAGGAGAATCGCGGCCGCGTCCCGGGGTGGCGCCAGCGACGCCAGCCACTTCGCCGCCACGATCCCATGGACGGTCGACGGGTTGGGGCCCCGCGGCGGCGGTGCCCATACGCCGGAGGAGTTCGTGCTCGCCGAGGCGCTCGGCCAGCGGGCCGAGGTCGCGCTGGCGCTGGCCGAGCAGGTGCTGGCCGGCTGAGGCCGGGGCCCGTGGATCGCGCGTGGCATGCTGATGTCGTGAGCCCCCCGGCCCCCAGACCGTCCCGCAGCCCGGCACCGCGCCGTCCCTCGGCCGACGGGCTGATCCTGTTGACGGCCATCGTCGCGCTGATGTGGCTGCTGGAGGCGATCAACAGCCTCGATGGACAGGCGCTGGATGCGGAGGGCATCTATCCGCGCAGCCTCGGCCACCTGTGGGGAATCCTCACCGCGCCCTTCCTGCATCTGAGCTTCGCCCATCTGATCGACAACACGATTCCGTTCGTGTTCATGGGTGTGATCATCGCCCTGCGGGGGGCCGCCCGCCTGGCGCTGGTGACGGCCATCGTGATCGTCGTCGGCGGGCTCGGCACCTGGCTGATCGCCCCCGCCGGAACCGTGACCGTCGGGGCCAGCGGCGTGGTCTTCGGCTATGCCACCTACCTCTTCAGCCGCGGGATCTTCGACCGCAGCTGGCTCGAACTGCTGATCGGGATCGTGGTCGGCCTGGTGTGGGGCGGCGCGCTCCTGTCCAGCATCGTGCCCCAGCAGGGCGTCTCGTGGCAGGGCCACGTGTGCGGCGCCGCCGGTGGTCTCGTGGCCGCGTGGCTGCTGGCCCGCCCGCGCCCGGCGGGCCCCCCGGAAGCCGCCCGAGCCGCCGCCGGCTGAGTAGCCTGCGCGTTCGTGCGCATCTTCTCCGGAATCCAGCCCACCGGTCGCAAGCACCTGGGTAACTACATCGGCGCGATCACCCAGTACGTGGCCGGCCAGGACCGCGGCGAGGCCATCTACTGCATCGTCGACCTGCACGCGACGACGGTGGCCTACGAGCCGGCGGGATTGCGCGAGTCGCTCTACGACGCGGCCGCGACCCTGCTGGCCGCCGGCCTGGACCCCGAGCGCTGCGTGTTCTTCCGCCAGAGCGACGTGCTCGAGCACTCCGAGCTGGCCTGGCTGCTGTCCAGCGTGACCTCGTTCGGCGACCTCAACCGCATGCACCAGTTCAAGGACAAGGCGGGGGCCCAGCGCGAGCTGGTTTCCGCCGGCCTGTTCACCTATCCGGTGCTGATGGCCGCCGACGTCCTGGCCTACCGGGCCACCGATGTGCCGGTCGGCGATGACCAGCGCCAGCACGTCGAGCTCATGCGTGACATCGCCGAGCGGTTCAACGCTCGCTACGGGGAGACGCTGATCGTGCCTGAGGCGCGGATCCCAACCGTCGGTGCGCGGATCATGGATCTCCAGCATCCGGAGCGCAAGATGTCGACCACCGGGGGGGCGGTGCAGGGGACGGTGTACGTCCTCGATGAGCCTGGCGCGATCACCAAGAAGGTTCGCTCCTCCGTGACCGACTCGGGCAGCGAGGTCCGCCGGGCGCCCGACAAGGCGGGGATCACCAACCTGATCGAGATCATGGCCGCGGTCAGAGGCACGTCCCCGGAGTCGGTCGAGGCGGACTTCGGCGGCTCCGGTTATGGCGCCTTCAAGGCCGCCGTGGCGGACGCGGTGATCGAGTACCTGCGCCCCGTGCGCCAGCGCTACGACGCGATTCGCTCGGATGAGCCCGAGCTCGAGCGCATCCTGGCCCGTGGGGCCGACAAGGCCCGGGCGATCTGCGCCCCGGTGCTCCTCGACGTCCGCCGGGCGATGGGGGTGGGAGCGGTCCGAGGGCAGGGGTAACGTCTTGCGCGTGTTCTGCGCCCCGACGCACCCGGCCCCCTGGACGCTGCACTGATGGCGCTCGTCGACCTAGAACTCGACCTCGACGTCTTTGCCGGCCCGTTCGATCTGCTGTTGACGCTGATCCTCCGTGAGGAGGTCGACCTGCTCGAGGTCGACCTCGCCGACGTGGTCATCACCTACATCGATCATCTCGAGCGACGCGGAGACCTTGATCTCGAGGCGGCGACCGAGTTCCTGGTCCTGATCGCCGCGCTGCTGGAGCTGAAGTCACGCCTCCTGCTGCCCGGTGAGGAGATCGAGGAGATCGAGCTCGACCCCGGCGAGGCCGCCGAGGAGCTGCTGGCCCGTCTGCTCGACGCCCATCGCTACCGAGCCGCTGCGGCTCACCTGCGCGACCGCCTCGAGCGGGAGGCGGGCAGCCGCTTTCGCTCCGCCCCGCCACCGCCCGCGCTGCGCAAGGCGCGGCTCGACGACGCCCGCGCGGTGTACGACCCGCAGTTGCTGCAGGGCTCGATCACCGAGCTGCTCGTCGTCCCGCCTCCGGTCGACCTCCGCCACGTCACGATCGCCAAGGTCACCGTGGCCGAGCGGCTGGTCCATCTGCGGCGCCTGCTCGCCCGCGGGCGGTTCAGCTTCGACGAGGCGGTGGCCAGTGCGGACCGGGTCACGGTGGCGGTCACCCTGTACGCCCTGCTCGAGCTCCACAAGCAGGGCGAGGCAACCTGGATTCAGGATCAGCCGTTCGCGGAGATCACCGTCGAGCGAATCACCCGGACGACCACCACCTCAATGCCCGGCGCAAACCGGCTGAGCGCATGAGCGTGGTCACGGCGGAGCTCGAGCGGACCGTCGAGGCGCTGCTGTTCCTGAGCCCGGATCCGGTGGCCGCGCCCGCGCTGGCCGACGCCACCGGAGCGGAGCTGCACGAGGTGGTCAGGGCCCTGGAGAGCCTGCGCGAGCACTACGAGTTCGAGCGTCGCGGGCTGGTCGTGCGACAGCTGGCGGGAGGCTTCACGCTCAGCACCCATCCGGAGACCGAGGCCGCCGCGCGGCGGTTGCTGAGCCGGCCGCGGACGCCGCCCCTGACCCCGGCTCAGGCCGAGACGCTGGCCATCGTGGCCTACCTGCAGCCCGTGTCCCGGCCCGAGATCGCCCGCATCCGGGGGGTGAGTGCCGAATCGGCGGCGACGACGCTGCTCGAGCGGGGGCTGATCGAGGAATCGGGGCGCTCCCAGTTCGGAGCCGTGCTGTATCGCACCACCGACCTGTTCCTGAAGCTGTTCGGCCTTGACCGGCTGGACGAGCTGCCGGCCATCGAGGGCTTCGATCCGCCGCCGGAGCTCGAGTCAGAGCTGCGCGACCGCCTGCTCCGCGCCGGGGAGGCCCGCGCCGGTGGACCCGGCGCGGCCGCAGCGAGCACCGACGGCGTGTCGGCGGTGAACGGCAACGGCACCGCCCCTCACCCGCCGGCCGAGGCCGACCGCAGCTCGGCCGAGCATCCCGCCTAGGCGCGGGCCACGGCTAGCTGACCGCAGGCAGCGTCGATGTCGCGGCCCCGGGTGAGGCGGACGGTGGCCGCCAGGCCGGCGCGCTCGAGCTCCGCCCGGAAGGCCTCGATCGCCTTGGGACTCGAGCCCTGAAAGGGCGAGTCGGTCGGGTTGTAGGGGATCAGGTTGACCTTGAACATCCGCGGATCGAGCACCTGGGCGAGCTGTCGGGCCTGAGCGACGGTGTCGTTGACCCCGGCCAGCATCACGTACTCGATGAAGATCATCCGCCGTTTGCGGGCGTAGTACTCGCGGCACGCCGCCAGCACCTCCGGCAGCGGGTAGCGGTCGTTGACGGGCATCAGCTCGGAACGCAGCGCCTCGTCGGCGGCGTGCAGAGACAGGGCGAGCCGGATCGGCATCGGGGCGGCGGCCAGCCGCTGGATGCCGGGCACCCAGCCCACGGTCGAGATCGCGGTGTGGCGGTGGCTGATCCCGAGGTCGGGCAGCCGCTGGCAGGCGGCCAGCACCGCGTCGAGGTTCATCATCGGCTCGCCCATGCCCATGAACACGGCGTGGTCCACCGGACCGAGCCTGCGGAAGTGAAGCGCCTGGTCCACGATCTCCCCGGCGGTCAGGTTGCGCCCGAACCGCATCTGGCCGGTGGCGCAGAACCGGCAGGTCAGCGGACAGCCCGACTGCGAGGACAGGCACAACGAGCGCCGGCCATCCCGGTAGACCATCAGGACCGCCTCGATCGGACGGCCGTCGGCGGTTCGCAGCAGCGCCTTGACGGTGCCGTCGCTGGCCCGTGACTCGTGGACCGCGGCCAGGCTCGAGAAGGGCACGGTCTCGGCCAGCCGGCGGCGCAGCGCGAGCGGTAGATCGGTCATGTCCTCATAGCCGGCCGCGCCCTGGGCGGCCCAGCGCCAGATCTGGCGCGCGCGGTAAGCCGGCGCGCCGAGGTCGGAGAGCGCGGCGTCGAGAAGGGCGAAGTCCACGCCTCTATGGTGGCATTCCCCATGCGACTCGCGAAATACCTGGCCCAGGCCGGAGTCGCCTCCCGCCGCGCGGCGGAGGAGATCGTGCGCTCGGGGCGGGTGCAGGTCGGCGCGGAGACGGTGCGTGACCCGGCCCGGGCCGTCGCCGACGGAGATCTGGTCACGGTGGACCGGACCCCGGTCACCCTCCCGGCGGCAGATCGCGTCGTCTACGCGGTCAACAAGCCGAAGGGCGTCGTCTCGACGGCCAGCGACACGCACGGGCGGCCCACCGTCGTCTCGCTGGTGCCATCGGCGTCGCGCCTGTTCCCCGTCGGCCGGCTGGACATCGACACCACCGGGCTGATCCTGCTCACCGACGACGGCGAGCTGGCCCACCGCCTGACCCATCCGCGCTTCGAGGTCGAGAAGACCTACCGGGCGACCGTGGCCCATCCGCCGGTTCGCGAGGCGGCCCTGCGCCGGCTGCGCCAGGGCGTGGAGCTCGAGGACGGCATCAGCGCGCCGGCCCGGGCGCGGCGCCTGCGGCCCAACATGATCGAGCTCACCCTTCGTGAGGGACGAAAGCGCCAGGTCCGGCGCATGTGCGAGCAGGTCGGGCACCGGGTGATCGGACTCGAGCGCGTGGCCTTCGGGCCGCTGGCGCTCGGCGACCTGCCACCCGGCGCACACCGGGTCCTGACCGCGGCCGAGCTGAGCGCGCTGCGCGCGGCCGGCTACTGCTGAAAGAGCAGGTCGTCGTGGCCGAGCTGCGTCGTGTGGAGGGCGGGGAAGACCGTCGCCGAGCGGATCCGGACCGGATGCCGGGAGACGAAGTGCTCGACGGTGAACTGACGCACCCGGCGCCGCCAGACGAAGTGAAACCCGGGGATCCGATAGGAGCGCTGCGGCCGGGACGGAAACAGGTTGCAGGCCGCCCCCCACCAGCACAGCCGTTGCTCGGGCGCGCTGATCGAGATCACGTCGAACTGGTTCACGATCGCCCCGGTGACGGGCGCGATCCGCCGCAGGCCGGGCATGTACAGCGACAGGGGCAGGAGCATCCGGTAGCGCTGGATCAGGAACGCGCGGCCGGGGCCGTGACGGGGAGGCGCCGGTCCGAGCAGGTGCGCCAGCGGGCGCCAGTCGGGGCGCTGCAGGCTGTAGTCGGCGGCCACGCCGACGGCGGCCGTGATCCCGGTCGCGCACAGCACGGCAGCGGCCAGCAGACCGAGCCAGCCCGCGCGGCGGGCGCCGAAGCCGATGGCCAGCACGATCAGCAGAGGGGCCTCGAGCGCCAGCAGGTTGCGGGTGATGAGGTCGTCGTAGCCGGCCAGGATGAACAGGAAGTTCAGCCCGAAACCGAATAGCAGCAGCGCGCCGATCCGCACGGCGATCCGGCGCTCACCGCCGGTGCCCCGGAACAGGAGCAGGCCGAGCGCGACCGCAGCGGCGGCGAAGGCGACGAACTTGACCAGCAGGCGGTCGGGCGATCCGGGACCGATCAGCATCTGGGGAACGACCTGATTCAGGCGAATGCCCAGCGGGCTGCGGGAGATCCAGCGGTCGCGATGGGTGCCGTTCTGGCTCAGAGCAAGCGGTATCAGGGCCAGGCCGGAGGCCGCCACGACGGCGGAGGCGAGGAGGGTGGCGCGCCGTCGGCCATGGGCGATCAGCAGCCACAGAGCCTCTGGGGCGACGACCAGGACCGCGAAGTAGTGCGTGGTCAGGGCCAGGATTGCGGACACCGACCAAACGGCCAGGGCCCGCGGGTCCGGCGTCCGCAGGGCGCGCACGGTGGCCAGCAGCGTCACGGCGCTGAGCAGCGCGAGCAGGGCGTAGGACCGGGCCTCCTGGGAGTACCAGATGAGCAGCGGGTTGAAGGTGACCAGCGCCGCCAGCACCAGCCCCACCCGCCGGGAGACGGCCGTCCTCCCGAGGGCGTAGGCCACCGGGATCAGGAGCACGCCGAACAGCGCTGAGAGCGAGCGCAGGCCCGCCTCCCCGCTGCCCAGGATCCGCGTCCACACCCAGGCCACGCAGTAGTAGAGCGGCGGCGTCGATTCGTTCGTGGGCAGCAGACCGAGCATCTCTCCGGCCGGGTGGCGCATGAGCATCGCGGTGTTGGCCTCGTCGTACCAGAAGCCCTGATGCCCGAGGCCGTAGAAGCGCAGCCCGCCGCCGAGCAGCACCAGTACCCCGACGACGATCGCGGCCGGGGTTGCGGTCCGCTCCAGCCCCCGCCACGGCCGCCCTGCCCGGCCCTCCCGGCCATGTTCGGCTATCGATCCGGCGCTCACGCCGAAAGGTTCGCCTCCCAACGGCGATATCGGCGGGCTTTGGCCCGTCGCCTAACAAGATCCCAACTGAGCGCCGGGCGCCGGCCAACGCCTCAATCGGCACTATGTTCTCGGGATGCTTCAGGAGCAGCGACAGGGAGAGCCGCCGATCCGGCTCGCCTCCGGTCCCGCCGCGGGCGCCGCCGCCGGCGAGGGGGCCGTGACCCTGCCCCGCCTGCGGTTGCCCAGCCTGCCGGCGCGGATCCCGTGGCCGCGCACCCGGGTTGGCTCGCGCACCGGGCACCTGGCCCTGGCCGCCGTGGTCATGGGCGCTCTGCTGGTCGTCCTGGTCGCGGTGGCTGGACCGTCGGTCCTGGTGCCCCGCAGCACCCTGGCCTTCCCGGGCTGGGATGCCGGTCCGCTCGGCGCGGTGATCCCGCGGGTGATCCGCGACCCGAAGGCGGTGGGCATCGGCTTCAGCGTCGTTCTGCTGTCGATGCTGCTCGCCTACGTCGTGGCGCTGCGGGCGGTGCCGGTGTTCTCGGCGCGGACGCTGGCCACCACGGTGATCGCACTGCACCTGATCCTGCTGCTCAGCCCGCCCCTGCAGCTCAACGACGTCTTCAACTACATCGGCTACGCCCACCTGGGTGGCCTGCACCACCTGAACCCCTACCGGTACACGATCGGCCAGGAGACCTTCGACCCCGTCTCCCAGTTCGCCAGCTGGAACAACCTGCGCAGTCCCTACGGCCCACTGTTCAGCGCGCTGACCTATCCGCTGGCCTTCATGCCGCTGTCGCTCGCCTACTGGACGCTGAAGATCGTCACCGTCGGGCTCAGCCTGGGCTTCGTGACCCTCGTGTGGCAGTGCGCGCGGCAACTGGGGCGCGATCCTCGCCTGGCCGTCGTGCTCGTGGCGCTCAACCCGATCTACCTCATGTACGCCGTGGGCGGCTTCCACAACGACTTCTTCATGCTCGTGCCGATGCTGGGGGCCGTCTCGCTGCTGCTGGCCGGCCGCGACCGCAGTGCCGGCGCGGTGCTGATGCTGGCCGTGGCGATCAAGTTCACCGCGGCCCTGATCCTCCCCTTCCTGCTCGTCGCCGCGGTCACCCGCCCACGACGGCTCCGCGTCCTGGCCGGAGCGGCGATGGCCGCCGTCCCGCTGGTGGCGATCAGCCTGCTGCTGTTCGGCTTCGCGATCCCCAACCTCGCCCAGCAGAGCTCGCTGCTGACCGACTTCAGCATTCCCAACATCGTCGGGGTGCTGATCGGCGCCGGGGGCGGAACGCCGTTCCTGCTCAAGCTGGCCCTGGTCGGCGTCGTCGTGGTGCTGGTCCACCAGATCACCCGCAGCCGCGACTGGCTGTCCGGCGCCGGCTGGTCGACGGTCGCGCTGATCGCCAGCCTGAGCTGGCTGATGCCGTGGTACGTGATCTGGGTCCTGCCGCTGGCCGCGCTGGGCACGAGCATCCGCCTGCGTCGCGTCGCCGTGGCCGGGACCCTGTTTCTGATCCTGAGCTTCATGCCGGCCACCAACCTGTACATGAAGGCCCACGGGATCAACCCGCTCGGCGGCCCGGCCGGGCGCGCGTCTCTGTCGCAGCAGAACAAGCTCGAGCAGTAGCCGGGAACGCCCGGACTAAGGGCTCTGTTAGGTTCGCACGTCGTGCGCGTTGAATCGTCCCTCCTGGCCGGCGGAGCGCGGCCCGCGCTCACCGTGCCGCCGGTCAGCCGCCGCCGGATGGATCGCTTCGAGCTCGGCTGCCTGATCGCCTTCGTGGTCTTCTCCCTGTGGGTGATCGCGCTCGATCTCCGGCTCGCCATCGCCCAGGGCCTGGTCTGGACCGGGACCGACGGCTTCTTCATCGTCGATCAGATGCAGTACCTGGCCTGGATCCAGTCGGCTTCGCACCATCTGCTGATCGCCAACCTGTTCGTCCTGCGCGGGACCCCGTCCGACTACTTTCAGCCGGCGGTGGCCATCTCGGGCGTGATCGCCGCCCTCGGGGTGCCGGCCTGGCTGGCCCTGCTGCTGTGGAAGCCGGTGGCCGTGGTGGCGACGTTCTTCGCCGCTCGCAGCTGGGCCCACCGCGGTGTGGCCGGGACCGGCCCGCGCCGGGTGACGATCGCCCTGTGCCTGTTCTTCGGCTCGTTCAGCACGGTCTACGGGGCGTTCGGGATCGTCGGGGACATGATGCCCACATGGCAGTCATGGGGCTATCCGTTCGGTCTGCTCGCGGTCGCCCTGATCGTGTTCGCGCTGCTCGGCTACGACCGGGCGCGAGGGGAGGGGAGGGTGGCCTGGATCCCCGGCGTGCTCGGCGGCGTGGCCAGCACCCTGCACCCCTGGCAGGGGGAGACGCTGATCCTGATCCTGGTCCTGGCCGAGCTGATCCGCTGGCGCGAGCACCGTACGTGGCGCTCGCTCGGCCTGCCCGCGCTGACCCTGCTGCTGACCGGGATCCCGCTGGTCTACTACCTGATGCTCGGTCGCCTCGACCTCTCCTGGGCGCTCGCCCGCGTGGCCAGCAAGCACACCTTCTCGTTCTGGTCGATCGCGATCGGGGCGGGGCCGCTGGCCCTGCTCGCCCTGCTCGGCTACCGGGGCCGCGCGCGGACGTTCCTGGAGCTTCTGGCTCGCGTGTGGCCGCTCGTGGCGCTGATCATCTATGTGCTGTCGGCCACCACCCTCAGCGCGACGCCGCTGCACGCCTTCAACGGGATCACCTTCCCGCTCTCGATGCTGGCCGTGCTCGGCGTGCAGCGCACTCGCTTCCCGGCCCTCGCGTCGGCCCGCTGGGTGACCGCGGCGCTGCTCGTAGCCTTCACGATTCCGGCCAACGCCTACGCGCTGGCCATCGCTCCCGCGTTCGTGCAGCCGACCTACGGGAACGCCAACTTCATCACCCGTGATGAGCAGGCTGCGCTGGCCTACCTGCAGCGCGACCCCGACGGCGGCGGCGTTCTCACCCAGTTCTACCTCGGAGAGGTGGTGCCCGGGCGCACCGGCCGGCACACGCTGGTCGGCGACTGCCTGTGGTCCGAGCCGCGCTGCATGCCCCGCTCGGAGGCCGCCGATGCCCTGTTCACGGGCGCCATGTCCCAGGCGCAGGCGCGCGACTTCGTGATCCGCTCACGGGCACGCTTCGTCCTGGCCAGCTGCGCGCCGCACGTGGACCTGATGAGCCTGCTGGGGAACCTGGTGATCAACGTGCATCGGTTCGGGTGTGCCGCGGTGTACGAGCTGGCTCCGCTGCCGCTCAGCGCGGCCAGCGCTCTGCCAAACTCCTAGCCCGATGCGGCTCTTCGCCCTGCGCGGCGCCAACAGCGTCGCGGCCAACGAAGCGGCGGCGATCCTCAACGCCACCAGCGTCCTGATCCAGGAGCTGATGGCCCGCAATGCGCTCGGTCCGGAGGCGATGGTGAGCTGCATCTTCACGCTCACCGACGACCTCGACGCTGAATTCCCGGCTGTGGCGGCGCGTGCCCTCGGCCTCGACCGCGTGCCCCTGCTGTGTGCGCGCGAGGTGCCGGTGCCCGGGTCGCTGCCCAGGGTGATACGGGTGCTCGTCCACTACTACGCCGGGGAGGATCACGTGCCTCAGCACGTCTACCTCGGCGAGGCCAAGACCCTGAGGCGCGACCTCGAGTCCGCACAGTAGGCCCATCGCGTCGCTTTCGGGTACAAACTCTCCCGGAGACCCACTGATGGCGATCGAATTCGGTGAACGCATCCGGCGCATCCCGGCCTACCCGCTGGCCGCGGGCTACGACATGGGCGATGACGTCGCGATGCTCGCCTCAAACGAATCCTGGGTGGCGCCGAGCCCCGCCGTGGTCACCGCCGCGCAGTCGGCCCTGGCCGGCGTGCACCGCTACCCGGATCCCTCTTATTCCGCGCTGCGCCGCGCCCTGTCGGATCGCTACGGCGTCGCGCCCCACCGGATAGCGCTCGGCAACGGCTCCTGTGACCTGCTGCTGGCGGCCGGCGAGGCCCTCCTGGAGCCGGGCGCCGAGATGGTCTACGCCTGGCCCGCCTTCAGCGTCTACCCCCACTTGGCCGCCGCCTCGGGCGCGCGCGCAATCCAGGTGCCGCTCGATTCCGAGGACCGCCACGACCTGGACGCGATGGCCGCGGAGGTGACCGTCGCCACCCGGCTGATTCTGGTCTGCAACCCCAACAACCCCACGTCGACCGCGCTGCCGCTGGAGGCGATTGAAGCCTTCCTGGACAGGATCCCGCGCCATATCTGCGTGATCCTCGATGAGGCCTACTGCGAATACGCGCTGACCCTGGGCGACACCTACGCGTCGCTCGAGCTGCTGCGACGCTGGCCCAATCTGGTCCTGCTGCGCACGTTCTCCAAGGTCTACGGACTGGCCGGCCTGCGGGTCGGCTACGGGCTGTGCGGCTCCGAGCAGTTCCGGGCCGCCGTCGATCAGGTTCGCCAGCCCTTCTACCTGAACATGGCCGCCCAGGCG
Organism: Solirubrobacteraceae bacterium; assembly: GCA_036392135.1. Classification (GTDB taxonomy): domain Bacteria; phylum Actinomycetota; class Thermoleophilia; order Solirubrobacterales; family Solirubrobacteraceae; genus Palsa-465. The sequence continues at coordinate 23,191 of DASVYO010000126.1, forward strand.
GCGGCCGTCGAGGCCCTGCGCCACCAGGACGAGGTCGAGCGGCGCGTCGCCCGGACGGTCGCCGCGCGCACCGAGCTGACTGACGGCCTCCGCGCGCAGGGGCTGTGGGTGGCCGACACCGACGCCAACTTCGTCTGGGTGCACCTCGGGCCGGATACCCTCGAGGCCGAGGTGCTGGCCGGACTGGCCGAGCGGGGTGTGCTGGTCCGCGCGGGCGCCTCCCTGGGCCGCGAGGGGTCGCTGCGCGTCACCGTCGGCAGCGAGGCCGAGAACGCGCGCTTCCTGGCCGCGATGGGTGAGCTCGCCGGGGCCTGACGCCGCCTCCCGGTCGGGGTCTCCGTTTTCGGGCCCCGAAAGCGACCACTGGGGCGCGCACCCCGCCCGCAAATCCAAGCTGCGCGCAGGACTGGCCGCCCGCCCGGCCCGCCTCTAGGCAACCTGCGCCCGCTCTGATAGAACCCCAGGCCAGCGCATGTCCGACCACGCCCGCGTCAGCACCCGCAGCACCGCCGCCTTCGGCTGGTCCTTCTACGCGCGCTTCTACGCCTGGCGATTTAGCTAGGCGCTCGGCCAGACATCCGCCGCCGCTCATCGGAGCGGAACCCTCGGAGGTCGGGCGCCGGAGATCCCCCCGCGGGGCGGTTCACGCCTCGGCGATCTGCAGCAAATCCGCTTTCGTAGAGTTTCCAGGCGCAGAAAGGACTTCAGACCATGACCACCGTGACGAGACCAACGGACACCGAGGGGGTATCGCGCTGCGAGCTGCGGCTCGCCGGCGCCCGGCGTGATGTCCGCAGCGTGCTCGACATCGCCGGGGCCCGGATCGGCGGTCCGCACTTCGCGCTCATCGCCGGCCCGTGCACGGTCGAGTCCCGCGCGCAGACGCTCGACACCGCGCACATCGTCCGCGACTCGGGGGCCACCATGTTCCGAGGCGGCGCCTACAAGCCCCGCACCTCGCCGTATGCCTTCCAGGGGCTCGGGCAGGAGGGCCTCGGCCTGCTCGCCGAAGCCAAGGCCCAGACCGGGCTGCCGATCGTCACCGAGGTGATGGATGCCCGCGACCTTCCGGCGGTGCTGGCGGTGGCCGACGTGATCCAGGTCGGCGCGCGCAACATGCAGAACTACACGCTGCTGACCGAGATCGGCCGCTCCGGCTGGCCGGTGATGATCAAGCGCGGGCTGTCGAGCACCCTCGAGGAGCTGGTGCTGGCCGCCGAGTACGTCCTCAAGGAGGGCAATGAGTCGGTCATCCTCTGCGAGCGCGGAATCCGGACGTTCGAGACCGCCTACCGGTTCACCCTGGACCTGATGGCGATCCCCGTCCTCAGGGAGATGACCCATCTTCCGGTGATCGTCGATCCGAGCCATGCCGCCGGACGGCGCGAGCTCGTCCTGCCGATGTCGCTGGCCGCGGCGGCCGCGGGGGCGGACGGGATCATCGTTGAGGTCCATCCCCGCCCGGATGAGGCGATCTGCGACGGACCCCAGCAGCTGCGCACGGCCGACTTCGCGGCCTATGCCCGGCAGCTCGCCGCCGTGGCGGCGCTGGCGGGTAAGGCCCTGCCCCAGCCGGTCGGAGCCGCGGCCTGAGATGTCGCTGACCGGCTCATCGCTCAGCGACGCCGTCCGCGACCGGCGGATCGAGCGGCTCGTCCCGCTCTCGGCGCCCCGGGAGCTGATTGACGAGCTGCCGCTGACCGAGCCTCAGGCCGAGGTCCTGATCCGCGGCCGCGAGGCGGCCCAGGCCATCCTCGACGGGCTGGACGACCGGTTGCTCGTCGTGGTCGGACCGTGCAGCGTTCACGACGTCGAGGCGACGCGCGAATACGCCGAGCGCCTCAGCGACCAGGCCGCCCGGCTGGCGCCGGAGCTGTGCGTGGCCATGCGGGTCTACTTCGAGAAGCCACGGACCACGATCGGCTGGAAGGGCCTGATCAACGATCCCCATCTCGACGGCTCCAGCGACGTCAACACCGGCCTGCGCATGGCCCGGCGGCTGCTGCTCGAGGTGCTGTCCCTGGGCCTGCCGGTGGGCTGTGAATTCCTTGACCCGATCACGCCGCAGTACATCTCCGATGCGGTCAGCTGGGGGGCGATCGGCGCCCGCACGGTGGAGAGTCAGATCCACCGCCAGCTGGGCTCCGGCCTGTCGATGCCGGTCGGCTTCAAGAACCGCTCCGATGGCAACGTGCAGGTGGCCGTCGACGCCGTGCGCGCCGCCGCCGCGACGCACGCGTTCGCCGGGATCGATGTCAACGGCCGCCCGGCCATTCTCTACACGCAGGGCAACCCCGAGTGCCACATCATCCTGCGAGGTGGGAAGGGGGCGCCCAACTACGGGGCCGAGGAGATCGCGGCCGCCCTTGACCTGCTCAAGGCGGCCGAGCTGCCGGCCCGGGTGATGGTCGATGTCAGCCACGACAACAGCGCCAAGGACCCATCCCGGCAGCCGGCCGTGGCGGCCGACCTGGCCGCCCAGATCGCCGACGGCAACCGCGCGATCGTCGGTGTGATGGTCGAGTCGTTCCTGGTCGCCGGCCGCCAGGACCCGCCCGCGTATCCCGGGCAGCCGCTCACCCACGGTCAGTCGATCACGGATGGCTGCCTCGGCTGGGAGGACACCGTCGAGCTGCTCGACGGCCTGGCCGCCGCCGTCCGCGCTCGGCGCGAGCGCCAATAGCCCTTGACCCCGGATGGCATGCGGATCGCCGTCATCGGCGTCGGCCTGATCGGCGGCTCGGTGGGGATGGCCGCGCGCGCTCGCGCCGGCGCCACCGTGACCGGTTTTGACCGCCGCCCCGCGGCGCTCGCTGAGGCCACCCAGCGCGGGGCTCTGGATCGGGCCGCCGGCAGCGTGGCCGAGGCGCTGGAGGACGCTCAGGCGGCGTTCGTGGCCGTTCCCGTGGGCAGCCTGCCGGCGCTCATCACCGAGGTCCTGCACGCCGCACCATCCGATTGCGTGGTCACCGACGTCGGCTCGACCAAGCGCGCGGTCCTCGCCCGCCATGACGATCCGCGGTTCGTCGGCGGGCACCCCCTGGCCGGGGCCGAGAACGCCGGCGTCGAGCATGCCCGCGCGGACATGTTCGAGGGGGCCACCTGGTATCTGACCCCCACCTCGCGGACCTCAGGGGTGCTGTTCGAGCGCCTGCACCGATTGCTGCATGCGCTCGGGGCCCAGCCCGCGGCGATCGACGCCGAGAGTCACGACCGGATCCTGGCCACCGTCTCGCACCTGCCCCACGTGCTGGCCAACCTGCTCGTCAGCCAGGCGGCACGCACCCTGGCGGCCGGGGATGAGCGGCTGCCCGCCACCGGTCCGAGCTTCCGGGACGCGACCCGCGTGGCAGGGGCGCCGAGCGCGATCTGGACTGACATCTACCTGTCCAATCGCGACGCGCTGGTGGCCGAGCTCGACCGCGCGCTCGCGCACCTGCGCGGCGTTCGTGACGCGCTCAGCGCCGGCGACGCGAAGGCGATCACGCACTGGAACGAGGCCGCGGCCGAGGACCGCCGGCGCCTGCTCGAGAACCAACTCGCCGGCGGGCGCCTGTTCGAGATCCGGGCCTCGGTGCCCAACCGGCCCGGGGTGATCGCCGAGCTCGCGCTCGCCCTCGGGCGAGCGGGGGTAAACATCACGGACATGGCGCTCTACCCGGCCCGCGACATGAACGAGGGCGTGGTCGCGCTGTGGGTGGCCGGTGAGGCCGCTGCCGCGCGGACGGAGGAGCTCGTGGCCGGGCTCGGTTTCCCGGTGGCTCGCGCATGAACGTCCGGTTCGAGCCCGCCACGCGCCTCCGGGGCCGCCTCACCCCGCCGGCTGACAAGTCGATCTCGCACCGCGCGGCGATCATCGGCGCGATGGCCTCCGAGCCCGTCCGGATCCACAACTACCTCGACGCCGCCGACACGAACTCGACGCTGGCCGCCGTCCAGACCCTCGGGGCAATCATCGAACGCCGCGGCCACGGGGTGACCGTTCGCGGCGTCGGCATGCGCAACGCCCAGGTGCCGGCGCAGCCGATCGATGTCGGCAACGCGGGAACGCTGATGCGGCTGCTCCCCGGCTGGCTCGCCTTCCAGGCCGGCGCCAGCTTCACGCTCGACGGCGACGCGTCGATCCGCCGGCGTCCGGTCGACCGGATCGCGGTGCCGCTCGAGCAGATGGGGGCTCGGATCCACGCCCGGGCCGGCCGCTTTCCCCCCTTCACGATCACGGGGGCGCCGCTCGGCGGGATCGACTACACGCTCCCGGTGGCCAGCGGCCAGGTGAAGTCATGTCTGCTCCTGGCCGGGCTGGCCACGACCGGCACCGCGGTGCGGGAGCCGGTCGCCACCCGCGACCACACCGAACGGATGCTCCTCCGGGCGGGGGCGGCGGTCACGCGCGACCGGACTCCCGAAGGCGGCTATGTGGTCCGGATCGGCAATGCCGACGAGCTCGAGCTCGAGTTGGTCGAGGTGCCGGGCGATCTGTCCAGCGCCGCCTTCCTGATCGCCGCCGGGGTTCTCACCCGGGGATCGCGGCTGGTCCTGGATCACGTCGGCGTCAACTGGACCCGGACGGGCTTCCTGCGCATCCTGGAGCGCATGGGCGCGATCGTGGTCGGTGAGCTCGAGCCCGAGGGGGCCTTCGGCGCCGACGAGCCGGTGTGCGAACTCGACGTCTCGCACGGCCCGATCGAGGGCACCACCGTCGAGGCTGACGAGGTGCCACTGGCCATCGACGAGCTGCCGCTGATCGCTCTGCTCGGCTGCTTCGCCGAGGGGGAGACGGTGGTCCGCGGCGCCGCGGAGCTGCGGGTGAAGGAATCCGATCGGATCAGCACCGTGGTCGACGGTCTGCGCGGTCTGGGGGCCGACATCGAGGCGCTGCCCGATGGGTTCGCCGTTCGTGGTCGCGGATCACTGCGCGGCGGGCACCTCGATGCTCACGGCGATCATCGCCTGGCGCTGCTCGGAGCGGTCGCCGGCCTGGCCTCGGACGAGGGCGTTGAGGTGCACGGGATGGACGCTGCCGATGTCTCCTATCCGGGCTTTGCCCGGGACGTCGCGAGCGTGAGCGCCTGATGGTGGTCGCCATCGATGGACCGGCCGGGGCCGGCAAGTCGACCGTGGCCCGGGCCACGGCGGCGGAGCTCGGCTTCGTGTATCTCGATTCGGGGGCGATGTATCGCTGCGTCGCCCTGGCCGCCCTCGAGCGCGGGCTGATGCCGGCGCGGGTGGCGCCGACGCTGAGGATCGAGCTCGGCGACCGCATCCGCCTCGACGGCCGGGACGTCACCGAGGCGATCCGCACGCCGGAGGTGAGCGACGGTGCCTCGCGGGCGGCCGCCGACCCTGAGGTCCGGGCAGCCATGGTCGTCGAGCAGCGGCGCCTGCTGGCCCGCGGCGACTGGGTCGCCGAGGGGCGCGATATCGGCTCGGTCGTGGTTCCCGACGCCGAGGTCAAGGTGTTCCTGACCGCGAGTCCGCAGGAACGGGCGCGGCGCCGGGCCGCGGAGCTGGGCGCCGATTATGAGACCGTGCTCGCCGAGCAACTGATCCGTGACCAGCGGGACATGAGCCGTGAGCACTCGCCGCTGGTGGCTGCCGACGGTGCGGTGACGATCGACTCCACCGGCCTGAGCCGCGAGCAGGTCGTGGCCCGCATCGTCGAGCTGGCTGGCCGCGGGCGCCGGCCGAGCAGCGGCTCATAGGCCAACCACCAGCTAGCCTCGATGCACCATGAAGGTCGCGATCGTCGGCTATCCGAACGTCGGCAAGTCCTCGCTGGTCAACCGCCTGACCGAGTCACGCGAGGCTGTCGTCCACGAGCATCCCGGGATCACCCGGGACCGCAAGGAGCTGCGGACAGAGTGGAACGGCCGTGCGCTGACGCTGATCGACACGGGCGGCATCGATCTACAGGATCACGACGTGCTTGCCGGCCAGATCCAGGATCAGGCCCGCTCCGCCCTGGCCGATGCCCAGGCCGCCGTGCTGGTGGTGGATGCCCGCGCCGGTCTGCGTCCCGGCGACCTGGAGATGGCCGACCTGCTGCGACGGGGCAGCGTGCCCGTGCTGGTCGCGGCCAACAAGATCGACACCGGGGCCGATCTCCACCTGGCCGCCGAGTTCCATGCGCTTGGGCTGGGCGACCCAATTCCCGTGTCCGCGGCGCAGGGGCTCGGCACCGGGGACCTGCTCGACCGGCTGGCCGCGCTGGCCCCGGAGGGGGAGCCGCCTGAGGATGACCCGAGCGTCGTCCGTCTGGCCCTGATCGGACGCCCGAACGTCGGGAAGTCCTCGATGCTGAACCGGTTCGCCGGCTCCGAGCGCGTGATCGTCAGCCCGGTGGCCGGCACCACCCGAGACGCCATTGACCTGCCGATTCGCTTCCGCGACCGAGACCTGGTGCTGGTCGACACGGCCGGCATCCGCCGGCAGGCCAAGGTGACCGAGTCCGTCGAGTACTACACCACGCTGCGCTCACAGCGCGCGGCCGAGCGCGCCGACGTGGCTCTGGTCGTCTGCGACGCCACCGACGGGGTGACCAGCCAGGACCTACGCATCGCCGAGCTGGCCATGAGGAGTGGGTGCGCGACCGCGCTGGTGCTCAACAAATGGGATCTGGCCGAGGCGGTGGATCTCGAGCACGAGCGCGCTCGGGCCCACAGCAAGCTGCGCCTGCGTCCGCGCGTCCTCACCGCCAGCGCCAAGACCGGCCGCCACGTGGAGCGACTGCTGATCGAGGCGCTCGCCCTGGCCGACCGCAGCCGGACCCGGATCCCCACCCCGCAGCTGAACCGCTTCCTGAGCGAGGTGGTCGCCAAGCGCCAGCCGCCGGTCGGCGCCGGCGGCCGTGGCGCCGGCTCCGGCCACCGGCTGCGGATGCTGTACATGACCCAGACCGGCGAGCGCCCGCCCCGCTTCTCGATCCAGGTCAACTCCCGTGCTCGGGTGACCCGGGACTACGCCTACTTCCTCGAGAATCAGCTCCGGCAGCGCTACCGGCTCGAGGGCGTGCCGGCGATCATCGACTTCGTGGCCCGCAACGAGCGTCGGCCCACCGGCGCGCGCGGCGCCGCGGCGTGATAATCCCCTTGCCGTGAGCGAAACCCTGGCCGGTCCGGAGCCGGCCGCCGCGGGTCCCACTGCCCTCGTCCAGCGCCGCCGCCGCCTTCTGGCGGTGGGACTTGCGCTCGGGCTGGCCCTGCTCATCGCGGCCGTGACCACTCTGGATGCGGCGGGTTCGGCGACGCCCGGGGCCGCGCGGCTGGTTCCGGCCGACGCGCTGGGCTTCGTCGACGTCTCCCTCGACCCCGGTAGCTCAGAGTTCCAGCAGGCGCTGGCGATGACCACCCGCTTCCCGGACTTCGGCCGCCTGGAGCGCGCGGTCGGGGGTCGCATCGGAGCCGTGCTGGCGGGCGGGCACCGGATTGACTTCACCCGCCAGGTCCTGCCCTGGGTGGGCCACGAGGCGGCGGTGGCGCTGCTCAACACGAGGACGTCGAGCGCTGACGCGCTGATCATCCTTAACGTCGGCAATGCGGCCCGGGCGCGCGCCTTCCTGCACCAGGAGGGAGCCGCCCGCCGCGGCTCCTACCGCGGCGCGGCGCTCTACGCCTATCCATCGGGGAGCGAGCTGGCCTTTGCCTCGCACTTCCTGGTCGTGGGCCAGGACGCCAGTGTGCGGGCCGCGCTGGACGTGGCCGGTGGCCGCACGCGCTCGCTGTCCGGTTCATCGGTCTACCAGCGGGCCGTGGCCTCGGAGCCCGAGCATCCGGCGCTCAGCGCGTACGCCTCGATGGCCGGAGTGCGCCGCCTGCTGGCGCCGCGCGGCGGCATTCTCGGCGCCCTCGGCGACCTGCTCTACCAGCCCGCCCTGCAGGGGGTCGCGCTGGCTCTGGTGCCTGGCTCCGGAGGCGCGCGGGTGCTGATCCACAGCGCGCTTGACCCGACCCTGCAACGGCTCGGCCACGCCCGCGCGTCGTTCACCCCGACGCTGCAGAACGTGCTCCCGAGCGGGGCGATCCTGATGCTCGACGTCCGCGGCCTGAACCGGATGGCCCCCGCGCTGCTGAGCGCCGGAGCCACGGCCGGGATCGGCGGCGGCGTGGCCGCGTTGCTCTCACGGCTCGGCGGGGCGCTGCGAGCCGAGGGCGTGGACGTGCCCGCCGTGACCGCGCTGTTCTCCGGCGAGACCGCCGTCGGAATCGTGCCCAGCGCCGGGTCGAACACGCTGGTCGTCATCGCCCGGGTGCCCAGCATGGCCCGGGCACGGACCCAGCTCGCGCAACTCGAGATACCCCTGGCCCAGCTCTTCCAGACCCCGAACGCCACCCGGGTCCCGGTGTTCAACGACCTCACCGTGGCCGGGGTCAGCGACCACCAGCTGGCCCTGGCCAGTGGCCTCGAGCTTGACTACGCCGTGTTCCGTGGTCTGGTGGTGATCTCCACCAGCTCCGCCGGCGTGGCCGCGGTGGCCGAGCACACCCGCCGCCTGGCCCAGGACCCGGGGTTCCGCAGCGTGCTGCCGCCGGATCCGACCGACGTGGGTTCGCTGGTCTACATGGCGCTGCCGGAGCTGGTCGCCGTCGGCCAGGGCACCGATCTGATCAGCGGCAGCGGCTTTCGCCGCCTCGCCCCGGACCTGGCCGCGGTCGGGCACGCCGGCCTGATCTCCATGCATTCCAGTGGCGACGCGACCGTGCGGATCACGCTGCGCTGGCCCGGCTCCCGGCCGTAGCAGACACTAGATCCGGGCGCCCATGCGCGGCCGGGAGCGCCCCTGCGGGGCGCGGATCCGCCCCGGCAGCGCCTCGTCGACCGCGCCCAACAATCGCCGGGGGCCGGTCACGCCGCGGAAGCGGAACTCCCAGTCGGCCTCGTCATCGGTGATGAACACGATCGTCCCGATACCGAGGAAGCGCTCGATCATCGATTGGTGCATGTGCACGTCCTGCACCCACTCGAGCCGGGCCTGACGCTTGCGCCGAGCCACCAGGCCGGTCTCGATCCTCAGCCGCCGGTCGGTGATCGCGTAGCGGATCCGGGCCCGGCGCAGCTCTCCGCGCAGCGCGAACAGGCCGAACACGCCAAACACGCCGATCACCACCCAGCCGGACTCGACGCGGCCGTGGGCGATCGCGCTGGCCAGCCCGGCGGCAATCCCGCCGATCAGGGCCAGGACCACGGCCCGGACGTAGAGGAACGGCTGAGTGAGGCGTGACGGATGACCCGAGAAGAACACGACTTCACCCGGCTCAGCAAACACCCGCCCAGCGTAGAGGACGCTGACGGCGGCATCCACCGGCCCGACTAGATTCGCTGCGGTGAGTGCCCAGAGCCGATCCGCCCCCGCCGCGCGCGCCGACGACGGATCGCGCGCCCCGCTCCGGGCCGCCGGCGCCCCCGTGGCCAAGGTGATCCCGCTGACCCGCACGCGCGCGGTGAGGGGCACGTTCGACTATCGGCTCCCGCGCTCCGGTGCCGAGTCCGACGACGACCCCCGGATCGGGATCGGCTCGATCCTCCGGGTCCCGTTCGGGGGCCGGAGTGCGTTCGGCGTCGTGATCGACCTCGCCGGGCACTCCGAGCTGCCCCCCGACCGGCTGGCCGAACCGGACGCCGTCCTGGGCAGCTCGATCCCGGCCGAGCTGGTCTCGCTGGCCGCGTGGATGGCCACTGAGTACTGCTCGACCCCCGCTCGGGCGCTCGGGCTCGTGCTCCCGCCGGGCACGCTCGAGGGCGTCCGGGCCCGGCGGGCGCTGGTGGCCGAGCTCACGGAGCCGGGAGCCGGCGCTCTGACCGATGCCGCGGCTCGGCTGACCGACGGCCAGCGCGGGCTGCTCGAGCGCCTGCAGGCCTCCGGGCCGAGGGTAGCGGCGGAGCTCGGCACCGCCGCCCTGCGCCGCCTGGAGTCACGGGGGCTGGTGCGACTCAGCCACCGCGAGCGCCCCCGGCGCCCGCAGGACCACGCCGTCGGGTCGGTCAGCGCGGTCTCGCCGGCGCTGACCGGCGATCAGCACGCCGCGCTGCAGCCGATCCTCCGTGCGCTCGAGGGCGCCGAGCGTCCGCCGGAGACCTTCCTGCTCCAGGGCGTCACCGGCTCGGGCAAGACCGAGGTCTACCTGCAGGCCGTGGCCGCGACCCTCGCGGCGGGGCGCTCGGCGATCGTGCTGGTGCCCGAGATAGCGCTCACACCGCAGGTTCTGGGGCGTTTCCAGGCCCGCTTCGGCGACGTGGTCGCCGTGCTGCATTCCGCGCTCAGCGTCGGTGAGCGCCATGACGAATGGCAGCGGCTGCGCCGCGGCCAAGCCCGCGTCTGTGTCGGGCCCAGATCGGCTGTGTTCGCGCCCGTGGTCGACCTCGGGCTGGTGATCGTCGACGAGGAGCACGAGAGCTCCTACAAGCATGAGGGGGACCCCCGCTACGACGCTCGCCATGTCGCCCGGGAGCGCGCCCGCGCCGCCGGCGCCGTGCTGGTCGCGGGCAGTGCCACGCCCCGCCCGGAGAGCGTCGTCACCGGCCGGCGCCTGCGCCTGCCCGAACGGATCGACGGCGGGGCGATGCCGGCCGTCGAGGTGCTCGACATGCGGGGCCGCCACCACCCGCTGCACCCCGAGACACGGCTGGCTCTGGCCGATCTGCGCCGTGCCGGGGGCAAGGCGATCGTGATGCTCAACCGCCGCGGCTGGTCGAACTTCCTCTGCTGCCGCTCGTGCGGACGGGTCTGGGTCTGCCCGAACTGCGAGGTGGCGCTCGTCCTGCACCGCGGCCGGACGGCTCGGTCAGCGTCCGGTCCCGCGCGCGCGGATCCCGAGGGCGCCGCCGGCCTGAGCGGACTCATCGCCTGCCACCACTGCGGCCACCGGGAGCCGGTGCCCAGCCGCTGCGGTTCCTGCGGGTCGGTGTCGGTGGCCCGCCACGGAGCGGGTACCGAGCGCATCGAGCACGAGCTCCGCGACGCGCTCGGCGGAGATGACTTCCCGATCTTCCGGCTCGATGCCGACTCGTCCGGGCTCGAGCAGCGCGCGGCCACGCTTCAGCGCTTCGAGCAGGCCCGCTCCGGGGCGCTGGTCGGCACCCAGATGGTGGCCAAGGGACATGACTTCCCCGACGTCGCCCTGGGCGTCGTCCTCGATGCCGACCAGACCCTGCGCTTCCCGGACTTCCGCGCCGAGGAGCGAACCTTCGCCCTGGTCACCCAGCTGGCCGGCCGGGCCGGCCGTGGTGGTGACGGCGGGCGTGTGCTGGTCCAGACCCTGGCCCCCGACGCGCGGCCGCTCGAGTTCGCCCGCCACCACGACTCAGACGGTTTCCTGGCCGATGAGCTCCGCCGCCGCCGGGCCCTGGGCTATCCGCCCTTCGCGAGCCTGATCCGGGTCGTGTGCTCGGCCGAGGAGGAGCCGCTGGCCCGGCGCACCGCACAGGCGATCGCCGACGGGCTGGAGGCCTTCGACGGCGCTGTCCTGGGTCCGGCGCCGCTGTTCCGCTTGCGGGGACGCGCCCGGAGCCAGCTGGTCATCAAGGCCGCGGACCGGGCGGGCGCGATCGCCGCTGTCGGCCGCGCCGTGGACCGCGTTGGACCGGGCGCCGCCCGGGTGGGCGCCAGCGTGAGCGTCGACGTCGACCCTCAATAGAGGCCGCGACAGGGCCGGGGAGGGGCGTCCCTCGGATGTCGCCGGGGCTTGCCTACACTCAAGGGGTGTCAATGCAGGCTCAGGACGACCCGCGCGAGCTCCAGGCGGCGACCCCCGACGAGGTCGAGGTCGAGGCGCTCGAGGATGACTTCGAGGACGAGCACGAGCGCCTGGATCCCGAGCTGGAGGCCCGGCGTGCCGCGGCGCTCGCTCACGTGCGTAAGTTCGGTGATCCGGTGCTGCGAACGCGGGCTCGCCCCGTGGACCGGTTCGACGACGCGCTCCGTGACGAGGTCCGCCGGATGGGGGAGCTGATGATCGATGCCTTCGGCGTCGGGCTGGCCGCCAACCAGGTCGGCGTGCTGCACCGGCTGCTGGTCTACCGCGTCCATCAGCAGGCGCCGGTCGCAGCGCTGGTCAACCCGGAGATCGAGTGGTCGGGCAAGGAGCAGGAGATCCTTGAGGAGGGTTGCCTCAGCCTGCCCGCCGTCCACGTCGACGTGGAGCGACCGGTGCATATCCGGGTTCGCGCCCAGGATGAGAACGGGGATCCCCTCACGGTGGAGGCCTCGGGACTCGAGGCCCGGGTGATCCAGCACGAGATGGACCACCTTGACGGCGTGCTGGTGCTCGACCGGATCTCGCGCCAGCAGCGCAAGGAGGCCATGCGCGCCCTCCGCGAGGCCCTGCCGGCCTAGGGCCCGGGGTTCCGGCTCGGGCCGCTAGCCGCCTTGCGCACCGTCTTTCTGGGCACGTCAGCCTTCGCGGCCTCCGTGCTGCGCGCACTGGCCGCGTCTCACCACCGGCCGGCGCTGGTCCTCACCCGTCCCGACCGTCCCCGCGGGCGCGGGCGTCGCCTGGCCTCCCCGCCGGTGGCCGAGGTCGCCCGCGAGCTGGGGCTCGCGCTGGAACAGCCCGCCTCGGTCAACGATGACGAGGTCCGGGCCCGGATCGCCGCCGCCGAACCGGAGGCGGTGTGCGTCTGCGCGTTCGGGGCGTTGATCAAGGAGCCGCTGCTGTCCGATTACGAGATGCTCAACGTCCACCCCTCTTTGCTGCCGCGCTGGCGCGGAGCCGCGCCGGTCGAGCGGGCGATCATGGCGGGTGATGCCGAGACCGGCGTCTCGATCATGCGGGTCACGGCCGGGCTGGACAGCGGACCGGTCTGCGCGCGGGCCTCGACCCCGATCGGCCCCACCGACACGTACGGGACCCTGTCCCGCCGCCTGGAAGGCCTCGGCGCACAGCTCCTGATCGACACGCTCGACCGGCATCCGGCCTGCGTCGAGCAGGATGAGGCCGGCGTGACGTATGCCGAGAAGCTGACCGCCGAGGACCGGCGCCTGGATCCCGGGCGCAGCGCGGTCGAGCTCGACCGGGCGATCCGGGCCCTGAGCCCCCACATCGGGGCGGCGATCGAGCTGCCCGGTGGCGAGCGGCTGGGGATCTGGGAGGCCCGGCCACTGCCGGTGGCCGAGGGCGGCCCGGCGCCCGGGGAGCTGTCGGTGGCCGGGGAGCGACCCGTGCTCGGCTGCTCACCCGGGGCGCTCGAGCTGGTCAGCGTCCAGCCGGCGGGCCGGCGCCCGATGCCCGCCGCCGACTGGCTGCGCGGCCGACGACGCTGACGCCGGTGGCCACCCGAGGTCATCCAGCCTCCGCGGACGAGATCTCGCCCGCCCGGGCCTGCGCGTTTGCCGTCGTGCGGCGCGTGTTCGAGCAGGGCGCCTATGCCGATCGGGCGCTGACGGCCGAAGCGACCGGACTCGACCCCCGGGAACGCGCGCTGGCCACGGCGCTGGCCTTCGGGACGGTCCAGCGCCGGGCAACGCTCGATCACGTCGCCGAGCGGCTGATGGATCGCTCCGTACGGCGCCTGCAGGCGCCGGTGCTGGCCGCGCTGCGTCTCGGCCTGCTGCAGCTCCTGTTCATGGACGGAATCGCCGAGCACGCGGCCGTCAACGAAAGCGTGGAGCTGGCCAAGGCGGCCGGCAGCCGGCGCGGGGCGGGCCTGGTCAACGCCGTGCTCCGCCGGGCCGCACGCGAGCGGGCGCCGCTGCTTGCCGAGCTGTCCGACGCCACGCCGGCGCAGGCGTCGGTCCGCTACTCGGTCCCGGAGTGGCTGGCCGAGCTGTGGTTTGCCGAGCTCGGGCCCGAGGCGGCACGGCGCCTGCTCGGCCGGGTCAACGCGCCGGCCGAGGCGGCCCTCCGGGTCAACACGCTCCTCAGCACCCGCGAGCTGGTGCTGGCTGCGCTGCCGGTTCCCGCCCGTCCCGTGCCCGAGCTGCCCGAGGCGGTCCTGTTGGATGCCCCGTTCGACGTGCACGGATCGGAGCTGTGGCGCCGGGGGGCGATCATGGCCCAGTCCCGCGCATCGATGCTGGTCGCCCGCGCCCTGGCTCCGGCTTCGGACGCCCGAATCCTCGACCTGTGCGCAGCCCCGGGGGCCAAGGCCACTCACCTGGCCGCCCTGAGCGGCGGCGGCGAGCGGATCACGGCCGTCGAGCGCAATCCCGGCCGCGCGCGGGCGCTCCAGGAGACGTTCGCCCGCATGCATGTCACCGGAGCGCGGGTCCAGGTCGCGGACGCCGCGGCGCCCCGGCCCGAGGGGCCGGTGTACGACGCGGTGCTCGTCGATCCGCCCTGCAGCGGGCTGGGCACCCTCCAGTCGCGACCCGATTTGCGCTGGCGCACCAGTCCCGAGCGGATCCGGGACCTGTCGGACCTCCAGGCCCGGATCCTGCGCGCCGGGGCCGCCGCCACCGCCCCGGGAGGGACCCTCGTCTACTCGGTCTGCACGCTCACCCGGTCCGAGGGTGAGGAGCTGGTCGGGGAGTTCCTGTCCGAGTGCAGGCAGTTCAGCGCCGAGGCGCTCGGGGAGCTGGCGCCCGCGGCGGCGTCGGGGCCGTGGCTGCAGACCCTGCCCGACCGCGACCATACCGACGGGTTCTTCATCGCTCGCCTCCGGCGCGCCGGTTAGGCTGGCGCACTTCGGTTCACGAGGAACCTCCTACCCTTGGCACCGTGAGCGATACCGCCCAACAGGACAAGCTCGGCCCGGAGTGCCCCCACTGCGGCGAGCCCTGGCTGCGCCCGACCACGGTCCCCGGCCGCTATCGGTGCGTGAACTGCCTGCAGCGCTTCGAGCTCGTTTCGGTGTGCCCCAATTGCGGTGAGCACTCGACGATCGTGCGCATGTCGAGCACGGCCATCGTGGCCTGCAACCACTGCCAGGGCAGCATGCTCAGGGCGGTCTGATGGCGGCCACCGAGTCCGGCCCCGATCAGGTTCGCCTGACCGACCTCCGGGTGGCGCCGTCGATCCTGTCGGCCGATTTCTCCCGGCTCGGGGCGCAGGTCAGGGCCGTCCTGGACGCCGGTGCGCGCGTGATCCACGTGGACGTCATGGACGGGCACTTCGTACCGCCGATCACCTTCGGGGCGGTGGCCGTGTCCGCGGTGGCCGACGTGGTGCACGCCGTGGGTGGCCTCGTGGACGTGCATCTGATGGTCGAGCATCCGGATCGCCAGGTGGACGACATCGCGGCCGCGGGCGCGGATTCGATCACCGTTCATGCCGAGGCCACGCCCCACCTGCACTACGTGCTGGGCGCGATCCGCGAGGCCGGGTGCAGCGCCGGTGTGGCCATCAACCCGGGCACGCCGAGCGCGAGCCTCGATGAGGTCGCCCGGGAGATGCTCGACCTCGCCCTGTGCATGAGCGTCAATCCCGGCTGGGGCGGCCAGACGTTCATCCCCGCCTCCCTGGCCAAGCTGGAGCGCTTGCGGGCGGCGCTGCCGGATCACGTCGCGCTCGAGGTCGACGGCGGCGTCAACGAGCGCACCGCCGCGCTCGTCGCGCAGGCCGGAGCGAACCTGCTCGTCACCGGCTCCGCGGTGTTCGGAGCCGACGATCCGGCCGCCGCCTACGCGGCGATCGCCGATGCCGCCGGCACGGGCGGCGGGAGCGCGGGTCCCCGCCGGTAGACCAGCGTCAGCAGTCCGCACAGCACGGCCGTGGCTCCGAAGTAGCCGACCTCCACCCGGGTGACCTCGGCGCTGATCGTGGGCAGCGCCACGAAGCCCACGAACAGCGCCGCCGCGATCAGCCACGCGGCGGCCGCCCACTGGGCTCGCCCGCGAGCCAGGGCCGCCTGGTTGAGCGTCCCGGAGACGAGATGCAGGCCCATGCCCAGCCCGACCAGGGCCAGCCCGTAGCGCCCGTAGGTGAAGCCCTTGTTGCCGAGAAAGGCCGTCATCACCGGCGGCCCGATCACGAGCAGGCCGAGCGCCACGGCAAGTCCGAAACCGGCGATGGCCAGGATCGTGACCCGGATCGCGCGATGAAATTCGGCGGCATCTTCACGGGCCTCGAGGCCGGCCAGGTGGGGGAGGATCGAGGTCTGGATGGCCTGGAAGAGCTGCAGCGGCGCCCGCACGATCAGCATCACGTTGAACACGAACCCGGTCAGGCCTCCAGTCAGCGATCCGCCGCCCGACTTGGCGGCGATGATCAGCACGCCGGCGTTCATCAGGGCCTGCTCGGAGAGCATGATCCCCACCACGGCGACGGCGAAACCCGCCCCGTGGCGCATCGAGAGGTCGGTCGCGGCCTCCTCGAGCTGAGCATGGGCGGGGCCTTCGCCGGCGGCGTCGGCGGCCGGTACGCCGCGCTCGCCCGGCGTGTGGACGACGCGGAGGTGGGCGAAGGCGAACGGGATCACGCACAGCGACGCGAACGGCGCGACGGCCATGCCAAGCCCGACCAACCCCTGGCCGGAGCCGATGCCCACCGCCACCGCCAGCGCGAACAGGAAGCGCGAGGTCGATTCCAGGAACACGAGCGCGCCGTACAGAGCAAAGCGCTCGTGGCCGGCCAGCCAGCCCCGGGCGAAGTAGCTGGCCGCGTAGGCCAGCACGCCGATGACCAGGATCCAGTACAGGGCGCTCGACCCGTCGAACATGCCCTGCTCGATCTGCGTCCGCAGGACCACCGCCGCGACCAGGAAGATCAGCGCGAACCCGAACTGGATGGCGGCCGGGACCCGCAGGCTGTGGCGCGCCCGTCCCCGGGCCCGCTGGTCGGCGATCGTGCGCGAGAGCAGCTGCTCGATCGGCCGGTAGATCACCGACAGGATCACGAACATGATCGCCCAGCACAGCGAGACGCGGCTGTAGGAGGAGGGATCCAGCACGTGGCTGGCCGCGGCCAGATAGGCGAACGTGAAGATGCCCGTCGACGCGATCCCGATCGACAGCACCCGGGCCCCGGAGGCGAACGAGGCCGGCTCCGGCGCACTGTGCCCCGGCTCGGGCGGCGGCGTCGGCCCGTCCACCGGCGGCGGCGTGCGCGTCACCGAGGACATCAGCCCACGCGCACCAGCAGCATCGTCCAGGGGAACGGCGAGCGGATCTCGACCACGTCCCCGAACCGCGCCAGCAGGGCGACGAACCCGCGACGCGACCAGTGATTGAGATGCCCCGGGGTGTTGCCGAGGTCGCGCAGATAGGCCCCGCGGGCCATGTTCAGCACCCGCCACAGCGGCTCGTGGGGGACCGACACGAGCAGGTGCCCACGGGACACGCGGGCCATCTCGGCCAGCACCCGGTCGGGCTCGGGCACGTGCTCCAGGACCTCCGTGGCCGCGACCAGGTCAAACCGGTTCTCGGGGAACTGGAGGTGCTCGGCCGGCATGACCGCGAACTCGAGGTTCGGGGCCCGGCGCTGCGACCACTCGGCGGCCAGTTTCGGGTCGGCCAGATCGATCCCGATCACCTGCCCGGGAGCGATGCGGTCCGCCCACTGCCGGCTGAGCACACCCTCTCCGCAGCCGACGTCCAGCACGGAGCTGGGTCCGGCCTGGGTGAACAGCTCGTCCAGCGTGCGCTCGAACCCGGCCATCAGCCGGCGCACGACCGGGTTCTGAGACCCGTACTTGTCGAAGGTGTTGCCGGTGGGGACGGCCGCGGTGGGCGCGGCGGTCATACGCCCAGCGCCTGACGGTCCGAGCCGTCGCCCGGACCGGTTTCAGCGGTCCCCGGCGGCACCCCGCCCGGCTCGTAGTGGGAGGGCTCGACCCCGAGCTGCAGCTCGATTCGCCGCACGCGCTCGAAGGTTCGCTGCGACAGCGTGCGCTGAGCGTCGAGCAGATCACCGATCACGCCGAGCGCGCCCAGCAGCATGGCGGCGATGAACAGGACCGCTCCGGCGATCAGTGATTGAACATGGCCGCGGGCGGCGTGGGGGCTGCTGATGAACAGGATCACGAAGCGGATGAAGATGGCCAGCGCAGGGATGCCCATGATCAGCGCGCCGCCCCAGAACACCCTCAGCGGCTGGTACTGGGAGTAGATGCGGAAGATCGACAGCGCATTGCGCCGGATGTAGGAGGCCATCGAGGGGAACAGCCGGGACTCCCGGGTCTTGGCGTTGGTCCGGATCGGGACGTGGTCGACGGCGACCAGCAGCTTGCCGGCCTGGATGATCGTCTCGAGCGTGTAGGTGAACTTCGACACCGCCTGCATCTGCAGGGCGGCCTCACGGTTGTAGGCGCGGAAGCCCGAGGTGGTGTCGGGAACCTCGGTCTGGGAAGCCTGGCGCACCACCCATGAGCCCAGCTGCTGGAGGAGTCGCTTGAGCGGCGAGAAGTTCTCGTTGCTGGCCACGCCCCGGTCGCCGATCACCATGTCCGCCTCGCCCCGCGCGATCGGTGCCACCAGCTTGGGGATGTCCTGGCCCTCGTACTGGTTGTCGGCGTCGGTGTTGACGATCACGTCGGCGCCCAGCTTGAGGCCCGCATCGAGCCCGGCCTGGAACGCGGCCGCCAGCCCCTTGTTGTTGGTCAGCCGGACCACGTGATCGACGCCGTGGGCCCGGGCGGTGCCGATCGTGTCGTCGGTCGAGCCGTCATCGATGATCAGCCACTCGACCACGTCGAAGCCCTCGACCGCGCGCGGCAGATGGCTGAGCGTGACCGGCAGCTGGTCTTGCTCGTTGAAACAGGGGATCTGGATGATGAGCTTCATGACCTCGCGGCGGCGCGCGCGCGCCGGGGAAGGAGCGGGCGCGTCGCTGCAGCCTCAGCAGGCGCGCGCTGCGCCTTCACACGGTAGCGGGAGTGGTCGATCGACCACACCCCAGCCGGTGCCCGCGGCCTGGGCCTGCGCCGGGCGCGGGCCACC
>DASVYO010000127.1:0-39971 GCA_036392135.1 Solirubrobacteraceae bacterium
AGCGTTGCGGGCGGCGGCATTGGGCGGCAGCTCGTCGATCAGGACAAGGTGCGTGCCGCCGTCATGCGTTGAGAGCTCGAACCGCAGCGTCTCCTCTCCCCAGGTGAACGCGAGCACGTTTGGCTCATCGACCTCGAGCACCTCGCCGGTGAGGGTCATGTCGATCACCTCGGGGGGGAACGGGAATGTGATCGTCGCGCCAGCGACCCAGTGACCGCCGCCCACGATCACGTCTGAGGGAAACCATGACCGAAGTTGCTGGCGCTCGGTGAGTGCTCGCCATACGATCGCTGGCGGGTCCGGGAGGTGTCGCTCGAGCCGGACAGCGGGTCGGGCGCCATCGGTGATCAGCGTCGCGTTGGTCATGGCTTTCTCCGTTGGTCGAGGTGGTATTCCAGCCGGTCGAGGCGGGTCGTCCAAAGCTTGCGATAGGAATCCAGCCACTCATCGAGGTCGGCAAGCGGCTCGGGGCGGATCCGGTACAGGCGGCGCTGGGCATCGACTCGCGCATCGACCAGGCCTGCGTCCCTTAGCACCCGAAGGTGCTTGGAGACAGCGGGCTGGCTTAGACCGAGCCGATCAACCAGCTGACCGACCGGTTGCTCCCCGTCGCGTAGCAACTCGAGGATCCCGAGCCGGTGAGGCTCGGCAAGGGCCTGGAGTGCCGCGAGCTCCTTCACGACACAGAATATGTCAGATAAGTTATATGCCTGTCAAGGAATAGCAAACGGCCGGCGGATCTCAACCACTCAACCGCGCTTCGGGGCGGATCGGCTGGAACAGCTCGACCAGGTTTCCCGCCGGGTCCTGCACCAGTATCTGCTTGCTGCCGATGCCGGTGACCATCTCATTGCGGAACTGAATCCCGCCCCGGCGCAGTGCCTCGATCGTGGCCTCGAGGTCCAAGACCTGAAGCATGATCCGGTTCCACCCTCCTGGCCGCTGCTTGGTCCCGTCTGGCATCGGCCGCGAGCCTCCGCCGGGGTGGTCGGGGCCGACAGGCGAGACCAGCACCAGGCGTAGGTCCCCGCGCGTTAGCATCGCGAACGCGGGGTCGGGGTGAATCTGCTGCTCGAAACCGAGCTGCCTGCAGTAGAAGTCGATCGCGGCGTCGACGTCGTCAACGATGTAGCGGACGCTGACGGTGCTCATCTGTTCACTCCTCCGTGGGTGTGCGTTCGTGGTATCCGGCACGGGGCTCGAACAACTCGACGGGGTTGCCCGACGGGTCAGCAAGCAGGGCGGTGTCGACCGCGAAACCGGCTGCGATCCCGCGGCGGAAAGTGACGCCGCTCGCGCGGAGCGCCGCGACGGTCGCGTTCAGGTTGGATACTCGCAGCGAGATCCGGTTCCACCCGCCGGGCTCGGGCAGGGTGCCGTCAGGCAGCGCGTGCGGCTCCCCGGGGACGCTCAGAAGCAGCCGCAGATCGCCGCGGTAGAGCATCGCGAACGTCGGCGATGGATGGAGCTCCCTCTCGAAGCCCAGCTGGTCGCTGTAGAACGCGATCGCCTCATCGAGGTCCTCGACGAAGTAGCGGACGGTCGCGGGTTCTCTGACAACCTGTTCGCCGCCCGCGATCCGCCGCCGCAGCGCCTCGGCGAACGCGGGACGCGGCTCGATCGGGACGCTCTGCAGCCGCAGGGCGTCGAGTGGATCGAGGGTCACGCAGCCTCCTCCCGATAGATCCGTCGGAGCGCCGCCCGGGCCCGCACCAACAGCGTTTCGGTGCCCCGCACGGTACGGCCGAGATGGTCGGCTATCTCGGCAACGGTAAGGCCGTCCAGATACCGGAGGGCCAGCGCTGCACGCTGTGGACCCGGCAGCCGCCCGAGCGCCGCGTACGCGGCGCGGGTATCGAGCAGCTCCTCCCAGGGATCGTCCGGTTGGTCGGGTCCAACCGCCGCCAGCCCACGGCGCTCGCGCTCGCCACGGCGCCAGTGATCGACGAGCTTATGTCGTGCGATGCCGATCAGCCAGGCAACACTCACGGAAGGCGGCTCGGGCCGCTTCTGCGCCGCCACCGCGGCCATGAACGTCTCAGCGGTGAGGTCCTCAGCATCAGCAACACTGCCGCAGCGCGGCAGCAGATAGCCATACACCTGGGGCAGGGCTGCGCGATAGGTCTCTTCGTCGATACCCGATCATCGCGCCGGACGGGCCAAATCCGAACATCGGCTGCAGAAGAAGTGGAAGTGTTAGGGCGGCGGGGCGAGCATCACCAGGCGGGCCGGGGTTCCACTCGCTCGTCACTCGCGGTCCGAATGAACCGGATCGGGCCTATCCTTGCCACGTGCCTGACGCCTCCCCGCTGGGGGACTTCATTCGCCGCCAGCGCGAGCTCTCGGCCACGTCGATGCGCGAGTTCGCCCGCGCCGTGGGAATCTCAAACCCTTACCTATCGCAGATCGAGCGCGGGCTGCGCGCGCCCTCCGAGCAGGTCCTGCAGGCGATCGCCGAGGCGCTGGAGGTCTCAGCCGACACGCTCTACGAGCAGGCCGGCCGGCCCCGCGAGGACACCGGACCCTCGGCGGTCGAACAGGCCATCTCCGACGACCATTCCCTCACCGGGCGCCAGCGCCAGGCCCTGTTGGAGGTCTACCGCGCCTTCACGGGCGCGTCCGGACGCACGCGCCGGCGAGCCTGACCCACCGCTAGCCTTAACGCACGATGCCCGCGCGCCAAGAGGCGTCACGGGCATCAGCGCGGGAGGGGCGGTCGCTCAGACGGCGATCAGCTCGCGGGCGACGCGGACGCCGGCCTTGGCCAGGTCCTGGCTCATCTGCGCGTGCGCGTTGAGCAGCTCGGAAACCGCCTCGATCTTGGCCTGCTCACCGAGCCGGCGCTCGAACTGGGCCACGCCGTCGACGTACTTCTCGAGGCCGTCGAGGTAGGCGCCGGTGATCGTGCGTCCGGCCTGAGCGAAGCGCTCGTTGGCCTCGCGGGCGCGCTCGGTGGCGGCTTCGAAGTCGGGGATGAAGGTATTGGTCTTGGATGTTGCGGTTGCCATGGGGACTCCTCAGGGGAATGGATCAGATCGTCTGTTAGCAGGTTAGCAAGCTCAGTGCTAACGCGCAAGCGCCAATTAGCCGATAGGCTGCAAACGGGCAAGCACCAGCCGCTAGCCTGCACGGGTACCCGTAGAGAGGAACGCGTTGGCCGCCAACTGTCCCCCGGTTTCGTTTGAAGAGATCGCTTTCACCGACGCCTTGAGCGCGTTCAGCGCCGCCGTGGGTGGGGTGGCGGACTACTGGACCGGCGCCATCCGGCGGCGGGACACCCCACTTCAGCTGCTGTCTGACGGTGCCCGCTGGTGGCAGCTGATGGCCGACCGGGGTCGTCCGAGCTGGAGCTCGCCCCACCAGGTCGTCCTCGAGTCGCCGGTCGCGCGGCTGCGCGACTTCACACCCGCGGGCACCGGCGAGACCGTCGTGCCGACGCTCGTGCTCCCACCCCAGGCGGGCCACGACTCGTGCATCGTCGATTTCTCGCCAGAGCAGAGCCAGATGCGCACGATCCTTCAGGCCGGGCTGATGCGCGCTTACTCGCTGGACTGGATCGGTGCCACCGAGGCGAGCAAGGACGCCGGCGTCGAGGATTATCTGGAGGTCATCGCCCGCTCGATCGAGCATCTCGGCGGCCGGGTCAACCTGATCGGCGACTGCCAGGGCGGCTGGCTGGCCACCATCTACGCCGCGCTGCATCCCGAGCAGATCAACACGCTGACGATCGCCGGCGCGCCGATCGACTTCCACTGCGGCGAGCCGGTCATCCACGCCGCGATGCAGTCCTTCGCACCGAGCGGCGACCTCGCCTTCTACCGCGGCCTGGTGGCCGCCGGCGGCGGCATGCTGAGCGGCGAGGCGATGCTCAGTGGCTTCATCGCCATCCAACCCGACAACGAGATCGCCCGCCAGCTGGCGCTGCTGGCCAACGTCAATGACGCGGCTCACGTCGAGCGCTACCGGGAGTTCGAGGATTGGTTCAAGCACACCCAGGCGATCCCCGGGGCGTTCTACCTATGGATCGTCGAGCATCTCTTCCGAGACAACCAGCTCATCTCCGGCGAGCTCGAGATCGGCGGCGCGCGCGTCGACGTCGGCCAGATCCGCTGCCCCCTCAACCTGCTCGCCGGCGCCACCGACCACATCACCCCGCCGCCGCAGGTCTTCGCGCTGGCCCGCTACGCGGGGACACCGCCGGATCAGGTCCTGCATGACACGACCGCCGGCGGTCACCTCGGTCTGTTCATGGGCCACGAGGCCCTGCGCAACCACTGGCCGCCACTGCTAGCCGCCGTGCGCGCGCGCTCCTAGGTCACATGTCCATCCCGCCGTTGACCGGCCACACCGCGCCGGTGATGTAGGAGGACTGGTCAGCGGCCAGGAAGTGCACCACGCGCGCGATCTCGTCGGGCCGGCCGAGTCGCCCGAGCGGAATCTGCTTCTTGATCCGCTCGAGCGCCTTCTCGGGCACCGCCTCGACCATCTCGGTGGCGATGTAGCCCGGCGCGACCGTGTTGACGGTGATGCCGATGCCGTCCTCGGTGAGCTTCTCGGCGCGGGCAAGGTGGAAGGCGGCCTCGCGCGCCATTGTCTTGGTCAGCCCGAACAGCCCTGACTTGGAGGCCGCGTAATTGGCCTGGCCGACGTTGCCCATCTCGCCGATGATCGACGAGATGTTGATGATCCGGCCCGAGCCACGCTCGATCATGTGTGGCAACACGGCCTGGCTCATGAAGAAGGCGCCCGAGAGGTTGACCGCCAGCACCTTGTACCAGTCCTCGTCGGTCATCTTCAGCACCGTCTTGTCGATCGTGATCCCGGCGTTGTTGACCAGGATGTCGAGCCGCCCGTGCTGCTCGATGACCTCGCCGACCGTGCGCCGGCAGTCCTGGGCCGAGCCCACGTTCCCCTGATGGGTCGAGACCTCGATGTCGTCACGCCTGCACCGGTCGGCAAATGCCTGGGCGGCCTCGTGGTTGCCTCCGTAGCCGACGGCCACCGCGGCGCCCTGGTCGCCGAGACTGTGCGCGATCGCCGCGCCGATACCGCGGGTCCCCCCCGTCACGAAGGCCACGCGGCCGTGCAGGCGCGGGCGTCTCACGTCGCTGTGGTGAGCAGTGTCCTGTAGTGCCATCTCTCTCTTTCCTCCCGTGGCTTGCCGTACGTCAGCGGCCCGAGCGCTCGCGGAGCCAGTCCGCGATCTCGGGCCAGATCTCGTGTTTGGCCTTCGATCCCGCCATCAGCCCGATGTGCCCTCCCGGGCGGTCCATCAGCGTGACGTCCTCGCTGGCCACCTGATCCAGTAACGGGAGGGTGCCGGTCGGAGGCGCGATGTGGTCGGCCCCCGCGGTGACCACGAGCAGGTTCTGCTCGATCGCCCTCAGGTCGACGCGGCGGTCGCGCAACGTCAGGCGACCGGACACCAGCCGGTTCTCCTTATACATCCAGGTAGTCCACTCGCGGTAGGCCCGGCCCGGGAACGGGGGGTTGTCGGCCACCCACTTGGCCATCGCCTGATAGGCCACGCGCCCGTCCTTGCCCTCGAGCAGGCCCTGGAAGAGCCGCCGGTAGGTGGTGACGTAGTTGTTCACCGGCTTCATCAGCTTGTTGGCGAGGTCGATGCCGGCCCCGGGGATGGCCTGGTAGCTGTCGGCGACGACGTCGACGTCGAAGTCGTCGTCGCCGACCCAGCGGCTGTAGAGCGAGTTGCCCGGGTCGATCGGCGTGGTCAACAGGACGGCGTTGCGCACCGGGCCGGCCGGATACAGCGCGCAGTACATGGCGCACAGGGTGCCTCCGATGCACCAGCCCAGCAGGGTCAGCTCTTCACTGCCCGAGGTCCGCAGCGTCTCCCGGATCGACCAGTGGAGTTCGTCGCAGACGAACTCGGCCAGCCCCATGTCCGCGTCCTCCTCATCGGGGACGCCCCAGTCGACGAGGAAGACGTCGAACCCCTCCGCGAGCAGGTACTCGACGAACGAGTTGCCGGGTCGCAGGTCGAAGATGGCCGGGCGGTTGATGAGCGCGAACACGAGCAGGATCGGCACCGCGTGCTCACGCCGGCGGGAGCGGTAGCGATACAGCGTCGTCCCCCGGTGGGTCCACACGACATCGCGCGGCGTCTGCGCAATGGCGGCGTCGGGAGTGGTGAGAAGGATGTTGGCGAACTCGACCGCGGCGCGGGGCAGACGGGTGAGGTTCGCCAGCGGGTTCATTCCCGGCTCTTGGTCTGCCGCGCGGCGGCTCCGTTGGATCGCCGTGCGCGCGGCGGTGGCGACTCATTACGCGCCTCGAGCTGGTCGCGCACGCTCTCGAGCTCCTGCAGCACCCGTTCGAGCTTGTCCTCGGTACGGGCCAGCTGCCGGGACAGGCGGACAACGTCACGCCGGCCGGCCAGGCGCAGGTTGCGCAGGACAAGGTCCAAGGCGTCGTTGCCGAGCCTGGTCACCGCGGCGGTGTTCTCAGCCATCTGACCGAGCAGGCCCGCGAAGCCGCGCGTGCCAACGAGATGGTCTGAGGCCTGGGCGGCCTGCTGTTCGAGTTGCTCGTAGAGAGCGGCGACCTGGTCAGCAGCGGACGGGGTGTCGCGATCGGAAGCCATCAGGGTCTCCTAAGGCTGTGCGCGGATGAGCTCAGCATAGACCGGAGAGGGCCGGCTTCGGTAGGGCAACCCCCCAACGAGGGGGTTGGGTACGGCGGCCGCCGACCGGGCCGGCTCACCCCCATCGACCCTCAGGGCTGCAGGCTGAACGGCGGGTAGCGGTCGGTGATCAGTAGGAAGGCGTAGGCCGCGACGCGGTTGTGCCAGCGGAACACGCCCTCGATGAAGTCGAACAGGGATCGCGGATAGCGGCCGGTGAACAGGATCGCGAACCAGGCGAAGATGGCGGCGAACAACGCGCCGATCGTCAGAAAGAACAGCACGATGTAATGGGGGATCGCCAGCAGCCACTTGACCAGCGGCAGGCCGCGGCTGAGGTCGCGGTCGGCGTCGGGATAGGGGAAGTTCACGTGAACGGCCTGCTCCTCCTCGGTGGAGGGATAGCGGTCGTCCATGAGCGCGAAGTAGGCGGCGATCCGATTGCTGAAGCGGGTCAGTTGCAGGTTCCAGTCGTACCACCAGCGCGGGTACTTCTTGCGAAACAGGAGCATCAACAGCACCGGGATGACGAGGATCCCGATGCCGCCCCCGGCGTAGCGGGCGCCGCTGCCGCCCGCACTGCCCCCGAAGCTGCCGCCCTCGACGGTGGCGGCGAGGATCGCGATGGGGATGATCGTGAAGATCCGAAACGCTGTGCTGAGGCGGTTGAGGCTGCGGTCGGGATAGTCGACCGAGAAGGTGAGCGGGTAGTCGTGGCCCCCGCTCGGCGGCACCCCGTCCCCCGGCGATGATGCGGGCATCTGTCCTGAGCCTTCCATCATGATCCCCTCTCTCTGAGGTGTACGGTGTACACTCTAGTGCCGACTATAGGTGTACGCCGTACACTTGTCAAGTGCAATGGCCCCCAACACGAACCCTGGCCGGACACGCCTGAGTAGGCCTCTCGTGCTCCGGGCGGCCGTAGCGCTCGCCGACGCGGACGGGCTCGAGGCGTCCAGCATGCGCCGGCTCGCCCAGGAGCTCGGCGTGGTGCCGATGGCGCTCTACAAGCACGTGGCCAACCGGAATGAGCTGCTGGACGGCATGGTCGACATCGTGTTCGGCGAGATCGAGTCTCCGCCGCTCGCCGACGACTGGAGGTCGGCGATGCGACGCCGGGCGATCTCGGCGCGCGAGGCGCTGAAGCGCCATAGCTGGGCGATCGGGCTGATGGAGACGCGGACCCCCGGGCCGGCCAACCTGCGACACCGCAACGCGGTGATGGGCTGTCTACGCGAGGCGGGCTTCTCGTTCCAGACGGCGATCCACGCCTACTCGGTGCAGGACGCCTACATTTACGGCTTCGCCCAGCAGGAGAGGACGCGGTATCTCGCCGAGATCGCGTTGAAGCTCCCTGAGTCCGGATACGACAACGCCGTCGAGTTCGCCTGGGGGCTCGACCTCATCCTCGACGGCCTGGACCGCTGTCTCCGCACGGCCCGACCGTAAGCCCCGCACCTGGGCCGTGCTGATCTGACCGCATCCAGGACCTGTGCCGGTCAAACATTGGACTTGTTCCAGTATCACTCGCTAGAGTCGGCCCTCTGGTGGGAGCCTCGGTACATGAAGCCGGCCTGCTCCGCGGGCACGGCGTACAGGTCACCGCGCAGCGACTGGCTGTCCTGCGCGCGGTGTCCGACCGACCGCACAGCACCGCGGGCGAGATCGCCGCAGTGGTGCGGTCAGAGCTCGGTGCGATCTCGCTTCAGGCGGTCTACGACGCGCTGGCGACGCTCAGTCACAAGGGCATCATCCGCCGGATCCAGCCGGCCGGATCATCGGCGCGTTACGAGGACCGGGTTGACGACAACCACCACCACCTCATCTGCCGGTCCTGCGGCCGCATGGTCGACGTCGACTGCGCCCTGGGTGAGACGCCGTGCCTGACGGCGGCCGACGACTCGGGCTACGAGATCGACGAAGCCGAGGTCATCTACTGGGGGCGTTGTCCCGACTGCATCGCGGCGAGCGATCATCCGAACGAACCAATGAACGAGTAGGAGGCACCAGGTGTCCGACAGCGTCAGCGAAAGCGCGAGCCCAGCAATCCCGTCCCCGACTCCTGAGCCGACTCGGCCGAGGACCAACCAGGATTGGTGGCCGAATCAGCCGAACCTGCAGGCCCTCCGCCAGCACTCGCCGGTCCCGACCCCGCTGGGTGAGGGTTACAGCTACCGGGAGGAGTTCGCGACCCTCGACCTAGAGGCGCTGAAGCAGGACATCTTCGAGCTGATGACGACCTCGAAGGAATGGTGGCCGGCTGACTACGGCCACTACGGCCCGCTGTTCATCCGCATGTCGTGGCACGCCGCCGGCACGTACCGCATCGCCGACGGCCGGGGCGGTGGCGGCACCGGTGCCCAGCGCTTCGCGCCGCTCAACAGCTGGCCCGACAACGCGAGCCTGGACAAGGCGCGCCGGCTGCTCTGGCCGGTCAAGCAGAAGTATGGCCGCAAGCTCTCCTGGGCCGACCTGATCATCTTCACCGGCAACTGTGCGATGGAATCGATGGGCTTCAAGACGTTCGGCTTCGGCTTCGGGCGAGAGGACATCTTCGAGCCCGAGGAGATCTTCTGGGGCCCGGAGGACACGTGGCTCGGTGATCAGCGCTACAGCGGCGACCGGGAGCTCGCGAAGCCCTTCGGCGCAGTCCAGATGGGCCTGATCTACGTGAACCCGGAGGGCCCCAACGGCAACCCCGATCCGCTGGCCGCCGCCAAGGACATCCGAGAGACCTTCGCTCGCATGGCGATGAATGACGAGGAGACGCTGGCGCTGATCGTCGGTGGCCACACATTCGGCAAGACCCACGGCGCCGTCGATCCCAAGTACATCGGTCCGGAACCCGAGGCCGCTCCGGTCGAGCAGCAACTCCTGGGCTGGAAGAACAGCTACGGCAGCGGCAACGGCGCCGACGCGATGACCAGCGGACTCGAGGGTGCCTGGACCAACGAGCCGACGCGGTGGGACAACGGTTTCCTGGAGAACCTGTTCAAGTACGACTGGGAGCTGACGCGGAGCCCCGCCGGTGCCCACCAGTGGAGGCCGACGAACCCGGAAGCCCAGGGGACCGTGCCCGACGCGCACGATCCGTCCAAGCGCCACGCACCGATGATGCTCACGACCGACCTCGCGCTGAAGCTGGATCCGATCTACGGGCCCATTGCCAGGCGGTTCTACGAGAATCCCGACGAGCTGGCGGGCGCCTTCGCCAAGGCGTGGTTCAAGCTGTTGCACCGCGACATGGGTCCCGTCTCCCGGTACCTCGGCCCGTGGGTTCCGGAGCCGCAGATCTGGCAGGACCCCGTCCCCGAAGTCGATCATCCGCTGATCGGCGAGGAGGACATCGCTCTTCTGAAGGGTCAGATCCTCGGATCGGGACTGTCCATCTCCCAGCTGGTCAGTGCCGCCTGGGCGGCGGCGGCCAGCTTCAGGGGCACCGACAAGCGCGGCGGGGCCAACGGAGCACGCATCCGCCTGGCACCGCAGAGGAATTGGGAGGCCAACAACCCGGCTGAACTGGCGAAGGTGCTGGAAACCCTGGAAGGGATCCAGCGCGGCTTCAACAGCTCGCAGTCCGCGGGGAAGAAGGTCTCACTCGCTGACCTGATCGTGCTGGGCGGGTGCGCCGCGGTGGAGCGGGCGGCGAAGGACGCCGGCCATGACGTGACGGTCCCCTTCACCCCGGGTCGCACGGACGCCTCGCAGGAGCAGACCGACGTGGATTCGTTCGGCGTGCTTGAGCCGAGGGCCGATGGATTCCGCAACTACGTCGGGTCCGGTCAGACATTGCCCGCCGAGACGCTGCTGATCGACCGAGCCAACCTGCTGACGCTGACCGCTCCCGAGATGACGGTCCTCGTCGGCGGCCTGCGCGCCCTGAACGCCAACCACAAGCAGTCGCAGCATGGCGTCTTCACCAACCGGCCGGAGACGCTGACGAACGACTTCTTCGTGAATCTGCTCGACATGGACACGGAATGGCAGGCGTCCGACGCGTCGTCAAACGGCTCGCGTGCCCCTGTGTTCGAGGGCCGTGATCGGGCCACCGGCGAGGTCAAATGGACCGCCACCGCCGCGGACCTCGTGTTCGGTTCAAACGACCAGCTCCGCGCCATCGCGGAGACCTACGCGTGTGACGACTCGCCGGAGATGTTCGTGCGGGACTTCGTCGCGGCATGGGACAAGGTCATGAGCCTCGATCGGTTCGACCTGCTCTGACAGCAATCTCTGGTGGGTGACCGGTTCACGCCCGAACCGGTCACCCAACCCCCAGGCTCGGGGGCAAGGCGGTTTGCCCGCTCTTCCGACGGCTGTTTTCACCGATCGTCACGCCGGCCGGATAAGGTCACCCACATCATGCCGAGCCGGGTGATCCTGCTTCCGGGTGGCGTCATGCCGGCGCAGCTCGCGTACGCGGATCTGATCGCGGCGCTGGGGAAAGACGTCGAGGTCGTGGCCAAGGAGCTCGAGATGTACGCCGGACCCGAACCCCCGCCCGGCTACACGCTCGACACCGAGGTTGACGGGATCCTCCGCGCTGCCCGCGAGGCCGGCTTTGAGCGTTTCCACCTGGTCGGCTACTCGGGCGGCGGAGCGGCGAGCATCGCCTTCGCGGCTGCCCATCCCGAACGTTTGCTCAGCCTCGCGCTGATCGAGCCGGCGTGGCTCGGCAACGAAGGGTTGGGCGCCGAGGAACAGGCGGTCTGGCGGCAGTTCGCGCGGATCATGGATCTGGCGCCGGACCAGTTGATGCCGGCGTTCGTCGCCACCCAACTCGCGCCCGGCGTGGAGCCGCCGCCTCCGCCACCCGGCCCGCCGCCGCCGTGGATGGCTACCCGTCCAGCCGGTCTGCGGAAATTCCTCAAGACGTTCCTGTCCTCGAGCCTCGACCTCGCCCGGCTGCGCACATTCACCAAACCCGTCCTGTTCGTGCTCGGGGGCCGGAGCAACCCGGACTACTACGCGCGAGAGGCCGAGCGGGCGCGGGAGATATTCCCTGACTTCACGCTCGAGGTCTTCGAGGAGCGCCACCACTTCGACCCGCCGCACCGAATCGAACCCGAGCGGACAGCGTCCGTTCTCCACCGCCTGTGGGCTCGCGGAGACCGGCAATAGCGGGCTGCCGCGGTCACGCGAACCACAAGACCGAGCAGAGGCGGCCATGGGCCATCCGCGGGTGAACGATCCACTCCAGGGTCATCCGGCCAGCCGCCTTCCCACGCTGGCCGACCTCAGGGCACTGCCGGCCGGGCGCCGGGAGATCAGCCCCCGCGCCGACATCGGACACGTCAATCTCACCGTCAGCGATCTGGACCGCGCGGTGCGTTTCTATCGCGACGTGATCGGGCTCCACGTGACTCAGCGCGATCGGCAGTCCGCGTTCCTCGCCGCCGGTGAGTACCACCACCACCTCGCTCTGAACATATGGGACCCGGAGGCCACCCCGCGGCCGGCGCACAGCGCCGGCCTTCACCACTTCGCGCTCCGGCTCCCGGACCTCACCGCGCTGGCTGAGGTGGTCGCTCGCCTGCTGCGGGCCGGGCACCCCCTGCTCGGAGCAACGGACCACGGCGTGAATCTCGCCGTGTACCTACGTGACCCTGATGGAAACGGACTCGAGCTGATGGTCGACCGTCCGAGCGCCGACTGGCCGCGTTCCCCGGACGGCTCGATCGCCATGCGCGTCGCGCCACTCGATCTACGCGCCCTCGTTACCAAGATGTTGCCCTGACCCCAGCGCCAGGACCCGGTCGCTGACCTGGCGTCAGCTGCGCCGGCTCGCCCTCGCCGTGCTCGATGAGCGCGTCGTGCTCGGGTTTGAGAAAGAGCACCTCGGCCGCACCACTGTCGGGGTAGAGGATCCCGAGCTCCGACTGCCTGTACATGACCCGCGCTGCCCCGTCGCTCCGTCGTTGGATCCGCACTCCGGGCCATGTGCTCAGCTCGTTCGCAACCTCGTCGACGAGCGCGCTGGAACGCGACATGCTGCGATCGTAGCCGGTTGCCTGCCGGGTTAGGATGGGAGCATGAGCGATGAGAGCATCGCCGCGCGGATTGAGCGCTTGGTTGCCGAGGAGCACGAGCTTCGCACCCGCGAGCAGAAGGACACCCGGGACGCTGACCGGTTAAAGGAGGATCAGCGGCGGCTGCGCAAGGTGGAGATCGAGCTCGACCGCTGCTGGGACCTGCTGCGCCAGCGGCGGGCCCTGCGCGACGCCGGCGGTGATCCGGGACAGGCACATGTCCGCGACTCCGACACGGTCGAACGTTACTGGCAGTAGCCGATGCTGGCCGCCCTCGCGGCCGGCGGCTCATTACCGCATGTGAACTTATCGGCACTACACAGGAGCCATGCGTGAGCACGACAGAGCAGACATTCGTCATCATCGGCGCGAGCCTGACCGGCGCCAAGGCGGCCGAGGAACTGCGTGGCCAGGGCTTCGACGGCCGCATCGTGTTGATCGGCGACGAGCCGGAGCTTCCCTACGAGCGGCCGCCGCTGACCAAGGACTATCTCCGCGGGGAGTCACCCCGCGAGAAGACCCGCGTCCATGCCGCCGACTTCTACGAGCAGCACCAGATCGAGTTGCTGACCGACGTTCGGGTGACCGCGATCGAACCGCGCGAGCGGACGGTGCAGGGCACCGGGATGGGCCGTCTGGGCTATGACCGCCTGCTGATCGCCACGGGCGCCGAACCGCGCCGACTCGATATCCCCGGCGCCGACCTCGAGGGCGTGCACTACCTGCGCACGTTGGCCGATTGTGATGCGCTGCGGGATCGCCTGGCCGCCAGCGGCCGCGTGGTGGTCATCGGCGCGGGCTGGATCGGCGCCGAGTTCGCCGCGTCGGCCCGCCAGGGCGGCCTCGAGGTGACCGTCATCGAGCCCGCCGCGGTGCCGCTCGAGCGAGTGCTCGGCAGGCAGCTCGGCGGCTTCTATCGCGACGTGCACGAGCGCCACGGCGTCCAGATGCGGATGGAGACGGGCGTTGAATCGTTCGCGGGCCAGGGCTCGGTCACCGGGGTCAGGACCAGCGCCGGGAACTCGATCGAATGCGATTTCGTGCTCGTCGGCGTCGGCGTCACCCCCCGCACCCAGCTCGCCGATGCGGCGGGCGCAAAGATCGACAACGGCATCGTCGTCGACCAGCGGCTACAGACCACGATTCCGGATGTGTTCGCCGCCGGCGACGTCGCCAACGCGTGGCATCCCTTCTTCAGCCGTCAGATCCGCGTCGAGCACTGGGCCAACGCCCTCAACCAGGGGCCGGCGGCCGCGCGGGCGATGCTCGGGCAGGAGGTGTCCTACGACCGGCTGCCGTACTTCTTCTCCGATCAGTACGACGTCGGGATGGAGTACAGCGGCTACGCGACCGAATGGGACGAGGTTGTCTGCCGGGGCGCGGTCGCCGATGGCGAGTTCATCGCCTTCTGGGTGAAGGATCAGCGCGTGCTGGCGGGCATGAACGTCAACGTCTGGGACGTCAACGAGCACGTGCAGGCGCTGATCCGCTCCCGCCGGTCTGTGGACCTCGCCGCGCTGCGCGATCCCGACACTCCGCTCACCGCATTGGCCGGCGAGCCTGCGAGCTGAACCCGAGGACCGAATGGCACCAAACCCCAAGCTCAGGCGGCTGTACGAGGCGGGAGTCTCGATCTGGCTCGACACGCTCTCGCGCCAGCTGCTGCAAAGCGGTGGGTTCGCCGAGCTGATTCGCGACTTCAGCGTCACGGGGGCGACGTCGAACCCGACGATCTTTGCCAAGGCGATCACCGGCTCGGACCGCTACGACGCGCAGCTGCAGGCTCTGGCCGCCGGCGGCGAGCGCGACATCCAGGAGCTGTTCTTCTCGCTGGCCCTGGACGACGTGCGCGAGGCGGCCCGCGAACTGCGCCCGACCTTCGCTCAGAGCGGCGGGGGCGACGGGTTCATCTCCTTCGAGTGCACCCCCGACCTGGCCGACGACACCGAGGCCACGATCGTGCAAGCGACCGGCCTGTGGCAGCGGCTAGGGCAACCGAACGTGATGATCAAGGTCCCGGGCACCGCGGCGGGCCTTGGCGCGATTGAGGAGCTGACCCACCGCGGCGTCAACGTCAACGTCACCCTGCTGTTCTCGATCGAGCGCTACAGGCGGGTGATCGACGCCTACCTGCGCGGGCTCACCAAACGGGCGAAGGACGGCCTGCCGCTCGGGGACATCCGTTCGGTGGCCTCGTTCTTCCTGTCGCGAATCGACAGCAAGGTTGACCCCCAGCTGCCCGAGGGGTCGCCGCTGCGAGGCCAGGTCGCGGTCGCCTCGGCCCGCGTCGCCTACCAGTGCTACCTGGCGAAGTTCGCCGGGCCCGATTGGGAGCGCCTCGAGCGCCTCGGCGCGAGCGTGCAGCGGCCGCTGTGGGCGAGCACGGGAACCAAGAACTCGGCCTACTCGGATGTGCTCTATGTCTCAGAGCTGATCGGGCCCGGCGTGGTCAACACGATGCCCGACCACACTCTGCGCGCGTTCGCCGACCACGGCGAGATCGCGCCAACGCTCGAGGCCGACCCGGAGGCGGCTGAGCGGACCCTCTCCGATGCAGCCGCGGCGGGAATCGAACTAGACGACGAGACGGCCGAACTCGAGCGCGAGGGAGTGCGCTCGTTCTGTGACTCCTACCGCCAGCTGCTCGACTGCATCGAGGGCAAGCTCGCGGTGGTGGGCGCGCGCCGCAGCTAATCCCTGGGTGACCCGCCAGCGTCGAGTGGCGCGTCACCGCGGCGTGCGGCACAACGCGTTCGGGCCGCCATCAGCCGAGCAGTCCGACGAGCCGGGATAGCTCGTGTTCCGGGAGGGCCGCCTCGATCAGCGGGAACAGCTCGCGCTCCTCACGGCGCACGTGAGCGCTCAGCTGCTCCCCGAGCGCGTGGAGCGCTTCCAGGCCGGGGCTGTCACTCGCCACCTCATCGGCCAGCCCCCGGATGCGGACGTGATCGACCAGGACCCGGGCGAGAACCGGCTCTTCGGAGTCGCCGAACCGTGCGTAGGCAGGCAGCAGGATGTCCTCCTCCTCACGAAAGTGGCGCTGCCCGTCGGCGTGCCAATAGGCGAGGAAGGCGTCGCGGTCCTCGGTGGCGGTGGTCTCGCTGGCTCGCCTCAGGCGCTGGGCCACCACCAGGGCGTGGTGATGGTCGCGCGAGAGCGCAGCGAGCGCCTCGTGGCGCTTCACGGCCGCCCTGGCTGGCTCGCCGGTGCTCGCCCG
Organism: Solirubrobacteraceae bacterium; assembly: GCA_036392135.1. Classification (GTDB taxonomy): domain Bacteria; phylum Actinomycetota; class Thermoleophilia; order Solirubrobacterales; family Solirubrobacteraceae; genus Palsa-465. Next base: position 15,887 of record DASVYO010000127.1, read on the forward strand.
AGTTCCGTGACGCCCGTGCGGCCGTTCATGACCGTGACGATCGTCGCTATCACCAGGGCAGTCATGAGCACATGGATGGCAACCGCGGCACCGACGATCCACCAGCCTCCGACGAGCGCGACCAGCACGACGGTACCGGTGACCAGCAGCACGGCGGTGGTGAAGATGACGAACATCGCGAGGCCTCCGCCGCTGTCATCCAGGGCGACTGGGTCCTGGGAACTGCGCTGTGGCTCGCTCATGGCTGTCCTCGCTTTTCACACTGAGACTATGAAAAGTAGGCTACCACTGGTTACGCCCTTTTTACAGGCGGAATGGGACAACCGCACGCCCAGGCCGGGGGACACCCCTCACTCATGGCTGAGCAGCTCACCCCCGCCACTCGCACGGCGGGCAAGGACGTAGGCAAGGTCCGACGCTCGGTTCACATACGCGAGCAGTGGAGCGCTCACCGCCATCCCGCGTTCGCGTGCAGCGATCAGGCGTCGCTCGGCCCGACGCAGGAACGTCCGGGCCAGATCCAGCGCGGCCGACGCTGGGTTGGCGCCCGGCACGACGAAGGCCGGGCGAAGCGGATGCTCGGCCACGAGCGCGTCGATCGACTGCTCGAGCGCGGCCGTCATCTCGGGCGTCACCGATGAGATGCCCGGAACCAGCCGGTGGTGCGAGCGGGGGTTGGCGGCGATCTCGGCGGCCGTCGCGAACAGGCCGCGCTGGAGGTTGAGCACGATCTCCTGAAGGCTGGGGTCCTCAAGGATCGCGCGGCCGAGGCCCAGCGCGGCGACCGCCTCGTCCAGCGTCCCGCAGATCTCGATGACCGCGTCAGCCTTCGAGACGCGGCCGCCGAACAGCAGGCCGGTCGTTCCGTCGTCTCCGGTTTTGGTGTAGACCGGCGGGGCGGTGGCAGTGGGCTTCGTGCTCACCGGCTTGCCGCCTCCCGCGAGGTGTTGCCTGTCCACGGCTGCGGCTCGACGAAGAACACCTCGGTATGCACGCGCTCGCGCCGCGCGCCGAGCGCGTCGGCAGCGGTCGCACAGGCCAGCACGAAGCCGGGGGCGCCCGCGATGAACAGATCGTGGTCTGAGAGGTCTGCGTACAGCTGCGGCAGCAGTGCGGGGGCTCGCCCGCGGGGCGGCGGGCCCGCGCCGCGGGTCAAGGTCCGGATGAAGCGAAACGACGCGTGCTGCGCCTCCCACGCCGCGAAGCGGTCGCGGTCGATCACGTCCGCCTCGGAGCGCGCGGAGAAGATCAGGGTCAGCGCGGAGCGTGTGTGGGTGGCGACGGCGGCCTCGAGCAGCGCCCGGATCGGCGCCAGCCCGGAGCCGGCGGCCACGAACAGAGCAGGCCCGGTCGACGCGGGGTCATCGACGAATGTCCCGTAGGGTCCGGACAGGCTGACCTCCTCGCCGGCGTGCAATCGCTTGTGAAGCCAGGTGCTGGTCTCCCCGTCGGGGACGCGGGTGATCAGCAGCGAGATCAGTCCGTCCGGACGCGGAGCGTTGGCGATCGAGAACGACCGCGGCGGAACCCTGCGGTCGCGATCCTCGAGGAGCACATACTCTCCGGGCAGGTACTCGAGCACGCCGCCACGCGGCCGCAGCCACAGTTCAGCGATGGTCGCCGTGCGGCGCTCGAGGGTGAGCACCTCATAGGGCTCCTCGAAGCTCATCGGCGCCGGGATCGCCGCAGGGAGGTCGGCCCATTCCTCAGCCATCACGCACCAGCTCGGCAAGCACGACGGCGTTGTTGTGCTCCTCATCACGCGCCGCGTACACGATCGTGACCCGGGCCTGCTTCGCGCGGTCGCGCAGCCCATCGAGCCGCTCGCCATGGCAGGAGAGCTCGCGCCGGTAGCGAGCGCGGAACGTCTCGAAGCGCTCGGGAACGTGATCAAACCATTTGCGCAGCTCGTCACTCGGGGCCAGCTCTCGCGCCCACTCGTCCAGCTGGGCCCGCTCCCGGGAGACGCCGCGGGGCCACACGTGGTCGATCAGCACGCGGTACCCGTCGGCGGAATCGGCCGGCTCGTAGACGCGCTTGGTTCGTACGTCGAGCCCCATCGTCAGGCATCCGGGCAGGTCACGGCCCGCTGCTCTCGCGCCGGCTCGAAGAGTGAAGATCTCGCATCAGACCAGCAGCTGCCTTTCCAGTCAGGGCGTGCGGGGAACCCGGCTCGACCAAAGGATTCTCTAACCCTTCAGCGCTCGAGTCGGTCCGGTTTCTTACGCCATGCCGCCGTTAGCGGCCGGCCGGCCGGTCCATCGGGCGGGCGGGCTCGATAAGCGGCATTGTTCACGGCAAGGTCTTGTCTTCCCTGTCCAGCGGTGGTAGATTATTCACAGTCAGAATGTGAAAAAAGGATGGCCGGCAATGAGCGTGATCACCCCATCAGCACCGAGACGCTCCCGTGACCGCCTCGCGCCCACGCCGCGCGCCCTCGCCACCCCCGGAGCGAGCCCCGCCCCAGCGCCGGGCCCCCGCCCCACCCTCGAAGCGCGCGCGGACCCGCAGCCGCTCCCCCACCCCCATCCTCACGGCCGCGGCGGAGTGGCGATGTTCCAGGTCCCGTTCAGGAGCGCGATGAGCGATGCGGACCTGGCCGTGCTCGCGCGCGGGCTGGATCTCTCGACGCACATGTATCCAAAGATGCGCCCGGACCCCAATAGCCCCGGGGTTGCGCGGCTCGACCACTTCTCCGGATTGTTTCTCGAGCGTGGTGCCGGCGAGCGGCGGTGGATGCTGGAGGGCCGCACGTGGGGTCAGCCGGCGCCCGACACGGTTCACAGCTGGCACCTGCTCGCCGCTCAGGCGGCACGCCAACTGGACCCGAGTGTGACCCTGCCTGAGCCAATGCCCGGCACAGTCCCGAGTATCCCCGACCACGCGCCCGGACGGACAGGAGACAGGCGCCTCACCCGCCTTCGCCGCCGCCTGGCCGGGTTGTGATGACCACGCTCGCGGCGGGCACGGTGCGGACGCTCGATCCCGCCTCGCGTGCATGGCTGGCCCAGCTGCGACGACAGGGTCCGCAACGGGAGGCCGCTCTCGGCCGGCTGCACGCGCTCCTGCTCAAGGAGGCTCGCCACGAGGTCCGTCGCCGCACCGCCGGGCTTGTCCACCCCTCCGGACGTGACCTCGACGACCTCGCCACCCAGGCCGCCGACGACGCGCTCGTGGCAATCCTGCCCAAGCTCGCCCAGTTCCGAGGCGACGCTCTGTTCACCACCTGGGCCCGACGGTTCGCCGCCGTCGAAGTGCCGGGCGAGATCCGCCGTCGGCTCGGGCACACGCGCGAGACCCCCACGGACTCAGTGCGGTGGCCGGCCGGCCGGGTCGCCGGCGGCGATCCCGAGCAACTCGTCGAGGCACGGGAGCTGGCCCGCTCGGTGGGACGGCTGATCGCCACCGACCTGACCCCCCACCAGCGGGAGGTCCTGCTGTCCCTGACGATCGAGGAAACCCCGGCCAAGGCCCTCGCGACTCGGCTGGACTCCACCCCCAACGCGCTCTACAAGACACTCCACGACGCCCGCCGCAAGCTGCGGGCGGGGCTGGCGCCGGCACCAGCCTGACCGTCGAGCGCCTCATCGATCCACCATCCTGACCCTCGCCGCGGCCTGCACCTGCCGCGGGCTCGCGGTCCGGCGTTCAGGCGGCCTGGTTGCGGTAGTGGGCCGCGTTCAGCTCGATGTAGCGCTGCCATTCCTCGGGCACCTGGTCCTCGGAGAAGATCGCATCGACGGGGCACGCCTCCACGCACGCATCGCAGTCGATGCACTCCTCAGGGTCGATGTAGAGCATCTCGGCCTGCTCGTATCCCGGCTCGTCGGGCGTGGGGTGGATGCAATCGACCGGACAGACCTCCACGCACGAGTTGTCCTTGGTCCCAATGCACGGTTCAGCGATCACATAGGTCACAGGGCGAGCTCCTCTGAGGAGTTTTACGATTCCGGCTAGTAAAATACCATAGCCGTGGGTCCAGAGATGGGCTCTGTGAGAAACTCTCGTTGTGGCTTGTTGTGTCTGACGCTCCCGGTGACGTGCTGGCCCAGCCGACGCGCGCGCGGCTGTTCGCCCACCTGGCACACCTCGGCCACCCCGCGGGGACGAACGAGCTCGCCGCGGAGCTGGGACTTCATCCCAGCGGTGTGCGCGTCCACCTCCAGCGTCTGCACGGCGCCGGCCTGATCGCTCGCCAGCGAGTCCCCCAGTCGGTCGGCCGCCCGCGCGACAACTGGTCGATCGCGCCCGACGCGCTCCCGGGCGCTCAGCCCCCCGGCGCATACCGGCAGCTGGCGCGCTGGCTGGCCCACAGCATTCCCGGGCGCCCGGGACGGCTGCGGGAGGTGGAGCGCGCCGGACGGGAGCTCGGGCGGGAACTCCCTTCCCCGCGAGGGCCAGGCCCAGCTGAGGAGAGGATGGGCCGGACTCTGACCGCCCTGGGTTTCGCTCCCCGGCGCGAGCCCGCGAACGGCGGGGTCGCCTTTCGACTCGGCAACTGTCCCTATCGGGAGGCCGCTCGCGAGAGCCAGCCCGTCGTCTGCGCGCTGCACCGCGGGCTGACGCGCGGTTTGCTGGACCGGCTCGAGCCGACAGCCCGCCTGACGAGCTTCGTCCCCGAAGATCCGGATCGTGCGGGGTGCCTGATCGAGGTCGAGGGTCTCGAGCAGGCCTGACCCATCAAGGGGTTGAAGCTGCGAGCCTATTTTTAGGAGGCGATCTGTGAAAAGCTGTCGCTGATGCACGGTCTTGGGAGCGTGTAGATCGGTGGCCGTCAGCAGGCGAACGTCACCAAAGCGATCCGGGAGCTCGGCCCAGGGCCCACGGAGTCCGTTGCTGGAGGCGCACCGGTACCTGCGCCGCGGGCCGGTGAACGCGGAGGGGTGGAGCCAGCTGGTGGCCAAGGACCGCGAATGGGAGCGCTCCTACCGAGGTCGCTGGGCGCACGACAAGGTGGTGCGCTCGACCCACGGCGTGAACTGCACCGGATCGTGCTCGTGGAACGTGTACGTCAAGGACGGACTGGTCACCTGGGAATCCCAAGCGGTCGATTACCCCTCGACCGGCGCGGAGATGCCGGAGTACGAGCCGCGCGGCTGCCCCCGGGGGGCGTCGTTCTCCTGGTATCAATACTCGCCGCTGCGGCTGAAGTACCCGTACGTGCGCGGCAGCCTGCTGGCGATGTTTCGCGAGGCGCGGGCACGGCTGGGTGATCCGGTCGACGCCTGGGCGGAGATCGTCGACGATCCGGAGAAGGTGCGGCTGTACCGCCGCCAGCGAGGCAAGGGTGGGTTCGTACGCGCCTCATGGGACGAGGTAGTGGAGCTGATCGCCGCGGCGCACGTGCACACGATCAAACGCCACGGCCCCGATCGGTGCGTCGGCTTCACGCCGATCCCGGCGATGTCGATGGCCTCGTACGCGTCCGGCACCCGGTTCCTGTCGCTGATCGGCGGGGTGATCCTGTCGTTCTACGACTGGTATGCGGACCTGCCGCCGGCCTCGCCGCAGGCCTTCGGGGATCAGACCGACGTCCCGGAATCCGGGGACTGGTTCAACGCCGGCTACCTGCTGATCTGGGGGACGAACCTGCCGACCACGCGCACCCCGGACGCGCACTTTATGACCGAGGCCCGGTACCGGGGCCAGAAGGTCGTGGTGGTGTCGCCCGACTATGCGGAGCACACGAAGTTCGCCGACCACTGGCTGGCCGCCGAGCCGGGGTCGGACGGGGCACTGGCGATGGCGATGGGCCATGTGATCCTCAAGGAGTTCTACGTCGACCGCCAGGTGCCGTATTTCCAGGACTACGCGCGGCGCTTCACCGACCTGCCGCTGCTGGTCACCCTGCGCGAGCGCGAGGACGGTGCGTACGTCGCGGACCGGCTGCTGCGCGCCTCGGACCTCGAGGATGCCGGCGGCGAGACCGAGCACGCCGATTGGAAGCCGGTGGTGATCGACGCCGGCAGCGGCGGGCCGGTGGTTCCCGGCGGCTCGGTTGGCCATCGGTACGGACAGGCAGGCCGCTGGAACCTGCGTCTGGACGGGCTCGAGCCGGAGCTGACGCTGTACGGGCGGGCGAGCGAACGGGTTGCGGTCGACCTGCCGCGGTTCGATGTCGGCGGCGGCGAGGGCGGCTCGACCGTGCGCCGCGGCGTGCCGGCCACGCGAATCGGTGCTCAGCTCGTGACCACGGTTCTGGATCTGACGCTCGCCCACTACGGGGTCGCTCGCGCGGGGCTGCCTGGCGAGTGGCCGGCCGACTATGACGACGCGGCGCCGTGTACGCCGGCGTGGCAGGAGCAGATCACGGGGGTAGACCGCCATCTGGCGGCGCGGGTGGCGCGGGAGTTCGCTCGCAACGCCGAGATCACCCGGGGGCGGTCGATGATCGCGATGGGCGCGGGAACCAACCACTGGTTCCATTCCGACCAGGTCTACCGGACATTCCTGGCGCTGGTCATGCTGTGCGGCTGCGAGGGCGTAAACGGGGGTGGCTGGGCGCACTACGTGGGCCAGGAGAAGGTCAGGCCGCTGGCAGGCTGGCAGACGATCGCGTTCGCGCTCGACTGGGTGCGCCCGCCGCGCCAACAGTCGGGCACGCCGTTCTTCTACCTGGCGACCGACCAGTGGCGCTACGAGCGCTACCAGCCCTCGGACCTGGCCTCCCCGCTCGGCCGGGGCCTGCTCGAGGGGCGCCACATCGCCGACGTCAATGCACTCGGGGCGCGACTGGGGTGGCTGCCGTCCTACCCCAGCTTTGATCGCTCGACGCTCGAGCTGGTCGACGAGGCCGAGCGGGCGGGCGTCGATCCGGCCGAGCACGTGGTGTCGGAGCTGCGGGCCGGGCGGCTGCGCTTCGCCTGCGAGGATCCTGACGCGCCCGGCAATCATCCGAAGGTGATGACCGTGTGGCGCTCGAACCTGCTGGGCTCGTCGGGCAAGGGCCACGAGTACTTCCTCAAGCACCTGCTGGGAACGAGGGAGAATGCGGTACGGGCCGAGGAGGCCCCGCCGGAGATGCGTCCCCGGGACGTGGTGTGGCGCGATCAGGCGCCGGAGGGCAAGCTCGACCTGTTGACCACGATCGATTTCCGGATGACGTCCAACGCGCTGTTCTCCGACGTCGTGCTGCCGGCCGCCACCTGGTATGAGAAATACGATCTCTCCTCGACGGATCTGCACCCGTTCGTGCACACGTTCAACCAGGCGGTGCCGCCGCCGTGGGAGTCCAAGACCGACTGGGAGGCATTCGGGCGGATCGCGCAGCGGTTCTCGGAGCTGGCCGAGCGTCACCTAGGCGAGCGGCGCGACCTGGTCGCCGCGCCGCTGTTGCACGACACCCCGGATGAGATCGCCCAGCCCCTGGGGGAAGTGCGCGATTGGCGCGCCGGCGAGTGCGAGCCGGTGCCGGGGCAGACGATGCCGAAGCTGATCGTGGTGACGCGCGACTACCCCCACGTCGGCGAGCGCTGGCGGGCGCTCGGGCCGCTGGTGGAGCGGCTCGGTACCGCGGTCAAGGGCGTCAGCTGGGTGGCCGACGAGGAGGTCGCCGAGCTGCGCGCCGCGAACGGCACGGTCCGTGGGGGAGTGGCCGACGGGCGCCCGTCGCTGGAACGGGTCGAGCAGGCGTGCGAGGCGATCCTGACGCTTTCGGGCACGACGAACGGACGGCTCGCGGTGGAGGGCTTCCGTTCGCTCGAGCGCACGACGGGGGTGCCGCTGGCCGATCTCGCCGGTACGCGGGCGGCTGACCGGATCACCTTCCGGGATGCCCAGGTGCAGCCGCGCACGGTGATCACCTCGCCGGAATGGTCAGGGATCGAGGCGCACGGACGACGCTACGCGCCCTTCACCACCAACGTCGAGCGCGAGAAGCCGTGGCACACGTTGTCGGGTCGTCAGCACTTCTACCTCGATCACGCCTGGATGCTCGAGCTCGGGGAGGGACTGCCGGTGTTCCGCCCGCCGCTGCACCACCGCGCGATCTTCGGCGACCAGGGCGCGGCCGACGGGTCGGGACGGCCCGAGCTGACGCTCCGCTACCTGACGCCGCACTCAAAGTGGTCGATCCACTCCGAGTACCAGGACAACCTGCACATGCTGACCCTGTTCCGGGGCGGGGGCATGCTGTGGATCAGCCGCGAAGACGCCGAGGCGCTCGGGGTCAAGGACAACGATTGGGTCGAGGCGTACAACCGCAACGGGGTGATCGCCTGCCGGGCGGCGGTCTCGCACCGGGTGCCCGAGGGGACCTGCCTGATGTATCACGCCAAGGACCGCCACCTCAACGTGCCGCTGACCGAGCTGCAGGGCAAGCGCGGCGGGACCGACAACTCGCTGACGCGGATCGTGATGAAGCCCACGCACTTCATCGGCGGCTACGCCCAGCTGTCGTTCGGCTTCAACTACTACGGGCCGACCGGCTCGCAGCGCGACGAGGTGACGGTGCTGCGAAAGCGCGAGGCGGCGGTGACGTTCGAATGAGCATCCGGGCGCAGGTGGGAATGGTGATGAACCTCGACAAGTGCATCGGTTGCCACACCTGCTCCGTCACCTGCAAGCAGGTATGGACCAACCGGCCGGGCGCCGAATACATGTGGTTCAACGACGTCGAGACCAAGCCCGGGCTCGGCTACCCCAGGCGGTGGGAGGACCAGGAGCGCTGGCGCGGCGGCTGGGCGCTTGACAAGAAGGGCCGGTTGAAGCTCAAGGCCGGCGGCCGGGTCAAAAAGCTCCTCTCGATCTTCGCCAATCCCGACCTGCCGCAGATCGACGACTACTACGAGCCCTGGACCTACGACTACGAGAAGCTGATCACGGCGCCTCTGTCCGAGCACGACCCCGTGGCCCGGGCCCGCTCGCAGCTGACCGGCAAGGCGCTTGCGGAGATCCAGTGGGGACCCAACTGGGATGACAACCTCGCCGGCACGGCCGAACGGATCCATGAGGACCCGCTCACGCGGGGGATCGAGGAGCAGATCACCGCCAGCTACGAGCAGGCGTTCATGTTCTACCTGCCGCGGATCTGCGAGCACTGCCTGAACCCCTCGTGCGTGGCCTCGTGCCCGTCGGGGGCGATGTACAAGCGCGAGGAGGACGGCATCGTCCTCGTCGACCAGGCCAAGTGCCGCGGCTGGCGCTTCTGTGTATCGGGCTGCCCGTACAAGAAGGTGTACTTCAACCACCAGACCGGCAAGGCGGAGAAGTGCACGCTCTGCTACCCGCGGATCGAGGCGGGGCTGCCGACGATCTGCTCGGAGACCTGCGTCGGACGGATCCGCTACATCGGTCTGGTCCTCTACGACTCAGACCGCGTCGAGGCGGCGGCCTCGGTACCCGACGAGCGCGACCTGCTGGACGCTCAGCGCGACGTGTTCCTGGACCCCGAGGATCCGGCCGTGCGCGAGCAGGCCGCCCGCGATGGGATCCCCGACGACTGGATTGCGGCCGCTCGCCGCTCCCCGGTCTACGCTCTGGCCCACCGCTACCGGGTCGCACTGCCCCTGCATCCCGAGTACCGCACGCTGCCGATGGTCTGGTACGTGCCGCCGCTCTCGCCGATCGTCAACAGCCTCGAGACCGACGGTTACGAGGCCGACCCCGACCACGTCTTTCCAGCCATCGAGAGATTGCGGATCCCGGTCGACTACCTGGCCAACCTGCTGACGGCCGGGGACAGCGACGTGATCCGCGATGTGCTCAGGCGCCTGGCGGCGATGCGCGGCCACATGCGAAAGCGGGAGATCCTCGGCGAGCATGACGAGGGGATCGCCACCGCTGCCGGGATGTCGATCGATGATGTCGAGGACATGTACCGGCTCCTGGCCATCGCCAAGTATGAGGACCGATACGTGATCCCCCAGGCCCACGCCGAGCTCGGCCAGATGCTCATGGCGCAACAGGGCACCTGCGGTCTCGATTTCGAGGGCGGCCCGGGCAACTGCGGCATGGTCGTGCCGGAGTCAGAGGCCGCCAGTGAGGGGTTCATGCTCACCGAGCAACCGACCGAGCTGGACATCATCCAGATGCTCGGCGAGCAGCGCCGGCGCGACGAGGCGGGCCGGTGATGGTGTTCGGCGACCGAAACCGGGCTGCCACCACGACCCACAAGCTCTGCTCGCTGCTGCTGCAGTATCCAGACCAGGAACTGCTCGACGCGCGCGCCGAGCTGAGCGCCGCGGTGCGGGAGCTTCCCGCAACTCCCGCGCGGAAGGCCCTCGAGCGCTTCTGCGCCTGGTGGGGCAGCGAGCAGCCGCTTGCGCTCCAGCAGCATTACGTGCAGACGTTTGATCTCGACAAGCGCTGCGGGCTGTACCTGAGCTTCTACGGCGAGGGAGACCGGCGCGAGCGCGGGTCGACGCTCCTGCGCCTGAAGCGCCTGTACCGGGCCGCCGGGCTGCCGCTCGAAGGCACCGAGCTGCCCGACTACCTGCCGGTGATGCTCGAGTTCGCCGCCGCCGTCGCGCCGTCCGGTCGGGGATCGATCGTGCTGCGCGAGCACCGCGCTGCCCTGGAGCTCGTCCGCGCCAGCCTGCGCGAGCGCCAGACGCCTTACGCCGACGTGCTCGATGCCGTCTGCCTGACCGTCGGCGAAATCTCGGCCGCCGATCGCGCGCGGGCGGTCAAGCTCGCCGCCACCGGCCCCCCGCAGGAGCTCGTCGGCCTGGAACCGTTCGCGCCCCCCGAGGTGATGCCCAGCTCGGAGGCGCGACGATGAGCGCCGGCAAGATCCTGCTCTGGATCATCATCCCCTACGTTGCGATCGCCGTGTTCGTGGTCGGTCACTGGTGGCGCTACCGCCGTGACCAGTTCGACTGGACCAGCCGCTCGACGCAGCTGCTCGACCGCCGGATCCTGGGCTGGGCCAGCCCGATGTTCCACTACGGCGCGCTGGCCGCCGTCGGCGGCCATCTGATCGGCCTGGTCATTCCGGCGTCGCTGACCAACGCCATCGGAATAACCGAGCACACCTACCGCTGGATCGCCGCGATCGCCGGTGGGATCGCCGGCGCCGTCACCCTGGTCGGGTTCCTGGGGCTCGTCTACCGGCGGGCGAGGAGCGACCGCGTACGGCGCAACACCACGCGAGTCGACTTTCTCACCTACCTGCTGCTCACCGTGCTGATCGGACTGGGCTGCTGGATGACCTTTGCCCACAACCTCCTCACCCACGCCCCCTACAACTACCGCGTCTCGATCGGCGTCTGGTGGCGCTCGCTGTTCTACCTGCAGCCCAATATCGCCGCCGCCGGCCGCGCCCCGCTGGTCTACCAGCTGCACGCGATCATCGCCTGGCTGTTCTGGGGCTCCTACCCGTTCAGTCGGCTCGTGCACGCGTGGAGCATCCCCCTGCAGTACATCGGCCGTCCCTACATCCTCTACCGCCGCCGCTTCCAGACTGTGCGCTGATGCAGGGCCGGGCCGACCGGGCGGCGGCGATCCGGGACCACGTTCTGGACGCGATCCCCCCCGCCTCGGGCGCGGTCGTGATGGGCACCGGAATCGTCTCGATCGCGCTGCTGCTCGACCACCAGAAGACCCTGTCGGCGGTTCTGCTCGTGCTGGACGCCGTGATCTGGGTCGCGCTGGCGGCCCTCTTGCCCGCCCGCGCGCTCGCCGACGCGGAGCGGTTCAGGGCCGACAGCAGCCATCCCGCGGCGCTCACCTCGATCGCCGGCACCAGCGTGCTGGGCACCCGCCTGACCCTGCTCGGCTGGCACTGGGCCGGGGCGGTCGCGCTGGTCATCGCGCTGGCGATCTGGCTCGGCCTGGTGCCCCGGGTGCTTGACCGCTGGCAGGTCCCGACGGTCGGCGCATCGTTCATCCTCACCGTCGCCACCGAATCCCTGGCGCTGTTGGGGGGGACGCTCGCGTTCGGCGAGCGGGCCCGCTGGCTGCTGTACGCCTCCCTGGTGCCGTTCTGCCTCGGACTCGTCTTCTACGGGTTCGTGCTCAGCCGCTTTCAGTTCCGTCAGCTGCGCGTGGGAAGCGGAGATCACTGGGTCACCGGCGGTGCGCTGGCGATCTCCACCGTGGCCGGCGGACGGATCGCGCTGGCCGCGCAGCACACCGGCGCTCTGTCCGGCGCGCTGGGAGCACTGAAGACCATCGCGCTTGTGCTGTGGGGCCTGACGATGGCCTGGCTACCGGCGCTGCTGGCTGCCGAGGCGCTCCACCCCCGGCTTCACTACAACGTACGCCGCTGGTCGACCGTCTTCCCGGTCGGGATGTACGCCGCCTGCAGCTTCGTCGTCGGGGCTCTCACCGGGACGCGCGGGATCACGGACTTCGCCCGTGTGTGGGTGTGGGTAGCGCTCGCGTTCTGGTTCGCCGTGTTCGCGGCCATGCTCCGGCGTGCTCCGGGGCTCCTGCGCGGCGGGCAGTAGAGGGCAGCCCCGAAGTCTGCAGTGGCGTGACCAGCAGCCGGGCTGCGGCGCCCTGGATTTTACAAATTGGAGTGGGTAAAATGTTCCGGCCATGGACCCTCCGTTCGCGATCTCTCCGGACGACGTGTTGGCGCAACCCACGAGGTCGCGCCTGTTCGCCGTCCTGGCGGACCTCAGGCGGCCGGCCGGAACGGCCGAGCTGGCCGAGCGCCTCGACCTGCATCCCAACGGCGTGCGGATTCACCTCGAGCGGATGGAGCAGGCGGGGCTGGTGGAGCGAGCCCGGGTCCGCCACCAGCGCGGACGGCCACCGGACGCCTGGACGATCGCCTCCGACGCACGGCCCGGCGGAAGCCCTCCGCAGGCCTACCGGGATCTCGGCCGCTGGCTGGCCCGGGCGCTGCGATCGCGTCAGCGCGGGCCGCGCGGGCTGGAGGCGGCCGGCCGCGAGATCGGGCGCGAGCTCGCCCCCCACAGCACGGTCGCTGGCGCTGCCGGGTTCGAGGCGGCGCTGACCGCGCTCGGCTTTCAGCCCACCGCCCACCGCGATCATGACGACGGCGTCACGTTCTGCCTTGGCAACTGTCCCTACCGCGACGCGGTGCGCGAGAACCAACCGGCTATCTGCGCTCTCCACAAGGGCATCACCCGCGGGCTGCTGGACGTATTGGCGCCCGAGGCCGACCTCTCGGGGTTCGTGCCGCACGACCCTGACCAAGCGGGCTGCCTGATCGAGCTTCGCGGGTTTGACGCCCCCACCGCGAGATGAGCGCCCGACCCGGGGGCCCCTCACCCACCGCGCCTTCACCCCGGCAGTGCCGACGGCGAGCGATCGACCCCGGCTCGCCGCGCCCGAGCGAGCTGCTGAGCGCGTTCTTCCTCGCCGGCCTGCTGTCGATCGCCGCGGCGGCCATCGCCGGGCTCGCGTTCGCGTTCAGCGGCCGCGACTCGCTGCACTGGCTCTCGCTGCACCTGCTGTTCCTGGGGGGCATCTCCCAGCTGGTGCTCGGCGCCGGGCAGTTCTTCGTGTGCGCCTTCCTGGCCACCGATCCGCCGCCGCGCCGGCTCGTCGCCGCGCAGCTGGCCAGCTGGAACGCGGGCACGGTCCTGGTCGCGGTCGGAGTCCCCACTGGGACCGCTGCCCTGGTCGGAGCCGGCGGCGCGCTGACCGCAGCCGGCCTGGTGCTGTTCGCGCTGGCGCTGCGCGGCATGGAGCGCCGCTCGCTCCAGCGTGCCCCATGGGCCCTTCGTTGGTATCAGGCGTCCGCTGCCTGTCTCGGCCTCGGAGGCTTGATCGGCGTGCTGATGGCCCGCGGGACTCCCTGGTCGCACGGCAGCCTGCTGGGCGCGCACCTCGCCCTCAACCTCGCCGGCTGGCTCGGCACCGCGATCATCGGCACGCTGCACACGTTCTTCCCCTCCCTCACCCAGACGCGGTTGCGCTATCCCCGGCTCCAGCGACCGACGTTCGCCCTCTGGGTGGTCGGCATCGTCGAGCTGGCGACCGGGGCCGCCTTCGCCAACCGGAGCGTCCTGGCCGCCGGGTGGACCGATCTGCTCTGCGCCGCCGCGCTGCTGTGCGTGAACCTGATCGCCGCGCTGGGCTGTGCGCCGCGCCCGCTCACCCTGCCCGCTCGGCTGCTGGCGCTGGCCCAGGCCTTCCTGGTCGCCGGGCTCGCCCTGGCGCTCGCCGCGACGCTCCAGACTGGCGTGAGCGGTCCGTTCACGGGCGCGTGGAGCGCGCCGCTCGCGGTGCTTCTGCTCGCCGGCTGGATCGGGCTGACCGTCGCCGGCGCGCTCCTTCACCTCCTGGCCGTCCTCGCCCGCATCCGTCGCTTCACGATCGCGATGCCGGCGCCCCGGGTCGCCCGCGACCGCGCCCTCACCACGGTGGCCGGCACGGCCCTCGCCGGGCTCGCCCTCTCCCACCTCCCGGGCCTGACGCCACTCCGAATCCCGGCCGTGGCGCTTACGCTCGCCGTCGCTGCGACACTCGCCCTCCGCGTGATCACGCTCGCGCTGCGCGCAGTGACGCTGCCGGCCCGATGAACGCCGCCGCGGGCCCCCATCCGCCCTCCCAGCCAGTAGCCGGCGCCGGACGCCGGCGGCCGATCAGGGCTTGGCGGAGCGGTTGATGAAGCGCACGTAGGGCCGGCAGGGCTCGCCGCGCAGCCCCGGGCAGGGCGGTAGGCCGGTGGTCACGTGAACCCCCGGCACCACGGGCAGGATCAGTCGTGAGGGCATGCGCCGGCCGAAGGCCACGGCCACCTGGGCTCGGCCCCGGGGGCTCGTCTCGGCGAAGGCCCAGATCGGCTGGGTGCCGTTCGGGGCGCTGATGGTGACGCGGATGCGCGAACCGGCCCGGTAGACGTGGCCCTCGTAGTAGAGAGGAATCGCGACCGGCACGAAGCGGGTGCGCGGCAGCGCGGAGACATCCCGGGCGCGCAGGCTGAGCACGGGCTCGAGCAGCGTGCTCTGGCGCGGATCGAGCTTGCGCTCGTTGCCCCGCAGCCAGCCGTTCTGCACGAACGTCTCCTTGCCGTCCGGGCGCACCTCGGTGATCGTCGCCTGGAGGTCGACGTTGCGGGCTGAGGAGCGCACCCACACCCGGATCTGGCCCGCGCCGATCACCGTCGTCGTGCCCTTTAGCGGGGCGGACAGGTAGGAGACAGCGCTGCCCGTCGGCCACTGCGCCCAGTTGTACGGAGGCGTCGCCGTCCAGATGCCGCCGCCTGAGCCGTCCTGGGGACCGGTGAAGTCGGTGGGCGGCAGGGCGTGGGCGTCCCAGGTGAAGGCGTTGGCGCCCGCCCGGCGGGGAGCGGCCGCGGCCAGGGCACCCCGAGGCGATAGGTACCAGGAGCGCGCCGTGGTCCCGGGGATCGGGAAGCGTGAGAAGGACTGCTCGAAGCCCGGGTAGGGCTGGCCGGGCTGCTGGCCGGCCCCGTTGTCAAAGAGCACGCGGAGTGAGGGCAGCTGCTCGTAGGCGGCCAGCGCGGCGGAGTAGGTCGGCTGCTGCTGGATCGGGTCGGGGGGCAGGGTGACCCCGTTCACCCCCATGGCCTGCTGGTAGACGACCGGCGCGGCCGCATGGATGAAGGCGGAGTCGACGATCGGCGCCTGATGGGCCACGTAGAGCTCGAGGAAGTCGTACCAGCGGTTGAACGTCTGCGGATCGAGCGAGTCGACGTGCGTGCCGTTGGTGAACGTGAACCACTTGTGGCTCGTGCGGGTGAAGTGCTCGGCCAGGTCCGGGCAGTGGCCGCCGGTCTGCTCGTCGGTCCATTGGCAGGCCATGAACACCGGGGCCCTGATCGTGTGCACGAAGGTGATCGGCGACAGCGGGTCGGCCACCGCTGGGCGGTAGTGGCGGTTCGCGCGGAGCTTGGCCAGCA
Source organism: Solirubrobacteraceae bacterium (assembly GCA_036392135.1). Lineage (GTDB taxonomy): Bacteria > Actinomycetota > Thermoleophilia > Solirubrobacterales > Solirubrobacteraceae > Palsa-465. Next base: position 31,668 of record DASVYO010000127.1, read on the forward strand.
GGTTGACCGCCTCACCGTGGAGGACCTGGTTGGCGGCGCAGGTCTGGTCACCCTGCTGGATGCGCTGGTAGGCGTAGGCCTGACCGCCGGTCTTGGAGGCCGGCAGCGCGTCGTGCATGCGCTCCTTGGCCCAGGCTACGGCGAAGCCGGTGTTGAGGATCCCGCCCGGGTAGAGCGTGGACGCCGTCGCGTCGATCACCGACAGCGGGGAGATCGCCGCCAGGTCCGGCGGGTCGAGCTGAGCGGTGAACAGCTGGCTGATGGCGCCGTAGGAGATGCCCATCATCCCCACCTTGTTGCCCAGCACCCACGGCTGGTGAGCGATCGTCTCGATCACGTCGTAGCCGTCGAGGTTCTGCAGGGGCTCGAAGAAGTCGTAGGCGCCGCCCGAGCAGCCCGTTCCGCGCATGTTCACGTCGACCACCGCGAAACCCATCAGGTTGGCGAGGACCGCGATCCCGTGCTGGGGACCGCTGGGGTCGGCATAGCCGTAGCCCGAGTACTCGATCAGCGTCGGCCACGGGGGTCCGCCGGCCGGCGTGGAGGGCGGGTTGCCCACCGGTCCGACCTGCGGCAGTGACGGGGTGCCGGGTGGGGATACGCTGGCGGGCGCGCCGGGCTCACCCGCGGGCCTAGAGGGTGGGTGGACGTCGATGGCCAGCTTGATCCCGTCGCGGGTGGTCAGATACGAGTAGCCGTGGTCGGGGACCGACTGGCTGTAGACGCTCGTGGTCGGCGGCGCCGGCCGGTTGGAGAACACGGTCAGCCTCCCCGACGCCGCGCCGCCCGCTGACGGCCGCACCCGGTAGCCGGAACCCGGCCTGACGTTGCGGAAGAGGAGTCCGCCCATCGAGTCCGCGCGCGCCGAGGCCACCCGACGCCCCCGGGCGTTGGCGAGGACCATCCGCTCCCCGGCGGAGAGGCCGGTGACGTAGACCTGCTCGGCACTACCGTGGGCGCTGAAGCTCGCCGCCTCCGCGCGGGCCGGGCCGGCGATCGTGGACGGCACGGCGACGGTCAGACCGGCCAGCAGCGCCAGCCAACCCGGTCGCGCTGCTGCCACCGCGTCTCTCCACTCCACGGCGGGCCACTAAATCAGGTCGTCGGGCCGCGTGTCTTGCCCCCCGGCCCGGGAACGTGCCGCGTCGCCAGGATCCGGAAGGGCTTACCATCTGCGGACAGCGGTCCGCACGACAGGAGGCGCCGATGCCGAAACTGATCCGTCTTGACCAGAGCGGGCACACGATGCTCGCCGAGTGGAGCGCCGATGACCAGTCAGCGTTCGAACGGGCGGCGATCGCCTTCCGCGAGCAGCTCGAGCAGGGCTACTTCGGACTCGTTTCGCTGGCCGACGGCCGGGCCGAGCAGGTCACCGAGCTGCCCTTCGACGCGCCCATGGTGATCCTGCGTCGGCCGATCGCCGGCGGTTGAGTTCGGCCATGGGCGCAGCCGGGTTCGACGCCAGCGCCGCCGGCCTACCGGAACGAGCCAACGTCCCCTGGCGCCCGCGCACCGATGCCGTCGCCCTCCAGGAGGCGGGCCGGCGCTGGACTCGCTCCCTGCTCGCCCAGGTGCTGCCGATCGCCGCCACCGGGCTGTTCTTCCTCTTCCTGGGCTTGATCCCCGCCGTCGTCGGGCTGATCCTGCTCGCCCACGCCTGGGTGATCCCGGAGCTGTACGCCAACCGGGGCGCGGCCGTGCTGCACGCCCACGGCGGGGCCGGCCCAGACGCCGAACGGCGGGCGCTGCTGCTGCTCGGTGACCTGGTCAGCGACGAGGCGCGGCGGCTCCACGCCGAGACCGGGCTGATCCTGGAGCGGGGGGCGTTCGGCGTCTGGCTGCTGGCCGAGGCCGGAGGGGTTCTGGTGGCCGACGGCGGTCAGCGCGTGTTCTGCTACTGCGTGAAGGTGCGGGGCAGCGATCTGCCCACGAGCGATCAGATCGCCCATCTGCTGCTGGCGCTCCGCTGTGAGGAGCGGGACTTCCTGACCGTGGCCAACCTCGCCTTCTCGGGCGCGCCGTGGCGGCTACGCCGGCGGCTGGCCCCGGAGCAGCGGCTGGCCCTGGACGCCGCGCGGGCGGCCGCTGCGGAAGTCGCCGACGGGCCGGTCGTAACCGGCGCCACGGCCGCGGCTTAGTCGCGTCCCAGCTGGTCCGCCCCGCCGGCCCTCAGCTGCCCAGCCAGAGCGTGTGATGGTCCTCGGCGAACTGGCGGAAGGTGTAGGGCGAGCGTCCGATCACGCGCTCGATATCGGGGCTGACCGGCTCGGCCAGACCCTGCTCATACAGGCGCCACAGCTCCCCCAGCCAGTCCACGCTCTGGGCCGGCACGCCGGCCTCGCGCAGGCTGGCCTGGATCGCCTCGATCGGCGCCTCGGCGGTCTCGAGCGGCTGCTCGAGCAGCTCGGCCAGGATCTCGACCTCCTCATGCGGCGACAGGGCCGCCGGGCCGGTCAGCGTATATGCGCGCTCGGCATGCTCGGCCGGGGACTCGAGGACGGCGGCGGCCACGGCGGCGATGTCGCGCACGTCGACGATCGCCCAGCGGGCGTGCATGACCGGGCCCCGGATCGTTCCGCTGGGGATCTGGGCCGCCCAGTCGAGCGTGTTCTGCATGAACCCATTGGGACGGAGCATCGTCCACGGCACCCCGGCCGCCTTGACCGCGGCCTCAGCGGCCCCATGCAGCCGCCCGAAGGTGATCGGCGCATCATCCGCCGCCCCGATCACCGACAGCTTGACCAGATGCCCGACCCCGGCCTCGGCGGCGGCGGCGGCCAGGTTGCCCTCATGCTCGGCCAGCGCGGTCGTGGCCGGATTGGCCACGTAGACCGCGTCCACGCCCGCGAGGGCGGCCCGCAGTGATGCCGGATCGGCGAGGTCGGCGACCACCGCCTCCACGCCATAGCGCCGCAGCCGCTCGGCCGCCTCCGGTCGGTGGGTCATGGCCCGGACCGGGCGCTGATCGCCGCGCAGCAGGCGGAGCACGGCGCCGCCGGTGCGCCCGGTCGCGCCGCAGATCAGGATCATGAGGCGCTGGCCGCCGCGGCCCGGCCTCCGATCTGGGGACCCATCTCGGCCAGCCGGCGTCCCGCCCGTGCGATGTGCTCGGCGTCGATCCCGGCATCAGCCAGGAGCTCGGCGGGCTTGCCTGAACCGGGCAGTTGGCGGACACCCAGCTTGACGATCCGGGGACGCTCGTCAGCGTCGGCGAACACGCTCAGGACGGCGTCGCCCAGTCCGCCCTCGGGCCAGTGGTCCTCGACCACGACCAGCCGGCCGCCCGTGGCCTGCGCGGCGGCGTCCAGGATGCCGGCGTCCACCGGCTTGACCGAGTACAGGTCGATCACCCGAGCCGCGATGCCGTCCTCGGCCAGCGCGTCGGCGGCCTTCAGCGCCTCGTGCAGCGTGATCCCGGCGCCGATCAGCGCGACCTGGTCCTCATCGGACTCGCGCACGACCCTGGCCCCGCCGATCCTGAACTGCTCCTCGGGCCCGTACAGCGTGGGCAGCGCGGCTCGCGTCGAGCGCAGGTAGGAGATGCCGTCGTGGTCGGCCATCGCCTCGACCAGCTTGACCGTCTGATTGGGGTCCGAGGGGTAGAGAACCACCGACCCGCCCAGCGCGCGGAACTCGGCCAGATCCTCAAGAGCCATCTGCGAGGGGCCGTCCTCACCGATCGACACGCCGGCGTGGGAGCCGTTCAGGCACAGCTTGGCCTGGGAGATGACGGCCATCCGGATGAAGTCATAGGCGCGGGACATGAAGGCCGCGAAGGTGGCCGCAAAGGGCGTCCATCCGCGGACCTGGAAGCCGATCGCGGTGGCGATCATCTGCTGCTCGGCGATGTAGGCCTCGAAGCTCCGCTCCGGGGCGACCTTGTTGGCCTCCTCGAGGTGGGTGGAGTTACCGACCTCGCCGTCGATCGCGGTCACGTTGCCACGGCGCTGCATGACCGCGGCCACGCCGAGCCCGAACGCCTTCCGGGTCGGCACGGGATCTCCGTCCTTGGCGAACGTGGGCAGCTCGACGGAGGGATCGGACGCGAACACGTGAGGCTTTCCGTCGCTGTCGGGCTTGGCCACGTCCACCTTGATGTAGCCGACGTTGCCCAGCTCCTCGATCGCCTTGTCGGGATCCTTCAGCGGCTGGCCGTGCTTGCCCTCCACGTCGGCGGTCTCGCTGGCGCCGTAGCCCTTGATCGTGCGGGCGACGATCATCGTCGGGCGGCCCTTGGTCTCCACCGCCGCCTTGTAGGCGCGGTCGAGGGCCTCGATGTCGTGGCCGTCGACCTCGATCGCGGCCCAGCCGCTGGCCTCGGCGCGCCGGGTGTAGGAGGACAGGTTCCAGCCGTGCATCGTCTCCCCGCGCTGGCCGAGCCGGTTGACGTCGATGATCGCCACCAGGTTGTCGAGCTTCTGCACTCCGGCGTGCTCGACCGCCTCCCAGATCGATCCCTCGGCCATCTCGGAGTCGCCGCACAGGCACCAGACGCGATACGGCAGCCGGTCGAGCTCGCGGCCGGCGAGCGCGATGCCGACCGAGATCGGCAGGCCCTGCCCGAGTGAGCCGGTGGCCACGTCGATCCACGGCAGGACGGGGGTCGGATGGCCTTCGAACCGGGAGCCGAACCGGCGGAAGCTCAGGAGCTCCTCGTCACTGATCACGCCGGCGGCGCGGAACATCGAGTAGACGAGCGGCGACGCGTGCCCCTTGGAGAAGATCAGGTGGTCGTTGTTGGGGTTCTCCGGCACCTCGTAGTCGTAGTGCAGATAGCGCGCCATCAGGACCGCCATCAGATCGGCGGCCGACATCGAGGAGGTCGGGTGACCGGAGGAGGCGGCAGCGGCGGCCCGGATCGAGTCGATCCTCAGGCGCTGAGCGAGCTGGTGGATTTCCTCGTTGTTCATGTCGGTCACCTCGGGTGCGGAGGGAAGAGTTCGAAGGTTGTCTGCTCGCCGACGGCCGCGGTCAAACCTGGCCGCGCATCAGCGACTCCCCCGACGCTACCGCAGGATCGGGGCGGAGCGGCGGAAATCGAGCCTGATCGGTGGCCGGGTCCGGTTGGGCAGGCGTACGATTAACCACAGTGACTGCACTCGGGATGACGCTGCTGGTGGTTGGAGCCGTCGTCGCCGTGTCCGAGGCTCATTTCCCCGCGCACGGCATCGCCGGCGGGATTGGCGTGCTGGCCATGGCCGTGGGCGCCGTGCTGGCCATCAGCGGGCTGGGGGCGGGCCTCTTGCCGGCCCTGCTGGCCGGGCTCGCGCTGGCCGGCTCGGGTGCCGCGCTCACGGCGCTGACCGTCAAGACCGGCCTGGGGGTGCGCCGACGGCGGGTCAAGGGCGGCGCCGAGGGGCTGATCGGCCACCTCGGGGTGGTCCGCAACTGGACCGGGGAGACGGGCAACGTCGCGCTGGACGGCGCTCTGTGGCGCGCCCGCGAGTCATCCGGCGCGGCCGAGTCGCCGGCCGCCCTGCACGCCGGCGACCCGGTCGTGGTCGAGCGTCTGAGCGGCCTCACTCTGTGCGTGAGAAGAGCCGAGGAATGGGAGCTGCTGTGATCACCGCGATCATCGTCGTCGTCTGCGTGGTGCTGTTGATCGGGCTCAGTGGCCTGGCCAGCTCGGTGCGTGTCCTGCGCGAGTACGAGCGCGGGGTCGTGTTCCGGCTCGGCCGCCTGATGGAGCAGCGGGGGCCCGGCCTGCAGCTGCTGATCCCGTCGATCGACCGGATGGTCCGGATCAGCCTGCGGACGGTCACCCTGGCCGTCCCCCCGCAGGAGATCATCACGCGCGACAACATCCCCGCGCGCGTGACCGCCGTGGCCTACTACCGGGTGATCGATCCGACCCGGGCGGTGACCGAGGTCGAGGACTTCGGGGCCGCCACGCTGCAGATCGCCCAGACGACGCTGCGCTCGACGCTCGGCAACGTCGATCTCGACACGCTGCTGTCCGAGCGCGAGCACCTCAATGCATCCCTTCAGCAGGTGATCGACACCCAGACCGAGCCCTGGGGGATCAAGGTCACCAACGTCGAGATCAAGGACGTGGAGATCCCTGAGCGGATGCAGCACGCGATCGCCCGCCAGGCCGAGGCCGAACGCGAGCGGCGGGCCAAGATCATCAACGCTGAAGGGGAATTTCAGGCCGCGGCCAAGCTCGGCGATGCCGCCGACGTGATCGGCCGCAACCCGGTCACGCTGCAGCTGCGCTACCTGCAGACCCTGCGCGAGATCGGCGGCACGCAGAATTCGACGATCGTGTTCCCGATGCCGATCGACCTGATGAAGCCGATGCTCCAGGCGCTGTCCGGTCCGGGCGGGGAGGCGGCCGCCGCCAGCGCGCATGAGCAGGCCGAAGCGCAGCTGCAGGCGGCGCGCCGGGCAGAGCTGGGCGCGGGCAACGGCGCGCCGGCGGGCCCGTCGGCCCGGGACCCGGCGGAGCCGGCTGAGATCCCCCGAGCGGACGCCTGAGCTAACGGCGGCGGGCGGTGATCGCGTAGCCCTCGATGGCCACGGTCCCGCGTACGACGCTCAGGGCCAGCTGGCTCACCCGGGCGCGCCTGACCGTCGCGCGGAAGATCACCACCCGGGTACGACGCCGGGGGGCGTACAGGGAGACCAGGCGGGTGTGGCCGTCGAAGGTGATCCGGACCACCCCGCCGGCCGGCGTGCGCTCGCCGATCACCGCCAGCGAGCCACCCACGTAGCGCAGACGGAAGCCGGCTCCGGGAACAGCGCTCGAGATCGCGTGACCCTGCCAGGCACCACGCACCCTCCGCACCGCCCAGCCGCCGCTGTAGAGGCCGCGCGCGGGTCGCACGCCGCTCGGCACGACCGAGATGGCGGTGGCCGGGGCACTGGACTGCCCGGCCTGGTTTGACGCCGCGACGCTGAACAGGTAGGTGTGGCCGAGGGCGCCACGGTAACTCAGCGCCGTGGCGGTCGTCGCAGCGCGCAGTGTCTGCCAGCGCGGCCGGCGGGCACTCAGGTCCCTGACCCGGACGCGGTAGGCCACCAGCGGGGTTCCGCCCGCGGTGCTCGCGCTCCAGCTGAGCGGGATCCGCGCCCGGATGGATCGACTCGAGAGCAGACCCGGCGCGGCGGCGCTGACCCGGGGCGGGGCCGGGCCACAGGGCCGGTTGTAGAGATCGGCGCCGAACGTCGTCTCCTGCGGGAGCCCGGCGTAGCCCAGGTGCGAGAGGCCGAACAGGTCCTCGACGCTGCCCAGCATCGAGTAGTGGTTGTAAGCGGTGTTGGTCACCGTCCCGGGGGCTATGCAGGGCGACAGGAGAACCGCCCCCGTCTTGCCGCCGCCCGGTCCGGTGATGCCGGGCGAGGGGCTGTTCGGCCCCGGGATCGCCCCGCAGCAGGAGCTGGCGTCAGTGGTGCTGGCCGCCTCATCGAAGATGATCATCAACAACCCGTTCTGGCGGTAGCTCGGGGTGCTGGTGATTCGCGGCACCCACGTCCTCAGAAACGCGTCGGCCGACACCAGGCCGCCCGGCTGCCCGTTGGCGCACGGAGCGTCGTGACCGTCGTTGCACAGGTTCGGCGTGATGAACGAGTAGTTGGCGCCGCCGCCCGGCGAGGCCAGGTCCTGGGGGAGGGCACTCAGGTTGACCACATGGGTGTCGCACAGCGTGGTGTCGTCGATGATCGAGTGGAAGTAGACGAACGGGTTGTGACGCGTGGCGTACTGGTCGGTGGCGGTGGCCTTCTGCGTGTTGTCGCTGGCGTTGATCGCCGGGTGGGCGCAGACCCCGGGCTCGCGGCGGGGATTGGCGCCCATGTCCTCGTCGTAGTCGCGCCACGTATACCCGGCCGCGCTCAGCTGGGAGGCGATCGTCGGCACCGCGGCGGGGTACACGCAGCCGCTGCCCTGGGCCTGCCCGTAGCCCCCGATCGTGCCGGGCGAGAAGTCGGTGAAGTACTGGCAGTCGGCCTGGGTCTGGGGGTTGGGCGCCTGGCCGCTGATCATGGCCAGGTAGTTGTCGTTGCTCTCGTGCCCGATGCCGTAGTAGTTGGGCACGTAGGCGCCCTGGGCGCGGAGCGTCTTTGACAAATAGGGCGCGGGTGAGTTGGGTCCGAAGGTGGTCGAGGCGTTCTGGTTCTCGAGCACGATCACCCACACGTGGCGGATCGGGGGCGCCGCGGCGGCGGCGGCGGTGACCCACAGCCCGGCCATCAGGACGGCCGTCAGCGCGGCCAGGACGCGGAGCCTCACAGCGGCACCCCGGGACCGCAGATCGCCACCCCGCGCCGCCGGGCCGCGCGTAGCGCCCGCCCGCGCCGGGCGAC
>DASVYO010000128.1:0-46879 GCA_036392135.1 Solirubrobacteraceae bacterium
AAGCGGGAACCCCGGCGAGCGCCTCATCGACCCCCAGGTAGTCGGCTCCAACAGCGTCGGCGACCGGTTTGTAGGTGATCCGGCCGGCGGCCACGTTGACGCCCAGCTTCAGCCCCGGGTTGGCCGCGGTCGCCTCGTGGACCCCGTCGTTGGCCAGGTGGACGATGTAGGGCATCGTCGCGTTGGTCAGCGCATAGGTGGAGGTGATCGGCACCGCTCCCGGCATGTTGGCCACGCAGTAGTGGGTGATCCCATCGACCTCGTAGGTCGGGTTGGTGTGCGTGGTGGGATGCGAGGTCTCGAAGCAGCCCCCCTGATCGATCGAGACGTCGACCAGCACCGCCTGGCGCTTCATCAGGCCCAGCTGGGCGCGCGTGATCACATGCGGCGCCCGCGCGCCGTGCACCAGCACGGCTCCGATCACCAGGTCGACGTCGGGTAGTCGCTCCTCAATCGACAGCGTCGTGGCAAAGCACGTGTCGGCCCGCCCGTTGAAGGCGATATCGAGCTCGCGCAGGCGGTCGATGTTGCGGTCGTACACGAACACCGTGGCCTCCATGCCGAGGGCGATGAAGGCGGCGTTCATGCCCACCACGCCGCCGCCGATGACCATCACGTTGGCGGCGGCCACGCCCGGCACGCCGCCGAGCAAAATGCCGCGGCCGCCGAGCGGCTTCTCGAGCATGAACGCCCCGGCCTGGGTGGCGATCTTGCCCGCCACCTCGGACATCGGGGCCAGCAGGGGCAGGCGTCCGCGGGCGTCCTCGACCGTCTCGTACGCGATGCAGGTGGCGCCGGACTCCATCAGGCCCCGGGTCAGCTCGGCGTCGGCGGCCAGATGCAGGTACGTGAACAGCACGTGCCGGGGCTCGAGCCGAGCGATCTCCTCGGGCTGCGGCTCCTTGACCTTGACGATCATCGTCGCCTCGCCGAACACCGAGTCGGCATCGGGCAGGATCGTGGCCCCCTGAGCGGCGTACTGCTCATCGCTGATCGCCGACCCCTCGCCGGCGCCGCTCTGGACATACACCTCATGCCCGACATCGGCCAGCTCGCGGACCCCGGCCGGGGTGAGCGCGACGCGGTACTCGTCAGTCTTGACCTCACTCGGGACGCCGACCTTCATGCCACCAGCTCCCGCCCGCGCAGCGCCAGCCAGAACTCGATCCGGTCGCGCGCGCTGTGCAGGTTGCGCCCGGTCAGCTCCTCCACGCGCTTGATTCGATACCGCAGCGTGTGACGGTGGCAGTAGAGCCGCCGTGCTGCCCGCTCCCACTGACCGTTCTCCTCTATGAACGCCTCCAGCGACCGCATCAGTTCACCTCCGTAGTGTCCTTCACTGGCCTCTATCGGCCCCAGAATCGAGTCACAGAACAGCTTCAGGGCTTCGTCGTCCTGCAGCGACAGCAGCAGCTGGAACGAGCCCAGATCCTTGTAGGTGGCCACCGCGGATTCGCCGCTCGCCCACGCGTTGCCGTTCCCGTTCAGGCTTCCGTTGGCGCTCGGAGCCGCCTCCGGGCTCACCCCGAGGGCCAGCGCCTCCACCGCGCAACGTGCCTCGTGAAAGCTGCGCCGCGCCTCGCCTCCGGCCACCGGACGACCGACGCCGAAGCGCAGCCCGGCCCCGGCGGTCCGCCTGACCCGCCCGGCCAGCCGCCGCGCGAGGGCGAACTGGTCCGGCTCGGCCAGCCCCGGCAGCAGCGCGCACGTGTAGGGTCCGGTCGAGGCGACCAGGCCCGCGGCCGCCTCCTCGCGCAGAGCGGCGGCCAGCGCATCCTCGGTGGGGCCGGACCCTCCGCGGCCTCCGGCCGGACGCTGGACGACCAGCGCCGAGACGCGCTCGGCCAGGCCGAAGGGCTCGAGCCGGCGGGCCAGCTCGGCCCCGGCCAGCTCACCATCGACGATCGCGGCCAGGACATCACCGGCCAGACGGCGCTCGGTGTCACCGGCCACGCGCCCGCGCAGCAGCTCGAGCGCGACGATGGTCACCGCCTGATGCAGCGTGAGGCGGTCAAAATCGCTGAGCGGGCCGGTGTCCTTGATGGCCACCAGCCAGGCCTCGGGGACCCGCTGGCTGGCGCCGGCGCCGCCACCGCCGTCGGCGGACACGGGCAGGACCAGGGCGCGTTCGGCGGCGTCGCCGACGGAGGGCAGGAAGGCCCGAGCCTCGCCGCGCCGGGCGCGCTCGCAGATCTCGGTGCGCAGGGTGCTCAAGGTCTCGGTCTCGAGCTCGCGCCGGAAGGCCCGCTGCACGAGCGGCTCGCCGCGAGCGTCATGGACGAGCACGGCGGCGCCGATCAGCGTCGCGAGCGTGCCCGCCAGCGCCTCCAGGCCTCGCTCGGAGAGGACGATCCGCTCGAGCCGCTCGTGGGCGGCGATGGCCCGGCGCAGAACCGCATACTGCTCGTTGACGAGCTTGGTGAACGCCGCTTCGGTGACGGCGATGAAGGGCAGCTCGTACGGCACGGTGAAGACGGGGAACTCGCGCTCGGCGGCGGCCTCCAGCAGGGCCGGCGGCACCTGCGGATGGCTGAACCCGATCCCGAACCCCAGCCCGCTGAGCTGATGATCGGCCAGTCGGTGCACGAACGCCCGGTGCTGCTCGTCGCTGCGCAGCAGCATCCCGGTGCTCAGCAGCAGCTCGCCGCCCGACAGCCAGGGCGTCGGATCCTCGAGCTCGGAGATGTGCACCCAGCGCACGGGCAGATCCAGCGCTGCCTCCCCAGTGTGGAGACGGACCTCGAGGCCGCCGATCAGGTCTCTGACCGTGAGCATTTGCGCTGGATCGCCCCTGTTCGCTCGCGCCGGCCGGATCAGATCGCGTGAGCGTGCATCCGCTCGCCGGCCTCGGTCAGCAGCGGGCGCAGGATGCCCTCGATCTCCTCGAACTGCTTGGGACCGGCGATCAGCGGCGGGGAGAGCTGAATGACCGGATCCCCGCGGTCATCGGCGCGGCAGATCAGGCCGCGACGGTAGAGCTCGCCGGACAGGAATCCTCGCAGCAGCGTCTCCGACTCCTCATCGGAGAAGTGCTCCTCGGTGTCCTGGTCCTTGACGAGCTCGATCGCGTTGAAGTATCCGGCGCCGCGGACGTCACCGACGATCGGGATGTCTCGCAGCGAGTCGAGCATCTCGCGGAAGGGGCCCTCGTTGGTGCGCACGTTCTCGATCACGCCCTCGCGCTCGATCGCGTCCAGGTTGGCCAGTGCGACGGCCGCGCAGATCGGATGCCCGGCAAAGGTGAAGCCGTGCGCGAAGCTCTCCGTGCCGTGCAGGAACGGCTCGGCCACGCGGTCGGAGGCGATCACCGCCCCCATCGGCGCATAGGCGCTGGTCAGGCCCTTGGCGGTGGTGATGATGTCGGGCTGGTAGTCGTAGCGCTGGGCGCCGAACCATTCGCCCAGGCGACCCCAGGCGCAGATGACCTCGTCCGAGATCATCAGCACCTTGTACTCGTCGCAGATCTCGCGCACGCGCTGGAAGTAGCCGTCGGGCGGCGTGAAGCAGCCGCCGGCGTTCTGGACGGGCTCCATGATCACGGCGGCGACGGTGTCCGGACCCTCGAACTCGATCCGCGTGGCCACCGCGTCGGCCAGGTCGGAGGGTTCCATCCCGTGCCCGAGCCGGAACGTGTTGGTGTTGACCACGTGGCAGCCGCCGGGCGTCAGCGGCTCAAACGGCTGACGCAGGCTGGTGATGCCGGTCGCCGACAGGGCGCCGAGACTGGTGCCGTGGTAGGCGATGTCCCGGGCGATGACCTTGGTCTTGTTCGGATGCCCGGTGAGCTTGTGGTACTGGCGGGACAGCTTCAGCGCGGACTCGACGGCCTCCGAGCCGCCGCTGGTGAAGAACACGCGGTTGAGATCGCCCGGGGCCAGCTCGGCGATCCGGGCCGCGAGCTCGATCGCCCGCGGGTGGGCGTAGGACCAGTTGGTGAAGAAGCCGAGTTCCTTGGCCTGGTCGGCGCCGGCCTGGGCGATGTCGGCCCGACCGTGGCCGATGTTCACGCAGAACAGGGCGGACAGGCCGTCGAGATAGCGGTTGCCGTGCTCGTCATAGACGTAGCAGCCCTCGCCCCGTGTGATGATGGGAATCTCGTGCTGCTCGTAGGCCGACATGCGCGTGAAGTGCATCCACAGGTGGCGGCGTCCGAGTTCCTGGAGGGAGCTGCGCTCCGTCCTTGCTGCTTCCTCGGTGCTGGCCATGGGTCCTCTCCTCGACAATCCTCGTGTGACGATTCGTATAACGCTAGCCCGCCTCCTCCCGCCCCGCAATTATGCGAGATGTCCAACTGTTTGGGACGATTTGTCCATAGAGCAGCGGTGTGGTGCCGCCGTTCGAAGATGCGAACCCTGGCACTAGGCTCTCGGCGTGGAGCTCAACCACCACCGAGAGGGCCAGGGGTCGCCGCTGGTGCTGATCCACGGCATCGGCAGCCGCTGGCAGATGTGGCGGCCGGTGCTCGCCCCCCTGACCGCCGTGCACGACGTGATCGCCCTGGATCTACCCGGGTTCGGGGCCTCGCCGATGCCCCGGCCGGCCACCCCCGCCGGCCGTGACTCGCTGGTGGCTCTGGTGACCGGGTTCCTGGCCGAGCTCGGCCTCGAGCGGCCGCACGTCGCCGGCAACTCGCTCGGCGGCCTGATCAGCCTCGAGCTGGCCCGCAGGGGCCTGGTGCGTTCGGCCACCGCCATCTCCCCGGCCGGCTTCGCAAGCCGCGGCGAGCAGGCCCTCGCTCGGGCGACGCTGGGGACGGGCGTACGGGTGGCCCGCCTGCTGGCGCCCCGGGCCGAGTCGGTGATGCGCCCCCGGCCCCTCCGGGCCGTGGCGCTGTCCGCGTTCGTCGCCCGACCCGCCGCCCTGTCGGCCGCGGAGGCCGCCGAGAGCCTGCGGGCACTGGCCGGCGCTCCGTGGTTCGACGCCACGCTGCCGACGATCGAACCGATGCAATTCCGGGGCGGTGGCCAGATCTCGGTGCCGGTCACCGTCGGCTGGGGCGACAAGGACCGGATCCTGTTCCCGCGGCAGGCCGTGCGCGCCGCCCGCGAGATCCCGGCCGCGCGGATCGTCGGGCTGCCCGGATGCGGCCACGTGGCCACCTACGACGACCCAGCCCAGGTGGCGCGGGTCCTGCTCGACGGGGCCCGGGACTGACGGAGCTCAACCGCCGGTGGCCACCGGCCGCTGCGGATCGGTGATCCACTCGCTCCAGGAGCCGGGGTAGAGGGCCGCCCGGTAGCCCGCCAGCTCGAGGGCCAGCACCTGGTGAGCGGCGCTGATGCCCGAACCGCAGTAGGCGCCGACGGCGATCCGGTCATCAACACCGAGGTGGCGGAACTCGGCGTGCAGCTGGTCGGCCGCGCGAAAGCGGCCCGAGCCGTCCACGTTGAGTGTCGTGGGCCGGCTGCGGGCGCCGGGAATATGCCCGGCGACCGGGTCCACCGGCTCCGATTCTCCCCGGAACCGCTCCGAGGCCCGGGCGTCCAGGAGCACCCCACTGACCGCCAGCTCGGCGGCTCGATCGGCATCGAGGACGGGCATGCCGCCGGGCACGGCGGTGAAGTCCCCCTCCGGGCCGTCGGGCGGGGAGCCGGGCTCGAGGCCGCGGCCCGACTTGACCCACACCGCCAGGCCGCCGTTCAGCACCGTCACCGCCGGGTGTCCGAAGTAGCGCAGCAGCCACCAGGCCCGTGCCGCCGCGGTGGCGGGACCGGCGTCGTAGACGACGACCGGCCGGCGGGGGCTCACGCCCGCCCGCCGCATCGCCGCCGTGAAGTCCTGGGGCGCCGGCAACGGGTGCCGCCCTCCCCGGCCGGGCGGCCCGGCCAGCTCCGCCTCGAGATCGATGAACCGCCCGCCGGGGATGTGGCCCTGCTCATAGAGATCACGGCGGGCCCCGCCGGCCAGCTCCCAGCGCACATCGAGCACGACCGGCGCAGGCCCGGCTCCGAGCAGCGTCGCCAGCCGATCGACCGAGAGCAGCGGGGAGTCCATTCCCCCGTTTGTAGCGCGGGCTGCGCGTGGACTAGGGGGTGACCAGGCCCGGCCGGGCGGCCCGCACCGGCGCCGGGGTCATCCATGCAGCGAGGAGGACGAGCGCGAAGGCGGCCAGCTCGATGACCAGCGTGAGCGGATGCCCGGACAGGGGGTCGCCGAAGACGATGATCCCGCCGATGATCCCCGACACGTTGGCCGCGGTCCCGGTGACCGCGATCACGGGCACCGCGTCACCGTCCTGCAGGCCCTTGGCCGAGCTGTAGAAGGCGGCCACCGAGGCCACCACCGTGACCAGCGTCCAGGGGCTGACCAGGCCGAGCAGGCCGTGCGCGCCGACCATGCCCGAGATGGCCTTGATGGCCACGTCGGAGACCCCGAACAGGATGCCCGACGCGGCGCCGAGCATGAAGCCGTGATGCTCGACGGGAGCCCCGATCCGGGGCCCCATGATGAGCAGCGTGCCGGCGACCAGCAGAATGGCCTCAAAGCTGATCATGCCGGGCAGCGAGAAGCGTGAGTGCGCTCCGTGCACAGCCGGCAGCGTGAGTCCCAGCAGCAGCAGGCCGACCGCGGTCAGGCCGATCCCGATCCACTGGCGGCGGGAGATCTCGAGGCCGAAGGTTCGCTCGGCCATGATCGCCAGCAGCACCACGCCGCCGGCCAGCACGGCCTGAACCAGGGACAGGGGAGCCAGGGCCATGGCCAGGACGTGGAAGATCCACGCGCCGGCGGCGATCAGCATCCCGATGGCGAACAGGCGGGAGCCGAACAGCCCCCTGGCCGAGCGCAGGGGATGGCGCATGTTGACCGCGGGCGCGGCGCAGGCCCCCCGGTGCTTGAACAGGAAGCCGACGTTCGTGGCCAGGGCGCAGAAGAGCGCGAAGAGGATGCCGAGAAGGGGGGTCATGGGGTGCGGAGCGAGGCGCCGTGAGGAGGATGCATCCCCTCATCAGTCATCTCGGTCATCCGCCGGGGGCGCTTGAGTGGAGGATTCCTATGTCCAGCAGACTTGGACAGATCCGGGAGCCTGGCCTCCCGGATACACCACCCTGCCGGACCCACCTAAATTTCTCCTATGGGGACGGCAAGGAAAGTGTTGTCTTGAGAACTACCCGCCCACCGCTGCTTCTAGTCGACATCGACGGGGTCATCTCGCTGTTCGGCTTCGATCCCGCCCAGCCGCCCCCGGGCCGGTTCATCACCGTCGACGGGATCATCCATTTCCTGTCTCACGACGGTGGGGCGCGCCTGCTCGAGCTGGCCGAGCGGTTCGAGGTCGTCTGGTGCAGTGGCTGGGAGGAGAAGGCCGACGAGCATCTTCCCTTCGCCCTGGGTGTCCCCGCGGGCCTGCCCCACATCTCGTTCCCGCCCGCCGGTCAGGGCTCCGATCGGCACTGGAAGCTCGACGCGATAGACCGGTTCGCCGGTGCTCACCGGCCGCTGGCCTGGATCGACGACGCCCATGACGACAGCTGCGTGGCCTGGGCGGCCGAGCGGGGCGTCCCCACGCTGCTGGTCACCACCGAGCCGGCCACGGGGCTGACCGCTGCCCATTCCGAGCAGCTGTCCGGGTGGGCCGCTGAGCTGGCCCGGAGAGAGGCGCCGGAGGCGGATTAGAACTCGCCGTGACGCCCGGCGCCGGCGCGGAAGCGCTCGAGGCCCGCCTGGACCTCTTCCAGCGAGCGCAACCCATGCTCGAGTTCGGCCGCCATCGCCGTGGCCTCGTCCAGGCCCTCCTGTTCGAGGACCGACAGCCGGTCCTCGCGCAGGCACCGCTGGGGGAAACGGGCCAGAGAGTGGGCCAGCTCGACCGCGGCGGGCAGGCTCTGGCCGGCCGGCACGACGCGGTTGACGAGCCCCATGCGCTCGGCCTCCTCGGCCCCGACCGGCCGTCCGGTGAGAATCATGTCCATCGCCCGGCTGGTGCCGATCAGGCGCGGCAGGCGTACGGTCCCGCCGTCGATCAAGGGCACCCCCCAGCGCCGGCAGAACACGCCGAGCACGGCATTGGTCTCGGCCACCCGCAGATCGCACCACAGGGCCAGCTCGAGGCCGCCGGCCACAGCGTGGCCGGCGATCGCGGCGATGACCGGCTTTCCGAGCCCCATCCGGCTCGGTCCCATCGGACCGTCGCCGTCGGCCTGCACGCGGTTCCCCTCGGCGGTCCCGACCGCCGTCAGATCAGCCCCCGCGCAGAACACGCCACCCTCCCCGTGGAGCACGGCGACGCTGGCCTCCTGCTCCTGGTCGAAGGCCCGAAAGGCATCGGCCAGGGCCTGGGCGGTGGGGCCGTCCACGGCGTTGCGCTGCGCAGGGCGGTTCAGCAGCACGATCCACACCGGCCCCTCGCGCCGCACGCGGACCGCGTCGCTCACGCCGGGGCTCCAACCGCCCGCCGGATGAAGGTCCGCAGGGCGGCGGTCACAGCGGCCGGGCCGGGCCCACCACCCGCTACCGGGGACAGCGGGCCGACCAGCGCCTCTCCGCAACCGCCGACCAGCGCGGCCGCCGTCAGCTCGACGTTCTGTTCGGGCAGCTCACCGGCGGCGATGCCGGCCCGCAGCGTCTCGCCGATGAGGGCGGCGTAGCGCCCGCGGTAGGCCAGGCGCTCGGCGTCAACCCGAGGGTCGACCGGCTCGGCCAGCAGTGCCCAGGCCAGGCGCGGATTCCCCAGCGCGCGCTGGGCAAAGGTGGCCAGCACGGTCTCGAGCGTCAGCGCGGCCGGGCTGCCGTCCTCGAGCCGCTCGGCGGCCTCGCGCATCGCCTTCTCCTCTCGCGCGCACACCGAGCGGAACACCTCGACGAACAGCTCCTCCTTGGAGGAGAAATGGCGGTAGAGCGTGCCGACGGCCAGGCCGGCTCGCTCGGCGATCGCGATCACCGATGCCCCGCCGTAGCCGCCCTCCTCGATCAGGGCCTGGGCCGCGGCCAGCAGCCGGGCACGCGTGCCGTTGGTGGTCGTGCTCATCAGCCTTTGAAGGTGGACGAGCCGAGGTCGCCGAAGGCTTCGTCCCGGGCCCGGACCGCAGCCCGGAACCCGTCGCGAGCGGCGCGGGCTCCGAACGCGTGGCCCTCGGCGGTATGGCGGGCGGCCCCGTCCAGCAGCGTGCCCAGCATCTGCGTGGTGGGCAGCCCCGAGGCCAGCAGCGGCTGGTTGCTCAGCAGCTTCATCATCTGCAGCTGGTTGAGGGGCATGCGCGCGATCCGCGCGACCAGCGCCTCCGTCCGGTCGTCAAGCGCGGCCGGATCCGGCGCCTCGATGGCCAGCCCCCATTCGAGCGCCTCGGTCCCGGACAGGCTGTCGCCCGTGAACAGCAGCCGCTTGGCCCGCTGGGCCCCGAGGCGATGGGCCCACAGCGAGGTCGTCGGCGAGCCCCACACGCGCGCCGGCGGGTAGCCGATCTTGGCGTCGGCCGCGATCACCAGCAGATCCGAGCACAAGGCGAGGTCCGTGCCTCCGGCCACGCAGAACCCGTGCACCTTGCACACCACCGGCTTGGTGCAGTGGAACAGGCTCATGAAGGCGCGGACGTTGCGGCTCATCATCGCGTAGTCGAGCATCGGGTCCCAGGGCCGGCTGGGATCGTGGTTGGCCGCCATCACGGCCGGGTCCAGCGGCGACCCGGGTGGCGCGGCCGGGTCCGGCGCGCGGCCGTCGGGGCCGGCTGGTGGCGCACCAGCCGGGCGCCCCGCCCCGAGCGCCTCGGCACTGTCGACCAGGTCATAACCTCCGCAAAAGCCCCGGCCGCGCCCGGACAGCAGCAGGACCCGCACATCGGGGTCAAGATCGGCCTGCTCGACGCGACGCTCGAGCTCGGCGATCAGCTCGCGGGTGAGACCGTTGCCGCGCGCGGGCCGGTTCAGCGTCAGGCGGGCGACGCCCGCCCCCACCTCGTAGTCGATGCCGACGCCGGGCACGGGCTATACGGGCAGGGCGCGGTCGATGATCGCGCCGGCATCGACGCCGCGGGGAAGCGTTCCGTACATGCGGCCCCCGGCACCGTCGAGCCGCGCGGCGCAGAACGCGTCGGCCACGGCGGGCGGCGCATGGCGGACGAGCAGCGAGGCCTGGAACGCCACGGCCAGCTCCTCGACCACCCGGCGAGCCTCGAACTGGCTCTCGTAGAGGCGCTGCTCGGCACTCGCGCCGGCCTCGCCGGCCAGTACCGACCGCACGCGTTCCCGCGTGCGCGTCAGGTGCTGATCGAGACGGGGGTCGGCGCCGGCCGCGGTGTCGCACTCGGCCAGGAACGCGGGCAGGCCCGCGGGCTCGCGGACCACGGCCCGGAGCACATCCAGCGCGGCCACATTCCCGGAGCCCTCCCAGATCGAGTTCAGGGGGCTGTCGCGGAACAGCAGCGGCATCCCCGATTCCTCGACGAAGCCGTTCCCGCCCAGGCATTCGAGCGCCTCGGCGGCATGCGGCGCGGCGCGCTTGGTCACCCAGTACTTCATCACTGCGGTGGCAAAGCGGCGGAACGCGCCGTCCTCTGACTCGTCATAGCTGCGGGCCACGCGCAGGGCGCTCGCCGTCGCCGCCTCGGACTCGATGGCCAGGTCGGCGAGCACGTTGCGCATCGCCGGCTGGTCGGCCAGCCGGGCTCCGAAGGCCGAGCGGTGGCGAGCGTGATGAACGGCCTCGAGCGTTCCGCGGCGCAGGCTCGTGGCCGATCCGATCAGGCAGTCCAGGCGCGTGTGATTGACCATCCGGATAATCGCTGGGACCCCGCGTCCCTCCTCCCCGACGAGCTGCCCGGCGACGCCCCGGAACTCCACCTCGGAGGAGGGCAGCGAGCGGGTACCGAGTTTGTCCTTGAGACGCTGGAACTCCATTCCCGGACCACGCTCCACCAGGAAGCAGGACAGGCCCCGCGGCGCCTGGGCCAGGACCAGGAACACGGCGCACGGCGGATAGGAGCAGAACCACTTGTGGCCGTGGAGCTCGTACACGCCGTCCCCGGCCGGCTCGGCGCGCGTGATGTTGGCCCGCACGTCGGAGCCGCCCTGGCGCTCGGTCATCGCCATGCCGGCCAGCGCACCCTGTTCGTAGTCGGTCCCGGTCAGGCGTCCCTCCCAGCGGGCGGCCAGTTCGGGGGCGCCTTCGCGCAGGGCAGGCACCGCGGCGTAGGTCATGGACACCGGGCACATCACGCCGGCGTTGGCATTGCTCCACAGGGAGAACATGGCCGCCCGGACCACATGCGCCCCGGGACGCGGGTCGCGCCACGGCAGGCTGTGGATCGCCCGGCTGACCGCGCCGCCCAGCAGCCAGTGCCACGATGGGTCAAGCTCAACCTGATCCAGGCGCTGGCCGTAGCGGTCGTGGGTCAGCAGGCGCGGCTCGTTGTGCTCGGCCCGGCGGCCGTGCTCGAGCGCCTCGAGGCTCCCGGCCACGATCCCGGCCTCGCGGATCGCGTCGAGTCCCCAGTCACCGCCCTCGCGCTGCACTCCTTCGCGCAGGGCCACATCGGCCTCGAGCAGGTCGATGGGCTGCAGCGGCGGTGGCTGGTTGAGGACCTCGCGGGCCGGATCCAGCGGTTTGTCGATCGTGGCCATGCTGTTCCTCCTCAGGCTGCGGCGCCGGCGATCGTGCGCTCGGCAACGCGATCGATGGCGTCATGGGTGCCGCCGAGCAGACGCCGGGAGAGCTGCGCGCGCCGGAAGTAGAGCGGGGCGTCGTGCTCCCAGGTGGCGCCGATCCCACCATGGACGTTGATCATCGCTCGAGCGGCGAAGTCGAGCGCGCTCCCGGCCGCGGCGCGGGCGGCGCTGGCCGCCAGCGGGAACTCCTCCGGAGCCGCCGCGCGCGCCCAGCCGGCGTAGTACTGGAGGCCACGGGCATTTTCGAGCCGGCGCAGGATCTCGGTCAGCTCGTGCTTGACGGCCTGGTAGGAGCCGATCGCCCGGCCGAAGGTGAAGCGCTCCTTGGCGTAGCCGACGCTGGCGTCCAGGCAGGTCTGAGTGGCCCCGATCGACTCGCCGGCGATCAGAGCCTGGGCCAGATACCAGGCGTCGGTCAGGACCGCATGGCCGACGTCCAGTCGCCGGCCGCGGGCCCCGGAGAAGCTGACGTGACCGAGCGAGCGGGTGGCGTCGTAGCGAACCACGGGCTCGACGCTGACGCCGTCGGCGGTGGGGCTGATCGCCGCCGCCACCGGGTCCCCGCTCTCGAGCACCCCGATCGCGACCAGGAGACCCGCCCCGGGGGCGTCGGGGACGAAGGCCACCGTGCCCTCGAGCTTGACCCGGTCTCCCTCGACCCTGGCCGCCGGGGCGGGGGGACGGCGCATGCCGGTCCGCGGCTCGACGGTCCACGCCGCCTCGAGATCACCCGGGGGACGAGCCGGCACGTAGGCCGGGCGCAGCTCGCCGCTGGCCACCGCCGGGAGCGACTCATCCCCGGCGGCGTCGAGCAGGGCCGAGGCCGGTAGCGCGCCCAGCAGCGGCACCGAGGCCAGCACCCGGCCGCATTCCTCGGCCACCAGCAGCGCATCGAACGCCCCCAGGCCAGCGCCGCCGTGATCCTCGGAGATGAGCAGCCCGGGCCACCCGGCCTCGATCGCGGTCGGCCACAGGTCGGGCAGCGTGCCGGGCTGTTCGAGCGCGTCGCGGGCCGCGGCCACGGTCGGCACGCGGCTCAGCGCGCCCCGCGCCGCCTCGCGCAGCAGGACCTGCTCGTCGGACAGCGCGAAGTTCATGACGCCACCGCCTGCTTCTCGATCGCGCGCAGCTCGCTGAACGGGACCCCCTTGTCCAGTCTCGGCTCCGCGGGCAGCCCGAGCACACGCTCGCCGATCGTGTTGCGGAGGATCGACTCGGTGCCTCCGGCCGACTTAAGGCCGGGCAGGAATGAGATCAGGTAGCTCCACTCGCTGTCAGGCTCGAGCGCCTCCGGGCCGACGATGTCGGCACCGAGGTCGCTGGCCGCGATCGCCGCGTTGACCATCGTCACCTTGGCCAGGCCGGCCTCGGGACCCGGGATCTGGCCCTGGGCCAGCGCGGTCAGCGCGCGGTAGCCGTTGAAGCGCACGGCCAGCAGCTCCGTGATCAGCTCACCGAGCCGGTGGCGCGCATCGGAGTCGTGGCGGGCGGTGTCATCGGCGGCCACGGTCGCGGCCAGGCGGGCCGGGGAACCGAAGGACTCCGAGCCGAAGCCGATCGTCAGCCGCTCGTACATGAGCACCGTCAGCGCGGTGCCCCAGCCGTTGCCCACGCCGCCCACGACCGCATCGGCGTCCAGCCGCACGTCGTCGAAGAACACCTCGTTGAACTCAGCCTCGCCCGAGATCTGGCGCAGGCCGCGGACCGTCACGCCATCGGCGTCCATGGGGATCACGAACATCGTCAGCCCCTTGTGCTTGGGCACGTCGACGTCGGTGCGGGCCAGCAGCAGCCCGAAGGCGGCGAACTGCGCGTTGGTGGTCCACACCTTCTGGCCGTTCAGGATCCAGCTGCCATCATCGTGCCGCCGAGCGCGGGTCTGGACGGCGGCCAGGTCCGAGCCGGCGCCGGGCTCCGAGAACAGCTGGCACCAGACCTCGTCCCCGTGCAGCATCGGGCCGAGGTGGCGGCTCTTCTGTTCCTCAGAGCCGTGGGCGATCAGGCACGGGCCGAGCATCCCGATCCCGATCACGTCCAGGATCCCGGGCACCTGGGCGCGCCCGATCTCCTGGTTGACCGTCACCTGCTCGATCGGGCCCAGGCCCCGGCCGCCGAACTCGGCCGGCCAGGTCACGGCGGCCAGCCCAGCCTCGGCGAGCTTGCGCTGCCATCCCCGGCGGGCGTCGATGTAGGCGGTGTCCTCATAGGAGCCCGAGCGCGGGGGCGCCTCGGCTCTGTGCTCCTGGAGCCACGCCCGCGCCTCGGCGCGATAGGCGGCCTGCTCAGGCGTGTCATTCAGGTCCAAGTCGGTCTCCTCGGTCGGGGCCCTAAGCGCTCGGCTCACCCGCTCACGCGCTGTGAATCGAGATTCACAATCGTACCGCGGCGGGTCTCCGGGCGCCAGCCCGGCAGGGGAGGCTGGCGCGATCCCAGGTCCACGGCTAGATTTCGCGAGCAGCCATGCGCGTCCCCGAACCTGGCGACTTCAACGTCCCCCACGGCAAGGCGCTGGTCACCGGCTGCGCCGGGTTCATTGGCTCCCGGCTCGTCGAGCGGCTGCTCTACGACGGAACCAGCGTGGTCGGAATCGACTCGTTCACCGATTACTACGCCAAGGAGACCAAGAAGGCGAACCTGCGCCGCTTCCGCGACCACCCCGGCTTCAGCTTCCAGCGTGTGGACCTCAGCCGCGACGAGCTCGACGGGCTGCTGGCCGACGTCGATGTCGTCTACCACCTGGCCGGCCAACCCGGGGTCCGAGCCAGCTTCGGCCCCGGCTTTGCCAAGTACGTGCGTCACAACATCGAGGGCACACAACGGCTGCTGCACGCCGCGATCGACCAGCCGATCGAGGCGCTCGTGTACGCATCGTCCTCCTCGGTGTACGGGGATGACAACGTCTATCCCACCCCCGAGGATGCCCCGCGTTACCCGCGCTCACCGTACGGGATGACCAAGCTGGCGGTGGAGGAACTGGCCGGCGTGTACCTGCGCAACCACGGCCTCCCCGTCGTCGGCCTGCGCTACTTCACGGTCTTCGGGCCGGGGCAGCGGCCCGACATGGCGTTCGCCCGGTTCATCCCCCAGCTGCTGGCCGGCCACCAGTTGACGGTGTTCGGCGACGGCCGGCAGATTCGTGACTTCACCTATGTAGATGACGCCGTCCGAGCGACCATCGCCGCCGCCGCCCGCGGCCGGCCCGGGGCGGTCTACAACGTTGCCGGGGGCCAGCCGGTGACGTTGCGCGAGGCGTTCGAGCTGCTGAGCGAGATCCTCGAGCGCCCGGCGAACGTCCTGACGCTGCCGGCCGCTCCCGGCGATGTGCTACGGACCGGAGGGGACGGGGCGCTCGCGCGGGAGGAGCTCGACTTCACGCCTCACATCAATCTGGAGGATGGGCTCCGGGCCCAGGTCAAGGCCACCCTCCGCGAGCTGCCCAAGGCCCGGCGCCGTGCCCGGCGCTGGTATGAGGAGCTCGGCTCGGGGCTCTGAGCTGCCGCCGCTCCGGCCCCGACCCGCCGCTCAGTGAACCTCGAAATAGACCTTGGTGCTCCGGCTCACCTGTGCGCCGGCGTGCTTGAGCTCGGCGCGAGCGAAGTACGTACCGGCGATCGGGGCGGGGAAGGTGCCCGCGTAGCTACCGTTGGCCGCCACTCTGGCGCCGACGTCTCCGGCGGACTGGAACGTACCGCCAGAGCATGCCTTGAGCTTGAGCTTGACCGACCAGCTACCCGCCGGGACCACGGTGCCGTGGAAGGCGATCGTGCCGCCCGCCGGGTAGGCGAGATAGTGGCGGGTGCTCCCGCAGTCGCTGACTGAGACCCGTGGTCCCGCGCCCACGAGCTCGAGCGAGATCCGGCCCAGCGTGGGCACGCCGGCGGCGGTGCCACCGCCTCGGCTCGCGCCACCTCCGCCACCGGCCAGGATCACCGCCAGCCCGAGGGGGAGCGCCGCCAGCACGGCCAGGATGAGAACGTGGCGGGGCCGCATGTCAGCGCGTGAGGAAATGCCGTTTGCGGCTCTTGGCGCTCTCGGCGCCGTTCACGTAGAGCAGCGCGCGGGCCTCGTAGGTTCCGGCCGCCGGCGCCTGGAAGCGGCCGCCGTAGGCGCCCGTGTGCTTGTTGCGCAGCGCCTCGATCTTCCCCACCTCCGTGAACCTGCCTTTCGTGCACACCTTGATCTTGAGTTTCACCTTCCAGCGCCCCGAAGGGATCGGGCTGACCACGCCCGTGTAGCGGACGATGGTCCCGGCCGAATACGCCCGGAAGTGGTGCTCGGCTCCGCAGGCACCGAGGG
Organism: Solirubrobacteraceae bacterium; assembly: GCA_036392135.1. Taxonomy (GTDB): domain Bacteria; phylum Actinomycetota; class Thermoleophilia; order Solirubrobacterales; family Solirubrobacteraceae; genus Palsa-465. The sequence goes on from DASVYO010000128.1 coordinate 15,895, forward strand.
TCGCGTTGCGTCCGCCATGCAGAAGAAGGGTGACCGCAGGCACGCGGGCCCCCGGTGAGGCGGCCCGGGTGGCGGCCGTCGAGTGAGGCCCGCCGGGCGCGTCGCCGCCGCACCCGGCGAGCGTGGTCGGACCGGCGATCAGGATCACGGCCATGACCCACCGCGCGGTCATGCGCTCGCCGCCGCAGGCTCACCGGCGGCCAGCGACTCCAGCATGTTGACGGCCCGGTCCAGGCCGTCGAGCGGCACCGGCGGCCGGGTCGGTCGTGGAGCGGACATGGAAGCCTCGATCGCGGCCGCCAGCGCGCCCGGATCGAGCTCCAGCGGCTCGAGCCTCCGCGCCCGTCCCCAGCGTTCGAGCTGCGCGGCGCGCATACGCTGCTCAAGGCTGGGCCCTGAGCGCGGCACGACGACGGCCCGGGCCGAGCTCGAGATGAGCTCGCAGGTGGTGTTGTAGCCGGGCATCGTGACCACCAGCTCGCTGTCGGCGATCCGCCGGTCGAGCTCGGAGATGAAGCCCGCCACCTCGACGCCCGACCGAGCCCCCTGCTCGCGCAATGCGCGCAGCTCCTCCCCGGACAGCAGCGGGCCGCCCACAATCATGCGGCGGCCGAACAGCCCCGGGGGCAGCAGCTCGACAGCCTCGGCTACGCACGCCAGCAGCGACCCGCCGTCCACGCCACCGCCGGCGCAGGCGATCAGCTCCGCTGCTTCGGGATCGGGGCGCGCCGGGGCCGTTACCGGCCGCCCCAGATAGCCGAGGTAATGCAGCCGTGCCGCGAGCTCGCCGGTGAGCCCGTACTCGGCCTCGAAGTCCAGGACCTCGCGTACCCCATACACAAAGATCGCCGCGTAATGCTCGCGCAGAACGTCGTGGACCCCGGTCCGAGCCCACAGATCGCGCACGAATCCCGGCTCATCGATGATGTCGCGAAAGCCTGCCACGGCCAGGCCGCCGACACTGGCGAGTTCCTCCAGAGCTCCGACCAGCTCCCCGTAGGGACCAGCGGGCATGAAATCCGCTATCAGCAGATCGGGGCGAAACCGCCGTACCGTCCGTTTGAGCAGATCGGCCCGGACCCGCATCAGCTCGTCGATCTGCACCCCCGGCTGGAGCGGCTCCCAGGTCTCCTTGCGATCGACCGAGCGGATGCCGGGCAGGCGCACGTGATCGAGCCCGAGCGGCTCGGCGAAGCCTCGCGGAGCGCGGGAACCCGTGACCAGCAGCACCGCCGCGTCCGGTCGTCGCTGGCGAAACGCCGCGGCCAGTCGCAGCTGGCGCCGGAAGTGGCCGACCCCGACCCCGTTGTGGGAGTAGAACAAGAGCCGCGGGGCACGGCGGTTCATCGTTTCATGCCCGCTCCCGGGCCAGCCGATCGGCGAGGCGGCGAAACTCGAGCGAACTCGAGTTCAGCTCATCGTGTGTGCCGCGGGCGCGCATCCGCCCGTTGACCAGCACGATGATCTCGTCGGCCTGAGCCGCGAGGTCGAGGTCGTGCGTGGCCACCAGCGCCGCGCGGCCGTCGACCACCTTGATCAGCGTCTCGACGACACCGCGCTTTGTCGCAGGGTCGAGGCCGGTGGTGGGCTCATCCAGGAGCAGAATCGGGGAGTCGCGCACCAGCGCCCGGGCGATCGTGACCCGCTGGCGCTCACCGCCGGAGAGCGACGCGCCGCGTTCGGCGACCACGGTGTCCAGGCCGTCGGCGAATCGCATCAGGGTCGGTTCCAAGCCGGCCTGACAGGCCGCCGCCCAGACGGCTTCGTCGCTGGCCTCCGGGCAGCCGTAGCGGATGTTCTGAGCGATCGTCAGTCCCATCAGCACCGCCTCCTGCTGGACGACCGAGATCTGCGAGCGGACGCTGCGCAGGGTGAGCCCGCGCAGGTCGACCCCGTCGAAGGTCACGCGCCCGGCGGTGGGGTCATATAGCCGCGGCAGCAGCGAGAGCAGCGTCGATTTGCCGGATCCGGTCGGGCCGACGACGGCGATGAACCGTCCCGGGCACAGCTCGAGCGAGACATCCGTGAGCACCTCGGCCTGGGGCTTGTAGCCGAAGCTCACGTGCTCCACGCGCAGGGCGGAGGCGAACGGCGGCGCGGGACGGGCGTCGGGCGCGTCCTCGATCTGGGGCTCGATCTCGAGCACCTCGACGATCCGCTCGGCCGCCGCCAGCGCCTTGGCCGATCGCTGAACGGTCTTCGACGCTCGGCGCAGCGGCCGGAAGGCGGCGCGCAGGTAGGAGATGAAGACGATCAGATCGCCGGGGGAAATGTGGTTGTGCAGCGCGCGCAGCGTTCCCGCCCAGAGGACCACGACCATCCCGAAGGCCAGCGCCACCTCGATCGCGCGGTTCATCCGCGCCTCCAGCCGCACCGTCTTGGTGCCCTCCTTGAGGCTGCGCCGGTTGGCGGTGCGAAACCGCGCTTCCTCGCGCTCCTCGGCCGTGTGGAGCTGCACGGTGGCGATCGCCGACAGTGATTCGTGCATCAGGGCCGCGACCTCGCCCTCGCGCTTGCGCTGCTTGCGCGATCGCACCCGGATCTGATCGCCGTAGACCCAGGTGATCATGAACGCGAGCGGCATCGTGGCCACCGCCAGGACGGTCAGGACGGGATCCACGAACAGCATCACGGCCAGCATCAGCGCGACCATGATCAGACCCGATCCGAGCGTGACGATGGCATCCACCAGAACGTCGCGCAGGACCACGATGTCGGCCGACAGCCGCACCAGCGTGTCGCCCACGTGCCGCGAGATGTGGAAGGCCAGATCCAACCGGTGCAGATGCCGGTACAGGCGGGTGCGGATGCCGTAGACAATGTCCTGCGCGGAGGTCGAGAGCAGGTAGTCCTGGTAGTAGTAGGAGACGCCGTGGACCACGCCGGCGACCATCAGGGTCACGGCTGCGGCGGTGAGGATGTTCGTGGGGCTGGGGCCGAAGACGAGAAACGCCTGCGTCAGGAAGCCCTTGGCGGGACGATGGAAGAGAACCTGGTCAAAGACGATCTTCAGGGGCCACGGTTCGACGACTCGGGAGAGCCCCAGGAGGATCGAGAACCCCATCCCCGCGGTGAGCTTGCGCCGCCGCTTGCGGACGTCCTTGCCGAAGTAGTGCCAGACGCGTCGCAGGCGGGCGGCCCGCGACAGGTGCTCGTCACCCAGGAGCTCGTCGGATATCACAGCGGTGCCCATGCGGTGCCTATGCTTCCCGGTCGAGCACGCCGGCACTCACGGTCGCCCGCAGGTGCGCAAGGGTCTCGAGCACGTGAGCGGCGTTATGGCGCCAGCTCGGGCGCCGAAGGGCCGCCGCTCGGGCCCTCTCGCCCAAAGCCCTCAGCCGGACGCGATCTCTATCGAGGGCGAGAAGGGCCGCGGCCAGCGCGTCGGCGTCCCCGGGCCTGACGACGACCCCCGCCCGCCCGTGCTCGACGGTCTGCGCGAGCTCGCCGACATCGGAGACCACCGGGCAGAGCCCGGCCGCCATGTACTCGACCAGCTTGAGCGGGGAGAAGTAGAAGCCTTCGAAGACCGGATACGGCGCGAGCCCCACGTCCCAGGCCTCGAGCGCCGCCAGCGCCTCATCGTGAGGGAGGTGCCCCCGTCGTGTGACCCGCTCCAGGGGTAGCCCGGCCTGGTCGAGAATCACCTCCGCCGGGCCGCGGCCCACGATCTCCAGCCGCATCCGAGCACCCCGCTCAAGCGCCCGCTCGAACCCCAGGGCGAGGGTCTCGATGCCGTGCCACGGTTTGAGCCCGCCGGCGAAGCCGACCACGATCTGCTCGTCGGAGGCGAGCGCGGGCTTGGGCGCGAAGGTGCGCGCGGGCGGCGCGTTTTCCATCACCTCGACCCGTTCAGGCTCGACGCCCAGCGAGGACAGCCACGCGGCCAGCGTGGAGGACACGGCAAAGATCCTCCCGGCCGCGGCGAACGCCTCCTGCTCCGCCGCGATGGCCGCGCTCTCGTGTGCGAGCCGGCGAAAGCGCCGCTCCTCCTCCCGCAGGGGGGCGTTGACCTCGAGGGCCAGGGGAAGCCCGAGCGCGGTCGCTGCGCGCGCCCCGGCGCAGCCGGTCAGGGAGTAGCGCTCATAGATGGCCTGCACCCGCTCGCGGCGGGCCAGCTCGATGACCGCCTGCGACTGACGCGCGACCTGCTCCTGGACGTCCTCATGGGTCGCGCACTCAACCGGGCGCACGGCGGGGATCTCGGCCAGGCGGACGTTGGCGGGCAGCCGGCCCGAGCCCGGCTCGAGCCGCGGTGAGGCGAGCGTCAGCTCGTGGCCGAGTTCGGCAAAGCATGAGGCGAGCGCGCGCACATGGATCGACGCTCCCTTCTCGCCCAACACCGGGATGCCGGGGTCACCGCTCAGATAGAGCAGCCGCATCAGCCGACCGCCCCCCGGAGCAGACCCGCTTCGGTGAGCGCGCCGAAGACCCGCGGGGCGAGGGCGGCGCGATCGTACTCGCGCACGACCCGCGCGCGTGCCGCGCGTCCCAGGCGTTCGCGCAGGGCCGGTTCCTCGAGCAGGCGGCCGAGCGCACCGGCGAGCTCAGCGGGATCGTCGGGTGCCACCAGCAGCCCCTCCGCCTGATCGGCGATCGCCTCCTGAACGCTGGCCAGCGTGGTCGAGACCACCGGCAGCCCGCGCGCCATCGCCTCCAGGACGGTGTTGGGTAGCCCGTCACGGTTGCCGTCGGCAGCGATCCGGCACGGCAGCACGAAGGCGCTCGCCAGGGCGAAGTGGCGCTCGAGCTCCTCGTGCGTGAGGGGGCCGATGAGCCGCACGAAGTCGCCCAGATCAAACTCATTTACGAGGCGTTGCAGGTCGGGCCAGAGCGGCCCGTCGCCGGCGATCGCGAGGCGAAACTGAAGGCCCCTGGCGCGGAGCAGAGCCGCGGCGCGGACGAGCGTGTCGAAGCCCTTCTTCTCGATCAACCGGCCGACCGCCAGCAGCAGGGGCGGAGATGAGTCCTGTCGCTCCGGGGCCGGAGGGATCTCCACCCCATGTGGAGCCAGCTCGACAGGGGTGTGGCCGTCGACCACGCCGGCCAGGAACTGCTGCGCCTCCTCATAACAGCACAGCACGACCTCGGCGTCGCGCAGCTTGACGCGCAGCTCCCGGACCGGGGTGGTCCACACATCCACGGCGTGAGCCGACACGGCAAACTGGGTGCCCAGGAGCAGGGCGGCGAACCGGCCCACGGTTGCCGGCTTGTGGGCGAAGTGGATGTAGAGGGGAGGCGCCCCGAGGCCCTGCAGATAGCGTGCCAGCAGCAGCGCCTGCTGCAGGCGCTGCGCGCTGTAATCGGGGGAGGCGTAGATCTCCGCCATCGCGGTCGCGTAGCGGCGCGGGTCATTCAGGAACAGCGCGCCGCGAATGGCGCGCAGCATCAGCTTCCGGGCGCGGCCCGCGATCTCGGGCAGGTAATCGACCGGTGCCTGGAGGCGATCCACCGCATCGTGGGCCAGCTCACCGGCAGGCCGTCGCAATGAGAACACGCGCAGGCGAACCCCGCGGTTCTCGAGCGCGAGCAGGTCGCCGAGCACGAAGGTCTCCGAGAGCTTCGGGAACTCGTTGACGAGCACGGCGAGATCACAGTCCCGCCGCGCCGGTGACAGCGCGGATCTTGGGGGCAGTTGTGGCATGCAGACAGAACGTCGGCCGGGGGCGGGACCGACTACAGACCGGTACGGAACCCCTAGGCTACTGTCCGAGGTCTGACCAGGTCCGGGCAAACCCTATCTCGGAAGGAAGCTGGATGAATCACCCCCCAAGGCGGCCCCAATTCCTACTGCTTGTCGCGCTGCTCGCCGTCCTGAGCATCGGCGGCGCCGGCGCCGCGCTGGCGGCCGGCACCACCGTGACGCTCAAGCTGAAGGGCGAGTACACCAAGGTTCACCGCACGGCCTGTCACAGGCTGAAGGAATTCCGCGTCTTCCACCGCCACTCGACGGTGGAGTTCAAGGGCTTGGTGACCCCCGCACCGGCGGGTCACTTCCCGGTGCGCCTGAAGATCGAGCGCTGCGTGAACGGCCGGTTCCGGACCTACACCGACCGGTTCACGACGGGCAAGAAGCTGACCGGCGAGTACAAGGGGTTCTTCAGCGCCGCCCCGCTGGCGCCGCGCTCTCACGGGCGCCGGGCGATCGTCTACTACGACGCCCGGGCCTACGTCACCGGCGGCCACAGCGAGCACAAGTACTTCGCGGTCACGAACTGACGCGCGCCGTGCTCGCCGCCTTGTAGCTCCGGGCCGCGCCAAATTCCCGAGGCCAGCCCTGTCGCCTGACTAGACGGGGCCGCCCCGCCCGGCAGGCGGGGCGGCCCCGGTACAAGCGAACGGTGTGGGGCTACTCCTTAGCGGAGTCGCCGTTCTCGGCCGGGAGATCGAGATCGGCCAGCTCGTCGGCGAAGCCGAGCGAGGAGCCGCCGTTGCCGAGGTTCTCCAGGTCGGAGATGTCGGCCTCGATGCCGCCGCCGAACCCGGTCAGGGACTCGCCGTCGGTCAGGCCAAGCTCGGCGGCCAGATCGTCATGGTCGAGCAGGCCGACGTCATCGATCCCGCGGGGAAGCGGCTCAGCGGGCTCGATCTCGATCCGCCGGTAGCGCTTCAGCCCCGTGGCGGCCGGGATCAGCTTGCCGATGATCACGTTCTCCTTGAGACCGTTGAGCCGGTCGATCTTGCCCTCCAGGGCAGCATCGGTCAGCACCTTGGTCGTCTCCTGGAAGGAGGCCGCGGACAGGAACGAGTCCGTGTTCAGCGACGCCTTGGTGATGCCGAGAATGATCTCCTCGGCCTGGGCGGCCTCACCGCCCGCGTCCATCACACCCTGGTTGATCTTGGCGTACTCGTTGCGGTCCACGAACTGGCCGGGCAGCAGGTCGGTGTCGCCCTTCTGGTCGACCCGGACCTTCTTGAGCATCTGCCGGACGATCAGTTCGATGTGCTTGTCGTTGATGTCCACGCCCTGGGACTTGTAGACCTCCTGCACCTCGCGCACGAGGTACAGCTCGGTGTTGGTCCGCCGCTCCTCCGGGGTCTTGCCGCCGAAGGCGAGCAGGTCGTGGGGGTACAGCGAGCCCTCGTTCAGCTGCTGGCCGACGGTCACCTGCTGGCCGTCCTCGACGTAGAGCAGCGTGCGCCGCGGGAACGTCTCACGATGCTCGTCGCCGCCGTCGTCGGTGATGACCACGGTGATCGCCTTATCGGAGTCCTCGATCGTCACCCGGCCGTCCACGGGAGCCATCTTGGCCAGACCCTTGGGACGCCGGGCCTCGAACAGCTCCACGACCCGCGGCAGGCCGTGCGTGATGTCGGCTCCGGCGACGCCGCCGGTGTGGAACGTCCGCATGGTCAGCTGGGTACCGGGCTCGCCGATCGACTGGGCGGCGATGATGCCCACCGCGTCGCCGATCTGGGCCAGGTTGCCGGTGGCCATCGAGCGGCCGTAGCACGCCTGGCAGACCCCGGTCGGCGCCTCGCACTTCAGCACCGAGCGAACCTGGACGGTGACCACGTTGCCCTTCTCGGAATCCTCGCGCCAGGCCTCGACCAGATCGGCCAGTTCGGCGCGATCGATCTCCTTGCCCTGCTCGACGATCACGCGACCGCGCTTGGTCTTCAGGTCGATCGCGGCGATCCGGCCGACCAGGTCGGTGTTGACGTCCTCGGTGGGACGCAGCTTCCGGGTCTCGGGATCGATCTCGAGCTGGAACACCGGGCTCTCGATGTACTCCTGCGTGCCGCAATCCTCGCCGCGGATGATCACGTCCTGGGAGACGTCGACCAGCCGGCGGGTCAGGTAACCCGAGTCAGCGGTCCGGAGCGCGGTATCGGCCAGGCCCTTGCGGGCACCGTGGGTGGAGATGAAGTACTCGAGCACGGTCAGGCCTTCCATGAAGTTGGCCTTGATCGGGCGCTCGATGATCTCGCCCTTTGGATTGGCCATCAGCCCGCGCATCCCGGCCAGCTGACGGATCTGGGAGAAGGAACCACGGGCACCGGAGTTGGCCATCATGAAGATGGGGTTCATCTCCTCCAGGTGCGCGTACAGCGCCTCCCCGACCTCGTTGGTGGCGCGGTCCCAGAGACCGGTGACAGCCTCGTGGCGCTCCTCCTCAGTGATCTCTCCGTCCTCGTACTGAGCCTCGATGACCGTCAGCTCCTGCTCGTAGCGAGCCAGGATCTCGGGCTTGGAGGGCGGCGTCTGGACGTCGTTCTTGGAGATCGTCACTCCGGCTCGGGTGGCGTACTGGAAGCCGATGTCCTTGAACGCGTCGAGCACCTGGGAGATCGACGGCGCCCCGTAGCGCTGCACGAGGTCGTCGACCAGCTTTGTGGTGTCCTTCTTCTTCATCGAGCGGTTGATGAACTCGTAGGAGCTGGGGTCGAACTGGTCGCCCAGAGCCTCCTCGAGGGCCCGCTCGATCTTGTCGTTGTAGATGATCCGGCCGACCGTCGTCAGCAGGTGACCCTCGCCCCCGACCGGGCGGTACTCGGCCAGGTCATGGAGCTTGACCACCCGGTGCTCGTAGGACCACTCCGCCTCCTGGGCGGTGCGGAACACGTGCGGGCGGGGGTCCTGCGCGGAGGGATCGATCTCATCCAGCGCCTTGCCCTCCGGACCGTAGGTCAGGTAGTAGGCGCCGAGGACCATGTCCTGAGCGGGGGTGGCCAGCGGCGCGCCGTGGGCCGGCGAGAGGATGTTGTTGGCCGACAGCATGAGGATCCGGGCCTCGGCCTGGGCCTCCGCGGACAGGGGCAGGTGGACCGCCATCTGATCACCGTCGAAGTCGGCGTTGAAGGCGTGGCAGACCAGGGGGTGAACCTGGATCGCCTTGCCCTCGACGAGCACCGGCTCGAACGCCTGGATGCCCAGGCGGTGCAGCGTCGGCGCCCGGTTCAGCAGCACCGGATGCTCGTGGATGACCTCCTCCAGCACATCCCACACCTCGGGGATCATCGAGTCGACCATCTTCTTGGCCGCCTTGATGTTCTGCGCGGACTTGCGCTCGACGAGGCGGGCCATGATGAACGGCTTGAACAGCTCCAGGGCCATCAGCTTGGGCAGGCCGCACTGGTGCAGGCGCAGCGACGGACCGGAGACGATGACCGAGCGGCCTGAGTAGTCAACGCGCTTGCCGAGCAGGTTCTGGCGGAAGCGGCCCTGCTTGCCCTTGAGCATGTCGCTCAGCGACTTCAGGGGCCGGTTGCCGGGGCCGGTGACCGGACGCCCGCGGCGGCCGTTGTCGAACAGTGCGTCGACCGACTCCTGGAGCATGCGCTTCTCGTTGTTGACGATGATCTCCGGCGCGCCCAGGTCCAGCAGCCGCTTGAGGCGGTTGTTGCGGTTGATGACGCGGCGGTAGAGGTCGTTGAGGTCAGAGGTGGCGAACCGGCCGCCGTCGAGCTGCACCATCGGGCGCAGCTCGGGCGGGATCACCGGCACAGCCTCGAGGACCATCATCTCCGGCTTGTTGCCGGACTGCAGGAAGGCCGAGACGACCTTCAGGCGCTTGACCGCGCGGGCCTGCTTCTGGCCCTTGGCCGTCTTGACCTGCTCCTGCAGATCCTCCGCCTCGGCCTCGAGGTCGACCTGCTGGAGCAGATCGCGAACCGCCTCGGCACCCATCCCGCCGCGGAAGTACTCGCCGAACCCGTACGGGGAGCCGAACCGGTCGCGAAGCTCGCGGAAGGTGGTCTCGTCGTTGACGACGTCCTTGGCCTTCATCGTCTTGAACAGGTCCCACACCTGACGCATGCGCTCGGCCGCGTCCTCGATGTAGGCCTCGGTGTCGTCGATGTCGGCGCCGAAGCTCTTGCGGAGGTCCTTGAGCATCTTCTCGCGCTCCTCGTCGGAGAGCTTGGCCACGTTGACGTCCAGCGTCTCGGCCCAGAGGTGATCCTCATCGGAGAAATCACGGCTGGTCTTGCCGCTGTTCAGGTACTCCTCACGCCGGGCCAGGGACTCCTTGAGCTCGAGCACCCGCTCTTCCTTCTCGGCGGCGTAGGCGTCGAGCACCTTGTTGACCTCGCCCTCGAGCGACTCGACGTCGCGGTCACGGGCCTCCTCATCGACCCAGGTGACCATGCTGGCGGCGAAGTACAGGACCTTCTCGAGCTCCTTGGGCGCCATGTCGAGCAGATAGCCGATGCGGCTGGGCACGCCCTTGAAGAACCAGATGTGGCTGACCGGAGCGGCCAGGTCGATGTGCCCCATCCGCTCGCGGCGGACCTTGGAGCGCGTGACCTCCACGCCGCAGCGCTCGCAGACGATCCCCTTGTAGCGGACGCGCTTGTACTTCCCGCAGTAGCACTCCCAGTCCTTGGTCGGACCGAAGATGCGCTCGCAGAACAGGCCGTCCTTCTCGGGCTTGAGCGTGCGGTAGTTGATGGTCTCCGGCTTCGTCACCTCCCCGGAGCTCCAGGAGCGGATCTGCTTGGAGGAGGCGAGGCCGATCTCGATGGCGTCGAAGTTATTGATGTCGATCAAAATGAATCCTTCGTTTCAAAAAATTGCCGGGCGGGGGTGGCTGGGCCAGCCGCCACACCTTCCGTCCGACGAACAACGGCACGATTCGTCGGACAGAAGGCGTGACGCAGGCCCATCAACTCATGCCTCGTCTTCCTCCTGGACGCCTTCGGCGTCGCCAGCCATTACGTCGGCCTCGAGCATGGGGTCATCGGTGGTGGCGAGATCCTCAGCTTCGAGGTCCTCGCCGGACTCCAGGTCGGGGTCCTCGGACTCGGTCTCCTCTTCGGAGGCCTCGACCGTCTCGCCCTGGTGCTCGGTGCCCTCGTCGGCAGCGCCGCCGTCGGCGGCGCGGACGCCACTGAGGTCGATGCCCAGCTCCTCGGCCGCGCGAAGCAGGTCGTCGTCCTCCTCGCGCATCTCGGCCCGCTCGCCCTCCTCGGAGACCACGTTGACGTCGAGTCCCAGTGACTGCATCTCCTTCAGCAACACCTTGAAGGACTCCGGGATCGACGGCTCGGCGATGTTCTCGCCCTTGACGATCGCCTCGTAGGCCTTCACGCGGCCGACCGTGTCGTCGGACTTGATGGTCAACATCTCCTGCAGGGTGTAGGCGGCGCCATAGGCCTCCAGGGCCCAGACCTCCATCTCGCCGAAGCGCTGACCGCCGAACTGCGCCTTGCCGCCCAGCGGCTGCTGGGTGACCAGCGAGTAGGGGCCGGTCGAGCGGGCGTGGATCTTGTCGTCGACCAGATGCAGCAGCTTGAGGATGTACATGTAGCCGACGGTGACCTGCTCCTCAAACGGCTCGCCGGTGCGGCCGTTGAACAGCGTGGTCTTGCCAGACGCCTGCTCACCCTCGCGACGGGACTTGTCGACGTCCATGCGGATCAGGCCGTCGGCCTTCTCGTGCTCATCCTGCCAGCGGACCAGCGCCTCATCCACGTCGGCGACGGTGGCGCCGTCGAACACCGGCGTGGCCACGTAGACCTTGCCGGGCCGGCCGTCCGCGCGCGAGCCGCCGTTGGTGGCGTTCTTGCGGGCCTCCGAGCCGTCCTCGTACCAGCCGTTGGCGGCCACCCACCCGAGGTGGGTCTCCAGGATCTGACCGACGTTCATCCGGCTCGGCACGCCGAGCGGGTTGAGGATCACGTCGACCGGAGTTCCGTCCTCCAGGAACGGCATGTCCTGCTGGTCGACGATCTTCGAGATGACGCCCTTGTTGCCATGGCGGCCGGCGAGCTTGTCGCCCTCGGAGATCTTGCGCTTCTTGGCCACGAACACGCGCACCAGGTCGTTGACGCCCGGCGGCAGGTCGTCGCCGTCGTCGCGGCTGAACGTCTTGACGTCGATGACGACGCCCCCCTCGCCGTGCGGGACCTTGAGCGAGGTGTCACGGACCTCGCGGGCCTTCTCCTTGAAGATGGCCCGGATCAGCTTCTCCTCCGCCGTCAGCTCGGTCTCGCCCTTGGGCGTGACCTTGCCGACCAGCAGGTCGCCGGACTGGACCTCGGCGCCGATGCGGACGATGCCGCGGTCGTCGAGGTTGCGCAGCGACTCCTCGGAACGGTTCGGGATGTCGCGGGTGATCTCCTCATCGCCCAGCTTGGTCGTGCGGGCGTCGATCTCGTACTCCTCGATGTGAATCGAGGTGAGCTCGTCGTCCTGGACCAGGCGCTTGGAGAGGATGATCGCGTCCTCGAAGTTGTAACCCTCCCAGGACATGAAGGCGACGAGCAGGTTCTTGCCCAGCGCCATCTCCCCCATGTCGCTCGCCGAACCGTCGGCCAGCACGTCGCCCGCGGCCACATCGGTGCCCACGTTGACGATCGGCTTCTGGTGGATCAGCGTGCCCTGGTTGGAGCGCATGAACTTCTGGAGGGGGTACTCCTGCGCGCCGTCCTTCCCGTCGACGACGATCCGCTCGGCGTCGACGTACGCGACCGTGCCTTCCTGGCGGGAGACGGCCACGTCCCCGGTGTCGATCGCGGCCCGGCGCTCCATGCCGGTGCCGACCAGCGGAGCGTCGGTGACCAGCAGCGGCACCGCCTGGCGCTGCATGTTCGAGCCCATCAGCGCGCGGTTGGCGTCGTCATGCTCGAGGAACGGGATCATGGCCGTGGCCACGGACCAGATCTGCTCGGGGGAGACGTCGATCAGGTCGACCTCCTCCGGCGCCACGGTCACGTACTGGCCGGCCTGCGTACGGCACAGGATCTCCTCACCGGCCAGCTTCCCGCTGGAGTCCACCGGGGTATTGGCCTGGGCGATGATCCGCTCCTCCTCCTGGGTGGCGTCGATGCGGACGATCTCGTCCGTCACCTTGCCGCCCTTGACGACCCGGTAGGGCGTCGTCACGAAGCCGTGCTCGGAGATCTCGGCATAGGAGGACAGCGAGCCGATCAGACCGATGTTCGGACCCTCGGGGGTCTCGATCGGGCACATGCGGCCGTAGTGGGTGGGGTGCACGTCGCGCACCTCGATCGGCGCGCGCTCGCGGGTCAGGCCGCCGGCCCCCAGGGCGCTCAGGCGCCGACGGTGGGTCAGCCCGGACAGCGAGTTGGTCTGGTCCATGAACTGCGAGAGCTGGCTGGAGCCGAAGAACTCCTTCAGCGCCGCCACCACCGGCCGGATGTTGACGATCGTCTGCGGGGTGATGGTGTCCGCGTCCTCGGTCGTGAGACGCTCGCGAACCACTCGCTCCATCCGGTAGAGGCCGATGCGGAAGGCCTCCTGGATCAGCTCGCCGACGGTGCGCAGGCGGCGATTGCCGAAGTGCTCGTACTCGTCGAGGTGATCCTGGACGGGCTCCCGGGGCAGCGAGGCCGCCTCGGCCGCGTAGTCGGCCTTGGGATCGTCGGACGGCTCCTCGGACATGCCGAGCAGCCGCGGCAGCAGCACGAGCTCCTTGACCAGGGCGATGATGTCGTCATGGGTCAGGGTGCGCGTGTCGAGGTCGATGTCCAGGTTCAGGCGCGAGTTCAGCTTGTAGCGCCCGACCCGGGTCAGGTCGTACCGCTTGGGGTCGAAGAACAGCTGGTTGAGCAGTGAGCGCGCCGCGTCGATCGACGGCGGCTCGCCCGGACGCTGCTTCTTGAACAGCTCGATCAGCGCGCCCTCCTCGGTGCGCGTGACCTCCGGATCGGCGTCGACCGTGTTGCGGATGTAGAGGCTGTTGTCGAAGAGGTTCAGGATCTCCTCATCCGACGCGTAGCCCATCGCGCGCAGCAGGACGGTGACCGGCAGCTTGCGCTTGCGGTCGATGCGTACGTAGACCCGCCCCTTCTTGTCGATCTCGAGCTCGAGCCAGGAGCCACGAGCCGGCATCAGGTTGGCGATGAAGACCTGCTTCTCGCGGTCCTTCGGCTCCATCACGTAGGCGCCGGGGGACCGGACCAGCTGCGTGACGACCACGCGCTCGGTGCCATTGATGATGAACGTGCCGCGCTCGGTCATCCAGGGGAAGTCACCCATGAACACCGACTGCTCCCGGATTTCACCCGTCTCCCGGTTGATGAACGCGACCGTGACGGTCAGCGGGCGGGCGTAGGTCAGATCCTTCTCACGGCACTGCTCCAGGCTGGCCACAGGCTCGTCGAAGCTGAACTCACCGAACTGGACGGCGAGATTTCCGGTGTAGTCCTCGATCGGCGAGATGTCGTCGATCGTCTCGCGCAGACCGCCACCCTGGGGGTCGGTCAGCCAGTCAAAGGACTTGCGCTGAATATCGATGAGGTTGGGGACTTCAAGGACCTTGTTCAGGCGCGCGAAGCTGCGGCGCGTCCGGGGGGCATGAGTGGTTGCCAAGACGGCGACTCCTCGAGGCGGTCGAGAGTGTGCGAGCTGAGCGCTGACGCAAGCTGTTCAGGCTTGATAGAGCGCGACCAGCGAAGATAGCACACGGCATCGGCGCCCTGTGCAGGACCGCTCAGCTCTCACGGACCCCGTCCTCGGCGACCGCGTATGTGGCGCGGCACCGCATGGTTCGGACGGCTACGACTATCGGCTGACCCGGCGCAGTGTAGGGGGTAATCCGCAAGTCGGCAAGCGGCAATCACCTGAGCGCTCGCTCGCTCCCCGGCGCGCGGACGGGAAGCGGGATCCGGCGGCGCACCGGCGCAGGCTTGATCTGGGGCACGATCTCGGCGAACCCGAGGACGACGCCGCCGACCCGCAGGACGTCGCCGTCGGCCAGGTAGGCGACGGTCACCGGCCGGCCGTTGACGAAGGTCCCGTTGGCGCTGCGGTCGTCGAGCACCCGCGTGCGGTCACCGCGCTGGGCGATGATCGCGTGATGCCGCGAGATCTGGGGGTCCGCGATCCGCACGTCGGCGGTGAGGCCCCGGCCGATGTGGATGATCGGACGCTCGAGCGCAATCAGCCGCACCTCGTCGCCGTGCTTGACAGTCAGGTAGCGGCCGGGCGTCGCTTCTTCCCGCGCCACGGTCCGGCTCCGCGTCCGGTGGTCCAGGAGCGCATACGAGTCAGGGTTGACCGAGTGACCGGCCGGCATCCCATGCGTGGCGTGATCGGCGTGCGGTGGCCCTTCGGGCGCGAGGGGAAGTGGGGCTCGAGTTGACATGGACCCATCTCAGCGGCGGATGCGAACACGAACCTCAGATCCGATGAAGAGATTTCGAAGGAGTGAGAACGGACCGGGGTCCCAAACGTGCGCATAGCGCATGTTTGGGACCCCGGCGGCGCGCCGCGTGGGCAACGAGCGCCCCTTAACGCACAATGCGCCCCGCACCCGGAGGGCGCGGAGCGCGTCGTGTAGAGCTGAACCTGGCTGCCGAGCGGGCTACTTGAGCTCGACGGAGGCGCCGGCCTCCTCGAGATCGGCCTTGAGCTTGTCGGCCTCGGCCTTCTCGATGCCTTCCTTGACGGGCTTGGGGGCCTCGTCGACGAGCGCCTTCGCCTCCTTCAGGCCCAGGCCGGTGGCCGCACGCACGACCTTGATGACCTGGATCTTCTTGTCGCCGGCGCCGGTGAGGACGACGTCGAAGCTCGACTGCTCCTCGGCGGCCTCGCCGCCACCATCGCCGGCCCCGCCGCCGGCGGCCGGAGCGGCCGCGGCGACCGCGGTCGCCGACACGCCGAAGGCCTCCTCGAGAGCCTTGATCCGCTCGGAGAGCTCGAGGACGGAGATCGTCTTGAGCTCCTCAATCCATTCCTGGGTACTTGTGGCCATGCTTCCTCCTTATGCGTCGGACGGATCGGCGTCCGCGCTGTCTTGAGTTTCGTCAGATTCAGTCGCCGCGGCCTCGGCCTCGGGCTCGGGCTCGGCGGCGGGTTCAGCTTCGGTCGGCGCGGGGGCCTCCTCCGACGGAGCCGGGGTCTCCGCGGGCGGCGCCGGGGCCTCACCCGACACGAGTCCCTGGTCGGCGATCGCCTGCAGCTGGATCGCCAGGCCGGCGATCAGTGCGTTCAGGCCGCGAGCCAGGCCGGTCAGGGGAGCGGCGACGGTGCCGACGAGCTGCGCGTACAGGACCTCGCGGGACGGGAGCCGGGCGATCGAGCGCACGTCGTCGGCGCTCAGCACGGCTCCGTTGAGAAGGCCGCCCTTGAACTCGAGCAGGTTGAACTGACGCGCGGCGTCGTTCAGGGCCTTGGCGGCCAGGGCGGCATCGCCCCGGACCAGGGCCAGCGCCGTCGGGCCGATCAGCAGCGGCTTCAGGTCCTCCGCACCCGCCTTGTCGGCCGCGCGCTCGGACAACGAGTTCTTGACCACGCGGAAGCGTGCGTCGGCCTCGCGCAGGCGACCGCGCAGCTCGGCCACCTGGGTGACGGTGATGCCGCGGTAGTCGACGGCGAAGATCGCCTCGGACTCGCCGATCTGCTCGGCGATCTCGTCAACTACGGCGGCTTTCTGGTCTCTGTTCATGGGCTGGCTCTCTGTCACGAGAAACGCCCGCTGGTGGCGGGCGTCGATCAGGCGCGAGCAGGCGGGAAGCCGGCCGGCGGTGTTCGAGGCTCCGCCTACCCCGGGGCTTACGCGCGCTGGCGGCCGGGGGTCTGGGGCGTGTCTCTGGTCTGGCGGACGATTCTAGGCGGCGACGGGCTCCTCGACGATGTCGCGGGTCCGCGACGGGTCGACCTTGACGCCCGGGCCCATGGTCGAGGCCACGGTCACCGAGCGGATGTAGCGGCCCTTGGCCGCGGAAGGCTTGGCGCGGATCAGCTCGTCGATCACGGCGGCGTAGTTCTCGAGCAGCTGGCGCTCCTCGAAGTCGCTCTTGCCGATCACCAGGTGCACGATCGCGGTGCGGTCGGTGCGGTACTCGACCTTGCCGGATTTGGATTCGCCGACGGCCTTGGCGACATCCATCGTCACCGTGCCGACCTTGGGGTTGGGCATCTTGCCCGCGGGTCCGAGAATGCGGCCCAGACGCCCGACCACCGGCATCATGTCGGGGGTGGCGATCGCGACGTCAAAATCGTCAAAGCCGTCCTGGATGCGCTGCGCCAGGTCCTCGGCCCCGACCACATCGGCGCCGGCCTCCTCGGCCTCACGCGCCTTCTCGCCCTGGGCGAAGACGGCGATCTTGACCTCCTTGCCGAGGCCGTTGGGCAGCGCGATCGTGCCCCGCAGCTGCTCATCGGCGTGACGAACGTTCAGGCCGGTCCGGACATGAACCTCGACCGACTCGCTGAACTTCGCGGTCCCGAGCTGCTTGACGAGGGAGATCGCCTCGGCCGGCGTGTACTCACGCGAGCGGTCGAAACGCTGCTTGGCCTCGAGGTACGCCTTGCCGTGCTTGGCCATCAGAAGCTCCTCCGGAAACTCATCTCTAGACCACCTCGACGCCCATCGAACGCGCGGTGCCGGCGATGATCTTCGCGGCTGCCTCGACGTCGTTCGCGTTGAGGTCCTTCATCTTCTTCTCGGCGATCTCGCGCAGCTGACCCTGCGTGATCTGGGCAACCTTGTTGATGTGCGGCTCCGCCGAGCCCTTCTCGATCGACAGCGCCTGCTTGATCAGCACGGCAGCCGGCGGGCTCTTGGTCACGAACGTGAACGAGCGGTCCTCGTACACGGTGATGACCACGGGAATGACGGTGCCGGCGTCGGACTGCGTCTGGGCGTTGAACGCCTTGACGAACTCCATGATGTTCACGCCGTGCTGACCCAGGGCGGGCCCCACCGGCGGCGCCGGGCTGGCCTGGCCGCCGACGGCCTGGAGCTTGATCTCGGTGAGGACTTTCTTTGCCATTGCGGATCTGAGCTTAGCCCGTGGGAATCAGATCTTCTTGACCTGGTCGAAGCCCACCTCGACCGGGGTCTCGCGACCGAAGATGGAAACCAGCACCTTGAGCCGCTGGGCGTCCTCGTTGACCTCGCTGATCTCGCCCGAGAAATCCGACAGCGGACCGGAGACCACCTTGACCGACTCGCCGATCGAGAACTGCGCACGGCTGCGCGGACGCTCGGCGGGCTCCTGGTGCAGCAGGCGATCGACCTCGGCCTGGGTGAGCGGGACGGGCTCGTTGGAGGCGCCGACGAAGCCGGTCACGCCGGGCGTACCCTTGACCAGCGACCACGAGTCCTCGTTCAGGTCCATCTGGACGAGGACGTAACCGGGCATGGTCCGTTTCTCGACCGTCACCTTCTGGTTGTCCTTCATCTCGGATACGGATTCGGTCGGCACGACGATCTGCCGCACCGCCCGCTTCTGATTCAGGGAAACGACACGGTGCTCAAGGTTGTGTTTGACCTTGTTCTCGTGCCCGGAATAGGTGTTGACGACGTACCAGCGGAACATGTTCTCTCTCAGGCTAAAAGACGATTACTTAAGGATCAGGTCGACCAGCTTGCTGGCCACCGTGTCGGCGAGGCCGAGGTACAGCCCAGCCACGATGACGAACCCGATCACGACCCCGGTGGCTTGCATCACCTGGCGGCGGTCGGGCCACTGTACCCGTTGAAGCTCGCGCCAGCTTCCCTGAAGGAAGGTGATCAGGCGGCTCCCGCGCCCGCCCCGGGGCGCGGCGACGGTGGCCCCGGCCCGCGCGAGGTCCACTTCGGTGGACTCCTCAACGGTGTCCGGTCCGGCCTCCCAGGCGTCGGGGGCAGCGGGACGATTCAGGGCCAGCTGCGCCTCCGCCAGCTCGGCGTCGGGCGCGGCGTGCTCGATCGGGCCCGGCGCCTCGGAGCGCTCGGCCGCGGTCAGCTCGGGCTCATGGCCCACGCGATCACCGTCGCGGCGATCGCGATCCGCCCGTGCGGTGGCCACCCCAGGCCGGGAGGCCGGGGCATTGGCGGGGCGACGCGTTCGCCGCTCCTTGGCACGTTTGCGATTGCGAGCCACGGTCCGACCGGATCCCGGCCTAGCGTGTCTCGCGGTGGGCGGTGTGGCGCCGGCACCAGCGGCAGTACTTGCGCAGCTGCAACCGCTCCGGATTGTTCCGCTTGCTCTTATTCGTCTGGTAGTTCCGGCGCTTGCACTCTTCACAGGCAAGAGTGGCGGCGATCCGGACGTCTCCACGGGCCATGGGCTGTTTCCCGAAAGGTGGTGATCAGGGTTCAGGCGCCCGAGCCGCGGGCGTCAAAACGAACGCCGCCCGGCGCCGGTGCTGAGTGTAGCGGGACACCGGTCCTCCGGGGCCCGGATGCGGCGTGGCGGCGGGACACCTCGCGCCGGGCCGCACGGCGCCTCGGCACAATTGCACGATGCTCCGGCTGATTGGTCTCTGCATCTCGATCGGCATCGCTGACTCCCTGAATCCGACCACGATCGCGCCTGCCCTGTACCTGGCCAGCGGCCCCGCCGCGCGTCGGAAGGTGATCCGGTTCACCGGCGCGGTGTTCGCCGTCTACCTGCTGGGGGGTGTGATCATCGCCCTCGGTCCGGGGGCGCTCCTGCTCACGCTGGTCCCCCATCCCGGGCACCACCTCAGCTACATCCTGGAGCTGGTGGCCGGCGTGGCGATGCTCACCGCGGCGGTGCTCCTGTGGCGCCACCGCGACCGGTTGGGCCAGCGCACACCCTCACCCCAAGCGCCTGCTTCGTTCGCGGCGCGCAATGAACGCGGGTCGAGCGCGCTCCTCGGGGCGACCATCACGGCTGTGGAGCTGCCCACCGCCTTCCCCTACTTCGCCGCGATCGCGGCCGTGGTCGGGTCGGGTCAGGGAGTCGCCCGCCAGATCATGCTCCTGGTGCTGTTCAACCTGTGCTTCATCGCCCCGTTGCTGGCGATCGTGGCCACGCTCACCTTCGCCGGACCCAACGCCCAGCGCCTGCTGACCGCCGGACGCCGGAGGCTGGAAGCCAACTGGCCGGCGGTCCTGGCGGGACTGGCGCTGCTGGCGGGGCTGTTCGTGACCTTCCTGGGCATCACCGGTCTAGGGAGCCTGCGCCGCGATCACCTCGGCCGCTTCGCGCGCCACCTGCGCCACCTGCTTCACCCCTGAGCGTGACGACCCGCGGCGCTCAGACCTCCGCGCGCGGCGCTGAGACCTCGGCGCTCCGGGCGCGCGCCTGGCGGACGATCCGCCGCATCCCGTTCAGCCACCGCTCCGGCTGGGCGCCCTTCAGGGCGATGTGGTGGGCGACATCCTCGTGCGGCAGGATCAGGAACTGCTCGGCGGCGATCCCGCGAACGACAGCCTCGGCCACCGCCTCGGGCTCGAGCAGCCCACCGGCCATCAGCGGCGCCGCGCCGACCGGATCCTCGAGCGCGAGCTCCAACAGCGGCGTGCGGACGGCCTGCGGGCACAGGCAGGAGACCTTGATACCGGCGTCGCCGTAGTTGATGGCCAGCCATTCGGCCAGGCTGACCGCCGCGTGCTTGGTCATCGAATAGGCGAGCGCCGAGACCTGGGTCAGAAGCCCCGCCGCCGAGGCCGTGCTGAGCAGGTAGCCCTCGCCGCGTGCCACCATCTCGGGCAGCAGGGCTCGGGCCGCCCAGACGTGGGCCATCACGTTGACCTCCCACGTGGCCTGGAACTCAGCGTCGGGCGCCTCGGGACCGCCGGCCGGGCCGGCGATGCCGGCATTGGAGAAGAACAGATCGATCGGGCCGCCGGCCTCCTGCGCCTGCCGGACGAGGGCCACGATCTCGGCTTCCTGGGCGACGTTGGTCCGGACGGCCAGCGCATCGATCTCGCCGGCGGTGGCCTGGGCCGCCGCCAGGTTGAGGTCGGAGACGACCACGCGCGCCCCCTCGGCGCCGAAGCGCAGCGCGCAGGCGCGTCCGATCCCGCTGCCGGCCCCGGTGACGACGACGTGCTTTCCCCTCAGCTCCATCCCTGCTCCTCCTCGATTGAGCCAGACACGAGGGTTCTACCACGCGGGCCGCGATGCGCCGGGGGATGGCCGCCGCGGCGGTCGGCCCCGAGCGAGGCGAGGTGGCTCAGGCGCTGCCCAGAGCCACGCCGGCAGCGACGATCAGTGCGCCGCCGAGCGCCACCTGCAGGAGGCTGGTGCGAAGCGAGACGGAGAGGAACCGCTTGCGAATCAGGGAGATGGTGATCAGCTCGATCGCCACCACGATGCCGGCCACGACCAGCGCCGTGTTCACGTCGCTGATCAGGAACGGCAATGAGTGAAACACTCCGCCGAACGCGGTCATGATCCCGGTGACGATCCCGCGGGCCACCGCCGAGCCCCGCCCGGTCTGGCTGCCGTCGTCAGACAGTGCCTCGGAGAAGCCCATGCTGATGCCGGCCCCGACGGCGGTCGCGAGGCCAACGAACAGGGCGGAGTGCGAGCCGGCCAGGAGGGCGGCGGCGAAGATCGGCGCCAGCGTCGACAGCGTTCCATCGATCAGACCGACCAGGCCCGGCTGCACGTAGTGCAGCACGAACGTCTTCTCGTCGATGTTGCGCAAGTTCGGCAGGGAGCGGCTTTCCATGCTGGAACACACTATAGCAACTGTGTTAGAATTAGGTCCACCTTATGCGCCGACTCACATTCGGCCTGCTCCCAATGCCCCCGGTCACCGACACGCTTCCCGATCTCTCCCCCGAGCTCACCGAGCTCCTGCACAGCCGCGGCCAGCGGGCCACGCCCCAGCGCTACGTGATCCTGCGGGAGCTGCGCCGCCGGCGCCGTCACGCCACCGCGGATGAGATCGGCCGGGCCGTGCGCGCTGAGCTGCCCGGGACCTCGACGCCGACGGTGTACGCGACGCTGGAGCTGTTCGTCGAGCTCGGCCTCGCCCGCCGCATCGGGACCGGCCTGGGCGCGGCGCTCTACGACGCTCGCACCGAGCCCCATCAGCACACCATCTGCCGGCACTGCGGGCGGGTTGACGATGTCGATGGTGAGCTCGACACGTCCTCCCTGTTCCGCACGGCCACGCGCGCCGGCTTCCGGCCCGAGGGCGCGGAACTGGTCATCTGCGGCCTGTGCGCTGACTGCGCCGCGGCCTCGGGTAGCTGAAGCCCGGTCAGGCCCGACCGCGGGCCAGGTCGAGCAGCCGCCCGAGGATCCTCGGGCCGTCGGCCCGGAGCCCGTTGTGGTCGTACTCGCTGGTCAGCCAGACCCGCATGCCTCGGACCTGGGCGGCGGTCTCCTCCGAGAAGGTCCGCTCCACGTACATGTCCTCGGCGTAGATGGCCGCGGCCACCGGCACCGAGTTCGCGGCCAGCACGGCCGGGTCGTAGAGCGGCGGCCATTCGCGCGCGGCCAGCAGCTCGGCGGCCTCGCGCAGGGGGGCGAGCGCGGCGTATTCGTCGAGCATCCAGGGGTACACGTGCTCCCCCGTGAGCAGGCTCGAGTGCCGGTACTCCTCCGGCAGCATCCGGTGGGCAGACCAGTTGCTCGTCCCCCCGTCGCAGCAGCAGGCCTCGTGCAGGACGGCGTACAGCGGATTGCGCGAGAACGGATCGGCGGCGACCATGTCATGCACGAACGCGGACGAGTCGGGCTCGAGCTCGAGCAGGTGGTGCACGCGCTCCGCTCCGTCGCTCATGCCCAGCATCTGTCCGACCTGGCGCATGCGCCGCCAGCTCAGCCGCTCCCCGGTGGGCAGGGTCAGGCCATCGTCATCCAGCCGTGCGCGCAGGCGCTCCAGCCGCTCGACGTCAGCCGGATAGCGGGCCCGGTAGCGCCGGTTGCGCTCCAGCACGCGCTCGTACGTGTACGTGTAGACCTCATCGATGCTCCGGTGCAGCGGCGGGACCCCGCCCGTGACGAGCGCCTCCCTGAGGCCGTCGGGCGCCTGCGAGAGGTAGGTGAACACGCAGAAGCCGCCAAAGCTCTGGCCGAGCACGCTCCAGCGCTCCACGCCCAGCTCCCGGCGGATCAGCTCGGCATCGCGGACGATCGAGTCGGCCCGGAAGCAGGCCAGGTAATCGGCCTGCTCGGCGGGCGAGCGCCCCTCCAGGCGGCCGACCGGCGTGGAGCGCCCGGTGCCCCGCTGATCGAGCAACAGGACGCGGAAGTCCTCGAGGGCGCGATCGATGAAGGCCGGCCCGCGCGGGCCGGTCGCCGGCCGCGGAGCTTCGAAGCCCGGGCCGCCCTGCAGGAAGACCAGGTACGGACGCTCGCGACCGTCGGGATCGGACAGCTCGCGGGCGAACACGCTGATCTGGCCGCGGTCGGGATGATCGTGGTCGAGCGGCACCGTGAACGTGTGCTCGATGCTCACCAGCCCGGGCAGGAGGATCTCCTCACGCATCGCGGGCCATGATGGCGCATGGCCGGGGCGCAAGCGCGCCCCGCGGGGCGCTAGTCAGAGCCCTGCAGGGCCGGGGCGACCGAACTCCACCGGGGCGTGGGTGTGGCAGGCTATGCGAGAAGAGAGGTAGTTCCGGAGATGATCAGCAGAGAGCTGGCGATTCGCCTCGAGCAGCTGGACACCCGGTGCCAGCCGTTCGTCCTGGCCACCGATTGGGTGCCGGTGTCATCGGCTAGGCCGACGGCCACCGGTCCGGTGCCGGCCGCAGGCCGCTCGTCCTCGAATGCCCCCGTCGTGGGGGCATGATGATCGATTCCGGCACGGTCAGCGCCACGCAGGCTCTGGCCGTCGCCTGGCAGCACGAGGGTCGCCGGTTCGCGGAGGCGCTGCTGGTCGAGGTCGAGGGCTCGGCGCCGCTGCCCGAGGGAGCGATGATGCTGATCGACGAGCACGGCAACATCGAGGGCTCGATCACCGGCGGGTGCGTGGAGGGCGCGGTCGTCGAGGAGGCGGAGGCGATTCTGGACGGCCGCCGTGGCCCTCAGCTGCTGCGCTACGGGATCTCGGACGAGCTCGCCGGAACGGTCGGGCTGATGTGCGGCGGGATCGTCCACATCTTCGTGTGCGCACTGGACGACCGGAGCGGGCCGACTGAGGTCGCCGCACTGGACGCCCACGCCCACGGCCGGCCGGCGGCCATCGCCACCCTGCTCGACGGCGACACGGCCGGGGCCAGGATGGCCATCATCGACGGCGAGGCGATCGGCTCCCTGGCCCGCTCCGCGCTGCTCGATCGCAACGTCCGCCGCGAAGCCGCGGGACTGCTGGAGGAGGGCAAGACGACCGTCCGGCGCTTTGGCGCCGACGGGGCGACGCTCGGCGATGACCTTCGCGTCCACATTCGCTCCTTCGCGCCGCCGCCGCGGATGTTCATCATCGGGGCGATCGACTTCTCGGCGGCGCTGGCCCCGTTCGCCGCCCAGATCGGCTACGACGTGACTATCTGCGACGCCCGCGATCGCTTCGCTCGCTCGACGCGCTTCTCAGCCCACGCTCATGTGATCATCGGCTGGCCCCAGGAGGCGCTGAACGGGCTCGAGCTGGGGCCCCGCGACGCCGTCCTGGTGTTCACGCACGACCCCAAGTTCGACGAGCCGGCGCTGCTCGCCGCCCTGCAGACCGATGCCGGCTACATCGGTGCGCTGGGCAGCCGCCAGACCGCCGCCGATCGAGAGGCGCGGCTCCGCCGGGCCGGGGCCGGCGACGCCGAGCTGGCCCGGATCCATTCCCCGTGCGGCCTGGACATCGGCAGCCGCACGGCTGAGGAGACCGCGGTCTCGGTACTGGCCGAGATCATCGCCGCCCGGGCCCATCGGGCGGCCGCTCCCCTGCGCGAGACGACCGGCCCGATCCACGGTCGCGACGACGCGCCGTGACCGAGCGCGTTCCGGCGGCGAGTGCGCGGCTCTCATTTTCGGCGTTGCCGCATCCGGCTCAGTAATTCCCCGGTGTTCAGCCTCAGGCGGCTCGCCTAAGCTCGGTTCGGTCACGGTCATGAAGTCGGCCCCCTTCCCTTCCGCCCCCCGAATCCGGCCGACCCGCTGGGCACGGCAGCCGCGCCTGCGAGAAGCCGGAGCATTGTCGCTGGTGGCGATCGGCCTGCTCGTGGGCGCCCCGCCGGCGCAGGCCAGCGACGCAAGCCTCAGGCGCGCGCTGAGGAGCTACGAGACGCGCCTGGCGGCCGACATCGGTTATCTGTCGAGCTTCACCATGCCCACCAGGAGCCGCGCGCCGGCCGTGCTGCGCCGACTGTCCTCCGTACGCACTGACCTCAACGGAGCCACCGGGGCGGCCGAGCGCAACCGTGCGTCCACCGGCTCCGGACGAGTGGGACGAGCCCAGGTGCTGTCGGCCCTGCACTACGCGATCACCGCCACCATTGATGCCCAGCTCTGCGCGAGCGCGGCCCGGGTCGGCAACCGCGCCCGAGCCAGACGCGATGCCAGGGCCGAGCAGCGCGCGATCAACCAGGCAATCCCGCTGTTCGAGGCCGGCGGCAAGCGGCTGCATCTGTTCTGATCCCGATGCCCACCCGACGGACACGGAGCCCCAACCAGTGGCGGCCCGGGCTGCGCGCCTGGACGGCGAGCGGCGCCGCCTTGGTCGTGCTCGGCGTGGCGGCCTGCGGCGGGCAGGCCACCTCGACGTCCCGTTCCACAAGTTCCAGCACCAGTGCTCCCCCAGCCACGACCACCGCGCCCACGACCACCGCGCCCACGACCACAGCCCGAAAGGCCAAGCGACCGCCCTCCCGGCGGCCGCCGGCGACCTCGAGCAGCACGTCGAGCCGCGCGCCGGCGACCAGCTCGACGACCGCGTCACGGTCGAGCACGACGAGCACTCACGCGACCACCACGACCCCCGCCAAACGGCGCTCGCCGACGCCGGTCTTCACGCCGCCGATGCGCGGCACCCTCGTCGGCCAGAACCACCACCCGACGGTCAACGTCCCGTGGACCTACACGGTGACGGTCACCGACGCGCGTGGCCGGAAGCTGAGCGGAACCGAGACGACCCAGTACACGTTCGGCGGAGCGGTGGTCGGCATCGAGAAACCCGAGAACGTCCGGTTCACGGCCGGCGTCTATCGCGACACGATCGAGTTCCCCCCCGCGGCGGTGGGACACCCGTTGAACGTGCGGGCGGTGGTCCACACCAGCCTCGGCACGCTCACCCTCGACTGGCCGATCGTGGTCAAGAAGTAATTCCCGGCGCGGCGCCGGTGGCCGGACCGCGGGCCGAGCGGTCACGTCCGGTGTCCGGACCGCGGGCGGAGCGGACACTGTGTCCGGACCGGGGCCCGAGAGCTCACGTCAGTGCTGGGCCAGGGCGGGAGCCGGCGCCAGATGACTGGCTCTCCACGCCGGGTACAGACCGCCGAGGCCGCCGATCAGGATGCCGATCAGCAGCGCCCGGCCCACCACCCACGGGGTGACCTTGGGAGACACGAACGCTGCGGCGCCCAGCACGTGGACCAGCAGCTGGGCCCCGATCGCGCCGATCAGCAGCCCCAGCGCGACGCCGAGGATGCTCACCAGCAACCCCTCGATGATGACCAGGCCGGCGACCTGCGGGCCGCTCCAGCCGACCGCGGAGAGCAGCGCGAACTCGGTGCGACGCTCGACGACGGACATCAGCATCGTGTTCATCACCCCGATGCCGCCGATCAGCAACGCCAGGACCACGATCACCAGGCTCAGCTTCTCGATCAACTGACCGTTGGCTCCGGCACGCAGCGCCTCATCGGCATCGGCAATCACCAGCAGGCCAGGGAAGCGCCGTGCGATCGTGCGCCGCGCAGCCGACGGCCGGACGGCGGGCGCGAGCTTGACCACGATCGAGGTCACCTCGCCGGTGTGGCCGGTGATCGCCTGGGCGGTCGCCAGGGGGATGAACGCGCCCGAATCCTGATCGCTGACCCCGATGTGGTAGACGCCGGCCACCGTCATCCGGCGACGAGCCAGCCTGATCACCTCGCCGACGTGCGCGTGCAGCTGCGAAGCCAGGCCATCGCCGAGGACGATCTCATCTGGCCTGCGAAACATCCGGCCGGAGGCGAACACCATCCGCTTGGTCTCGAAGCTGCGGGCCACAGCGCCGAACACGATCGCCCCCGGTGACCGGGCGATCTCCCCCACGAGCAGTTGCAGCCCCATCGCGTCAGCCACCCACGGCTGGCGGCGCAGGGTCGCGATCAGGCTCTCGGGCAGGATCGATGTCGTCGGATCAGCCGCGTCCTTCTGGAACAGCCCCAGATCCGAGCGCCCGAGGTGCACAAAATCCCCGGCGGTCTGTGTCGCGCCGGCCGAGACGGCCAGCAGAGCGACGATGGTGCCGATCCCCAGCGCCGTGCCCAGCGCGGTCAGAAACGCGCGCCCGGGTCGATGCCGCAGGCTCGTCAGGGCTTGGCTCAGCGCGATCATCTCGCGCGTCCCGGGACTCGGGCCGGCCCCGCCGGCCCGGGCTCGGTCAGCCGCCCGTCCATCAGGGACAGCGAACGATCCGCGTGCTCGGCCAGCGTGACGTCATGGGAGGCGACGATCACGGTCGTCCCCCGCCGCGACCGAACCCGGCTGAGCAGCCGCCACACATGCTCCGAAGCGGCGGTATCCAATGATCCCGTCGGTTCGTCGGCCAGGACCAGCGGGGGGTAGTTGGCCAGCGCCCGCGCGATCGCCACCCGCTGGCGCTCGCCGCCGGACAGTTCGCTGGGCAGGTCACGGGTGCGGTCACCCAGGTCCACCTCCTCCAGCAGGGAGCGCGCCCGAGCGATCCGCTCGCGGCGCGGAACGTGCGCCGCCGCCATTGGGAGCTCGACGTTCTGCTCCGCGCTGAGCGCCGGCAACAGGAAGTGCAGCTGGAACACAAAACCCACGGCGTTGCGGCGGAAGATCGCCGGGCGGCGCAGCTCCCCGACGCTGACTCCATCGACCAGGATCCGTCCGCTGGTGGGCCGGTCAAGGCTCCCGATCAGCTGTAACAGCGTGGTCTTGCCCGAGCCCGAGGGGCCGGTGAGCGCGATGAACTCGCCCGGCTGGATCGCGAAGCTGACCTCCTGCAGAACCGGGGCGCGATCGTAGACCCGCGACACCCGCTCGGCGATGACTACCGCCCCGGCCACCGCGCGCCGCCCCCGGGTCTCATCCGGCATCGTGAGCGGACCTCGGCCAACAAGTCGCCGATGATGCCGCGGGGCCGGTGCATGTGAACGCCTCCTGATCGGTTCGCGCCGGTGCGAGCAGCATGACAGGCAGCCAATGCGCCGGCACCCGGGCACGCTAGGCACGATCAGGCACCAGGCAATCAGCGAGCGCCCTCATGCCTCCCCGGGAGAACTACCGACCGATCCGAGCGATCCGTCAACCGAGCGACCCCCTGCGCGATTCTTGGCCGTGACTTTGATCATCGCCCACGCGGTGCCATCACCACCAGCCGGTGACGTCCACCGCGGCGTCAAGCTCGCTCGCGGCCGTGCGGACGGCCTCCCAGCTCCCGAACCGAGCGGCGACGACGCCCACCGGCGGCCAGTCGCTTGCAGGTCCGTTCAGCCCTCTGGCGCCGCGGTGCTCGCTGCGGCTGCCACGGGGTCTTCGTTGAGCCATCGAGCACCGATGGTCTCGGCGGTGCTGGCATTGGTTCCACCTCCGCCGAGCGCGAGGGGGACGACGGAGGCGAGCTCGCGCAGGCCGCCGAGAGCGCTTTGAGCCAGCTCGGGGAGCGCGGCGCTGACCACGACGAGCGCAGGCCCCAATTGCTGCGCTGTCTCCGTCAGTGTGAGCAGCGGAGTATCGGCTCCGAGGAAGGTGATCCGCCAGCCGTGAGCGCGGAGCGCGAGCCCGAAGCAGGCCAAACCAAGATCGTGTTGATCTCCGGGAACACAGGCGAGTAGCGCGTGCGGACCCCGGCCGCGCCCCCAGCCGCGCGCCAGGGCGAGCAGTCGGCCGCGCAGGAGCGCGCTGGCGAAGTGCTCTTGCGCGATCGAGGCCTCGCCGTGCGCCCAGCGCTCGCCGAGCCCGTGGAGGTAGGGAAGGATCGCGTCCCGAAGGACGCTCTCGAGCGGGTAGGAACCCAGGAGCCGGTCAAGTAACAAGTGCGCGCCGACGTCGTCGAATCCGTCGAGCGCATGGCGTAGCCGCTCACCAAGCACAGCTGCCGTCGGTGCCTCGCTTCCGTCATCTGGTCCGTCGGCGGGCCCAGAGGGCGGGTCAGCGCGTGCGCGCCGAGCCGCCTCCGCTGCCGATAGGCCTTGCTCGAGGTGCTCCAGCATGCGACGGATCCGCCGCTCGTCGTCCTCGCCGTAGAGGCGGAATCCGCCCTCGGTGCGAGTTGGCGACAGGATCCCGTACCGACGCTCCCACGCGCGGAGGACCTCCGGCGTGACCCCGACGCGGCGGCTCAGCTCCCCGATCCGCACGCGCCCGCTATCGGCGTCATGAGCGCTCATGCGGCAAGTCTACAGACTCTCGACAGTTTCTCTACGGACCCTTGACAATCTCTGTGTCAACATTATACGATCATTGGACAGTCCCTATACAACGGAGGTTCCTTCATGAAGAAGTCGTTCGCCACCGCGCTGGCCGTCGCCCTACTTGGCGCGATGACGCTGGGTGTGGTTGCCTCGTCGGCCTCGGCTCCGCGCACGCCGGCCAAGAACATCGTCCAGACGGCGGTAGCCGCGGGTTCGTTCAAAACGCTCGTCTCCCTCGTGAAGCGAGCGGGCCTCGCGGGCGCCCTCTCCGGACCCGGGCCGCTGACCGTGTTCGCGCCGACTGACGCCGCCTTCGCGAAGGTGCCCAAGGCGACGCTCGCCGCGCTCGCCAAGGACAAGGCGAAGCTGAAGGCCGTCCTCCTCTACCACGTGGTGAAGGGCAGGTTCACGGCCGCCCGGGTCGTCAAGCACAGGTCGCTGACCACGCTGGAGGGTGGCAAGCTTTCGATCCGCACCCGCGACGGCAAGGTCTATGTCAACCGTGCGCGCGTGATCAAGGCCAACGTGGTGGCCTCCAACGGGCTGATCCACGTGATCAACCAGGTCTTGGTCCCGGCCGGCTGATGGCGAACCCGCAGGCGCACCCCGGCGCCACCAAATCTCTGCCTCACGGCGCCACCAAGCCGCCGCACAACGGCGCCGGCAGGTCGCCGGGGTCGCCTGCGGGCCGCTTTGTGAGTCAGACGGTCGCTCCCCTCGTTGACACCATCCTCGACCGCTCCGTCGTCGGCGGCTACACGAGCATCGGCTACCGGATGCGCAGCCGGACATGGCGGGGGAGCGACCTGCAGCGCCTCGAGGGCAAGGTCGTGGCCGTGTCGGGCGCGACCTCAGGAGTCGGGCTGGCGGCAGCCGAAGGGTTCGCGCGCCTCGGGGCGAGCGTTCGGCTGCTCGTGCGTAACGAGGAGCGCGGTGCCCAAGCCCGCGCGGCGATCATCGAGAGGACTCAGAACAAGGACGTGCGGACCACGGTGTGCGACCTGAGCAGCCTCGAGTCGGTGCGCGAATGTGCCATCCGCCTTGCCGCCCAGGGGCCCCTCCACGTGCTGGTCAACAACGCCGGCGTGATGACGCAGGAACGCGCACAGTCAGCCGACGGGATCGAGCTCACACTCGCGACGAACGTGATCGGCCCGTTCCTGTTGACGACTCTGCTGATCCCTTTGTTGAAACAAAGCGCCCCGGCGCGCGTCATCAATGTCTCCTCCGGCGGCATGTACACGCAGCGGATCGCCGTGGATGACCTACAGAGCGAGCACGATCAGTTCGACGGGCCGAAGGTATACGCGCGCACCAAGCGTGCGGAGGTGATCCTGACCGAGCTCTGGGCAGAGCAGCTGGCGGGCAGCGGGGTCGTGGTCCACGCGATGCATCCGGGGTGGGTGGACACCCCCGGCGTGCGATCCTCGCTGCCACGGTTCTACACAGTGACACGACCGTTCCTGAGGACGCCCGCGGAGGGCGCCGACACCATCGTCTGGCTCGGTGGCGCCACCCAACCGGGTCGCAGCTCCGGGCGGTTCTGGCACGACCGCCGACAGCGGCCCACACATTGGCTGCGATCGACACGGGAGAGCCGGCAGGAACGCGAGCGGCTGCTCGAGGAGTGCGTACGACTGAGCGGCTGGCGCGACGCCTCCGCTCCGACGGCGGTTTCGGCAGTTCCGGCAGAGCTCCCGGCATCGCCGAGAAGAATTCCTGTAGGAGGATCGTGATGGCCCATTACCGAGCATCGATCGAGGTCCGGCGGCCCCGCGAGGAGGTGTTTGCCTATCTGAGTGATTTCTCGACCACCCGGGAGTGGGATCCGGGGGTGGTCGAGGCGGAGCGTCTGAGCGGTG
>DASVYO010000129.1:0-2864 GCA_036392135.1 Solirubrobacteraceae bacterium
CGGCAGCGGGGCCAGCGGCAGTACCGGTACCGGCACCAGCCCGGGCGGCCGGATCACCCGCGTCCTGCGCGTGGGCATGCACGGGCGCCAGGTGCGCACGCTGCAGACCTGGCTGACCAGGGTCGGACTGCGCACCGCGACGGACGGGAACTTCGGACCGGGGACAAAGCACTCAGTCGTGCAGTTCCAGAGCTCGGCGGCGCTCTCCCCCGTCAGCGGCACCGTCAGCCATCAGACGGCCAGCACCCTGCAGACCTGGGTCCAGTCGGGACGGCAGGCCTCGGGGACGACGCAGACTTCGCAGACGCAGACTCCGAGCAGCTCGAGCACCGGCTGGGTCTTCCCGCTGCAGCCCAAGTCGCGGGTGGTCAATCCCTCCCAGTGGAGCCAGGACCAGGGCGTTGACATCGGCACCGTCGGCAACGCCTGCGGCTCGAACGTGACCGAGGTCGCCGTGACCTCGGGCACGATCGTCCAGGAGGGGATCAGCGGCTTCGGCCCGTACGCACCGGTGCTGAAGGTGGACTCCGGCCAGTACCGCGGCCGCTACATCTACTACGGTCACGCGGCGCCGGCGCTGGTGTCGGTCGGCCAGCATGTGACCGCCGGCCAGCCGATCGCCCAGGTCGGGTGCGGCAGCGTCGGCAACTCGCAGGCCCCGCATCTCGAGATCGGGATCAACGCTCCCGGCGGCCCCCCCTGCTGCCCGAGCTACGGGGAAACCTCGGGGACGATGTACAACATCGTGCGCGGCCTCTGGTAGCGGAGTAGGCGCGGGCTCTCCCGCGCCCGGTCGCCAGGGTGCCGGTCGCCATCGCGCCCGGTCGCCAGGGTGCCGTCGCCCAGGTGCCCAAACGCCAAGGTGTCACGCGCCCGGCACCAGGCGTTCCAGAGTTTTGACGCCTGGCAGCGAATCGTCACCTCCAGGTCTGGATCGGTTACGCGGGTATGCCGCACGATCTGGACATGGCGACACTGAGTCAGAAAATCGAGTGCGAGCAGCGGATGCGCAAGCTGCTGCGCGACAACGGCATGCCCGAGCCCGACGGGGTCGAGTACGGCTTCACCTGCGTGCGGTTCTTCTTCGACCGGGCCGGGGCCTGCGTCGTGGTTGACATCGACAACAGCGATGACGACGGGACGCTCGAGGACCTGGCCCAAGCCGAGGCCGCGGCCGGGGCCGACCCGGCCGGCCACGGGTACCTGGAGGCGTTCGGTGACCGGCGCTCAGACGCTCCCGCCCGGAACTGAGCACTGCCCGCCGAACCGGGCGCGCCGCCGCAGGGTCTCGGCGGCGGCGCGCCCCCATCCGGGATCAGCGGATCTGCATGCCCGAGATCGCGCGGGAGATGACCAGGCGCTGGATCTCGGACGTGCCCTCGAAGATCGTGTAGATCTTGGCGTCCCGGTGCCAGCGCTCGACCGGGAACTCACGCGTGTAGCCGTTGCCGCCCAGGATCTGGATGGCCCGCTCGGTGGCCCAGACGGCGACCTCGCCCGCCTTGAGCTTGCTCATCGAGCCCTCGGCGTTGTCGAAGTCGTGTCCGTTGCGGCCCATCCAGGCGGCGCGCCAGACGAGCAGCCGGGCGGCGTCGATCTCGAGCTTCATGTCGGCCAGGGTGAAGGCGATGGCCTGGTTCTCGATGATCGGCCGGCCGAACTGGGAGCGCTCCTTGGCGTAGTCGAGCGCGTACTCGTAGGCGGCCCGGGCGATGCCGAGCGCCTGGGCGCCAACCGTCGGGCGGCTGACCTCGAAGGTACGCATCGCCGCCTGGCCGCGCGAGCTCTTGCCTTCACGGGCGCGCGCGAGGCGGGCGTCGAGCTTCTCCTTGCCGCCGAGCAGGCACGAGCCCGGGATCCGCACGTCGTCCAGGAACACATCGGCGGTGTGCGAGGCGCGCAGCCCGTGCTTCTTGACCTTGGTCCCCATCTCCAGGCCCTTGGTCCCGGGCGGGATCACGAACGAGGCGTGGCCGCGGGACTTGAGCTCGGGATCGACCTGGGCGACGACCACGTGCACGTTGGCGATGCCGCCGTTGGTCGCCCACGCCTTCTGGCCGTTGAGGACCCACTCGTCCTTGGCCTCGTCGTACTTGGCGCGGGTGCGGAGGCTGGAGACATCCGAGCCGGCGTCGGGCTCGGACACGCAGAACGCGGCCACCTGGGGCTCATCCTCAGTGCCGAAGCACTGGGGGAGCCACTCGCCCCACTGCTCGGGGGCACCGTTGGCCTGGATCGCGGCCACGGCCAGCGTGGTGCCCATGATCGACATGCCGATCCCGGCGTCACCCCAGAACAGCTCCTCATTGACGATCGGGAACATGATCCCGCTCTGGTCGTACCAGAACTGGGCGATGCCCTCGAGGCCGTAGAGGCCTATCTTGGCCGCCTCCTGGATGACCGGCCAGGGAGTCTCCTCACGCTCATCCCACTCGGCGGCGGCGGGCCGGACGGTCTGCTCGGCGAAGCCGTGCACCCAGTCGCGGATGTCCTTCTGATCCTGGCTCAGCTCAAGCGAGAACGGCGGCTTCTCGGCCTCACCGTTGGTGGTCGCCGCTGCCTGCTCCGGTGTCGATGCTTCCATGAGGCTTCCTTTCGCTCCTTTGCCCTGGGAAACGGGCGCAGAGACTTTCTACCCGTGAGTAGCGAACCCTATCTGTGGCGCTTAGCGCTCGCCGCCGCCACCCGGCGGGCTAAACGGAGCGCGAGGACCAGAGCACGGCCGAGAGCACGACCGTGACGATCGCCACCACCAGGCCGACGACCCAGCCCTGGCTCTTGCTGGAGACCATGATCGCGGCGATCGCCACGCCGATGCCGACGATTCCGCAGGTGGCGACCAGCCGGACGAGCAGCCGCTCGAC
>DASVYO010000130.1:0-77615 GCA_036392135.1 Solirubrobacteraceae bacterium
CGTGGTTGGGGCCGGTGGCCATGAACATGGCCGCAGGCGGCCGTTGCAGGCATCCGCGCGAGGCATCCTCAGGCTCGGAGGCTGGTGATGGCTTCCGGGTCAAGTTACGGGAACCGCCGGGTCGCGTTCGGGAGAGAGCTCCTCGTGGGCAGATCGATGATCGGGCGCGAGTAGGGCTTGGGGGAGCTCGGTGCGCGAACTGATGGCGAGCTTCTTGTAGATCCGGCTCAACTGGTTCTCGACCGTCTTGGTCGTGACGAACAGGGTCTGTGCGATCTGCGGGTTGCTCATTCGTCCCGCCGCCATATTCGCGATCCGGAGTTCGGTCGGCGTGAGCGAGTGGCGACCGGTAAGCATCAGACGACGCGGCCGGGCGCCGCTCGCTGCCAGCTCGGTCTGCGTCCTTTCGGCAAGGCGCGTCGCGCCGCAACGCAGCGCGAGGTCAAGTCCGGCGCGCAATGGGCCGCGCGCCTCTCTCCGGGCGTTTGCGCGTCGGAGGGCCGCGCCGAGCTCGACGAGGGCGCGGGCGTGCTCCAAGCGCGCCGTAGATCTCCGCAGCACATCCTCGGCTTCGCGGAGGTGCTCAAGGCCGGAGGTCCCGCCCATCATCAGCCCGAGCGTTCGCAGCGCGATCCCGGTTGCTCTCGGCTGGCCGACGCGGATCGCTTCGGCGAGCTCGGCCTCTGCGAGAGATACCGCCCGGGCCTGGTCATCCGGCAAGCATGCTCGGGCCAGCAGCGAGCGCCACGCCGACACGCTCGGCTGGAAACGCACCGCCGAGTAGATGCGCTCGCATGTGGCCAGCGCTGCGAGGGCCCCCTCCCGATCGCCTCGGGCCAGAAGCAACCTGGCGCGCACCTCAGCGAGCCATGCTGCGTTGACGGTCCGCGCCTGCCCGGGCGGCAGCTCGAGTTGCAACGCGAGCGCGGCGATGTCTTGCAGCCCATCACGCTCGAGCAGCGCGTCGACGCCGTAGTAGAGCACGAACACAAGCGGGAGCACCAGCTCATGTTCGTGCGCAAGGGCCAAGCAGCTCCGCAACGCGTCCTCGGTGCCCGCCACGTCCCCCGACCGCCACAGGACGCACTGCCGCAGCCCCGTCGTCACCAGGAACGCCGACACCAGTCCGCGCCGCTGGGCGTCGTCGGCCATCGCGTCCAGCAGGGCGTCCGCGCGGGCAAGCTCATCAGCGAAGGCGAACGCCACGACGGCGGCGACGAGGCCATCGTCGCCTGCACCCCGCTCGGCCAGGTAGCGGCCGCCGCCAAGCCCGCGCTCCACCATGTCAACGGCGGACGAGACGCGGTTGCCGCGCATCACGTCAACCATGCCGAGAACGAGCGGCGTTTCAGGCGGTCCGTGACCGCACACAGATGCGGTGCGGATGTCTTCGAGCACCGAGTCGACTTCGGTGGTCTGATCTGGGTCGAACAGGCCGTGATTGACGAACGCCGTCTTGAGCTGCAGCGACAGCTGCTCGTCGGCCCCAGCTGCCTCCCGGACGCCGGCGGCGAGCATCGCGTAGGCGTCATCGGCTCGCCCAGTCCAGATCAGGACACTGCCGATTTGAAGCGCGCACCGGGCGCTCGCTGCCGGGTCGCGGAACAGTCGGCGGGCTTCTTCGAAGTGGGTGATGCAGTCGACCCGCCGAAGCATGTTCTCCGCGGTGGCCAGCTCGTAGAGCAGTCGGGCCCGATCATCCCGGGGGGGCTTCTCGCGCAGCGCGCGTGCCAGGAAGCTGACTGCGCTCTCGACCGCGCCGCGGCCGCGCGCCTGCGCGGCCGCCTCTCGCAGAAGATCGGCGACCCCCGCTTCGCCGCTCGGCTCGGTCGCCAGCAGGTGAGCCGCGACGGCGCCGATGTCGCGTCCTTCACTCGCCAGCAGTTCGGCCGCCGCCGCGTGCAGCCGCGAGCGCTCACCTCGCGGCATCCCGTCGTAGATCGCGCTGCGCAGGATCGGATGCACGAACGCCAGCGGCGCTCCAGCAGCGATGATGCCGCCCGCAACCAGAGCATCGAGCGCAGCCAGCGACTCCTCCGGTCGGGCTCCTCCCAGCCTGCCGACATGCGGCAGATGGGCGTGTTCCCCCAGGACAGCGATCGCGCTCGCGAGCCTCGTCGCCGCGGGGTGCAGCCGAGCCAACTTGAGCATCATGGCGTCGCCAACCGTGCGCGGGCCGACGGCGGCGACCGACTGACCGGCCTCCCAACTCGGCGGCATCCCCGTCGAACGCAGTTCTTTCGCCAGTTCATTGACGAGGAACGGAATACCTCCGGTCGCGCGCCGGCAGGCGGCGGCAAAGCCAGCATCAGGCGCGCGTCCCAGCACGAGCTCAAGGACCCGACCAACCGCATCGTTGGTCAGCGGCCTGGGTTGAACACGCACAATCTCCGGACCGGTCACGAATCGAGACAGAATCG
Organism: Solirubrobacteraceae bacterium; assembly: GCA_036392135.1. GTDB lineage: Bacteria > Actinomycetota > Thermoleophilia > Solirubrobacterales > Solirubrobacteraceae > Palsa-465. The sequence goes on from DASVYO010000130.1 coordinate 2,421, forward strand.
AGCCGGTGGGCGCGGGCTCGTCCGTCCTGGCGCAGAGCAGCACCAGGACAGGCACCCCCTCCAGCCGCCGCGTGAGGTAGGCGGCATACCGAAGCGAAGCGGCGTCTGCCCAGTGGCAGTCGTCGATGGCGACGACCAGCGGACGATCGCGAGCCAGGTTCGTCGTCAGCCAATACAGCGCGTGCACCACCGCGCCGCCATCGACCCCAACCGCCGGCTGCGAAAAAACTGGAGCGACGAGCCCTGCCGCGCCGTCCAGCATCTCCGCGCGCTGCCGCGACGATGCCCCCTGGATCCGGCGCTCGAACAGCTGACGGACGACACCGAGGGGCAGATCGCCCTCGAGTTCCCCTCCGCGCGCACTGACCACGTCGAATCCACGGGTGCGCGCGTGGTCGATGGACGCCGATAGCAACGCCGTCTTCCCCACCCCGGAGGGGCCCTCGATCAGTACGGCATGGCCGTCTGCGGCCGCGACGGCGGCGGTCGCGCGGACCACTCGGCTGAGCTCCTCCTCTCGCTCCAGCAGGCCCACATGCCCATCATCGTTCACGCCGCACTTCCCGGCAAGGGCGTCGACTCGGTTGCGTCACCGGAGCCGCACGCGGGCGATCACGTCGACGCCACCCGGCACTTCCTTTTGGTTCAGCACTCGGCCCTGGGCACCCTGAAAGCGCCCAGTCCCATTGACGAGCATTCCCGACGACCCATTGAAGACGAGCAACGACGACCCAAGGGCCACGGTGACAGTGCAGGCAGGCGGTCCCTGCGCAAAGACACACCGCACATACTCGCTCCCCGACCAGTGGGTCGCGTGCCGGGCGTGGTCGCCCTGGTAGTCGAGCGAGTTGATCACCATCACGTCGCCCGCGGCGGGTGCCGGATACGGCGGCCGGCGCACAACCGTCCCATCTGCGTGAGTGATCGTCATCGAGACGTCCTTCACGTAGTAGCGCAGGGTCTCCTCCTTGCCCCGAGGCGAGGCGTACACCGCCGGTGCTCCGAAGGCTGTCAGCGCCACCGCTCCAATACCGATGAGCGACAGCCCCGCTCGCCGCGCGCGCCTCCGTCCTCTGAACAATGCAAAATCCGATCTGGACATCTGACCTCCTGTCATTGGTTTGCCGTTGATTCGCCGCTGCCGGACGAGCGGTTATTGGCCGGGGAGTCGCTCTCACGGATCCCGCGCCCCGCTAGCGCACGTTCGAGTGCGGACGCAAGCGCCAGCCACCCGTGAAACGTCACCCGGTATCCGAGTTCGTCCTTCAGCGAACCGACCGGTATCTCTCGATCAGGCTCAAGCTCGAGCGATAGGCGCCGGGGAGTTGCCACGACCCCATCATGCTGTCCGCCGCTGCTCCTCGCATGAGGGAGCACCCCCCCAAAAAGGCAGCGGATGGGTGAACGCGGAGACCGCATCCCTCATCCGGGCTGACGTGGCGAACGATCGCTTCGGCGAACGACAGCCCGGGTTCCAACTTGCCGACGCCTCTTGCGAAGCGCGGGCACAGAATCGGCGTCGCGACCCGCAAACACGGTCCAGTGGTAGCGTCGAAAGCGCGAGACCTCGACCGGCGCCCGCGGCGCCGCCACATCCACACGACGTGAGGAGCAGCCATGGGTGTTGCAACGGCGATCGATTTGGTACTCCGCGGTCTCGAGGACCGGTTGGACGACCTCGAGGCGCTGTACAAGGACATCCACAGTCATCCTGAGTTGTCGCTGCAGGAGACGCGCACGGCTGGTCTGGCCGCCGCGCGGTTGAGCTCAGCGGGCTTTGAGGTGACCGAGGGTGTGGGTGGGACTGGCGTGGTGGGCGTGTTGAGGAACGGCGAGGGTGCGACGGTGATGCTGCGCGCCGACATGGACGCGTTGCCGGTCAAGGAGGCCACCGGGCTGCCGTATGCGAGCGCGGTGACGGCAACGGATCCTGACGGGAACGAGACGCCCGTGATGCACGCCTGCGGACACGACATGCATGTGGCCTGGCTGGCCGGCGCAGCAAGGTTATTCGCCGAGGCCAGGGATGCCTGGCACGGCACGCTGGTGGCGGTCTTTCAGCCCGCGGAGGAGAATGCGGCGGGCGCCCAGGCGATGATCGATGATGGGCTCTTTGAGCGGTTTCCCAAGCCCGATGTGATCCTCGGCCAGCACGTGATGCCGCTGTCTGCGGGGATCATCGCCAGCCAGGCTGGGGTAGTCACCTCCGCCGGGGACAGCTTTGAGATCCGGATGTTCGGACGAGGGGCGCATGGCTCGATGCCGCAGGCCAGTATTGACCCGGTCGTGATGGCCGCGTCGACCGTCCTGCGGTTGCAGACCGTCGTTTCGCGCGAGGTGGCGCCAGCGGACGCGGCCGTCGTGACGATCGGCGCGCTACAGGCTGGGACCAAAGAGAACGTGATCCCCGACGACGCGGTGATCAAGCTCAACGTGCGCACGTTCGACGAGAACGTCCGCCACCGGGTCTTGGAGGCGATCAAGCGGATCGTCAACGCCGAGTCAGAGGCCTCCGGTGCTCCCAGGCCGCCTGAGATCACCGCGCTTGATCGCTACGACGTGGTGCGCAACGACGATCACGCGACCGAGCAGGTGCGCGATGCCCTGCACGCGCACTTCGGTGATGACCGGGTGATGCACACCGGTCCCGCTTCGGCGAGTGAGGACTTCGGCTCCTTCGGAGTCCAGTGGCACGTACCGTCGGTGTTCTGGTTCATCGGCGGGATCGACCCGGACACCTACGCGGCTGCGCAGAGCGAGGGCCGGCTGAGTGAGCTGCCCACTAATCACAACCCGAAGTTCGCGCCGGTCATCCACCCCACGCTGGAGACAGGCGTCGAGACCCTCGTGGCGGCCAGCTGCGCCTGGCTCGCCCCATAGTCTGCGCCTACGCCGATGGCATCCGCGTCGCTGCTGCCCGGATTCGATCCGACCCTGCTGATCGTCCTCAACCTTGTGGGAACGTTCGTGTTCGGCCTCAGCGGCGGCATGGCCGGGGTGCGGAGGCAACTCGACCTGTTCGGAGCAGTCGTGCTGGCGGTGGTGGTGGGTATCGCTGGCGGCACCATCCGCGACCTGCTCATCGGCATCCCGCCGCAGACGTTCCGTGACTGGCGTTACCTGGCCGTGGCAGGCGGCGCCGGACTGCTGACGAGCCTCGCGCACCCAGCGATCAACCGCCTGCAGCGCCCGATTGACATCCTCGACGCCGCGGGCCTGGCCCTGTTCTGCGTCACCGGAGCGGCCACCGCGCTCGCCCATCGCCTCGGTGTCGTCGACAGCGTGATCCTCGGCGCCATCACCGGCATCGGCGGAGGCATGCTGCGCGACATCCTCGTGCGCGAGATCCCCACAGTCTTGCGCGGAGGCCTGTATGCCATCCCGGCCCTGATCGGAGCCGGGATCGTGGTTGCCGCCTACCACGCCGGCGACAAAACGGTCACGTTCCCAATCATCGGCGCCGCGGCCTGCTTCCTGGTGCGCATGGCCGGCCTGCGCTACGGGATCGGCCTCCCAGCTGCGGCCGACGTCGCGGTCGTCGCCAGGCACCGCGCTCGCCGCGATCGCGCCGAACACGACGACGGCGCCCGCGAGCAAGCTCAGGAGCCATCCGACGGCCCGAGCGGCGAGCAGTCGCGCCTGGGCCGCAGCTGAAAAGCTGCCCGTCTACGGCGAGCTGAGCCTCGGGTACGCCTTGGCCTCTGCCGGCGGACGGCTCAGCTTGTTCGCCTGCGGTTCGGTGCTCTGGTTTGGCTCGTTCAGCGCGGTGGCGATCGCTTGGTCGTAGGACAGATCGGACCCCACTTGTTCTCCCCGGTCCCACCCGACCGTTCCGTAGCGCCCCCGGGCGGGTGAGAAGAAGTCGCGCTCAAGGCGATCGTAGATGGGTTGATCTCCGACCGGGGGGTAACCCAAGGCGCGTGCGGCGCCTAACAGGGTGGCCGCTCGCTCGTGTTGACACTCATGGGCTAGGACTGCTGCGAGGCCGGCGAGACCCTCGTCGGCGCCGTAGCGGAAGGCGTGGCCCAGGCATAGTTGCAGTTGGGCTTCAAAGGCCTGCCGGGCGGTCAGGAGGTCACCCAGGAAAAGGTTCGCGAGTCCGACGTTGCCCCAGATAAGCATGGCGATGTACTCAGGGTTCTGCACCTTCTCAACCGCTGGAAGCGCGACCTTGAGTAGGCTCAGCGCCTCGGACGAGCGATCCGCCAGCAGTGCCTCGTATGCAGCGCTGAGGTACGCGCTGGCAAGCTCTCGGTAATTGCCTGCCTCGGTGAGGAGCTTGGCGGCCTCCTCGAGGCCCGCCGCGCGCCTGCGGCCCGGTGCACGGTAGGCGAGCCGGGCGAGCGCGGTTCCGATGAGCCCGCTATCTCCGGCGAGCCGCGCGTGGTGATACGCGGCCTCGATCGATGCCCGAAACCCTTTCCTGTCACCGAGGAGACCGGCGCGAAAGGCAACTTCCCGGTGCGCCTGGCTGATTCCGGCATCGTCATGTGCCTCGCGGTAAAGCAGGACCGCCTGCTCGGCCACGTCACGGGCGGCCACGTGCTGGTTGAGCATGCCGAGCGCCTGTGCGCGCCTCAGATGCGCCCGGGCGCGGTCTGACAGGGGCGCCGCGTCGCCGGCGGCTTGGAGTGCGGCGTCCAGCCACGACAGTCCGTCTGGATCGCCCCGGATCAGCCAGTACTGACCGAGATAGCCCACTAGGCGTAGGGCACCGCCGGGTGCGTTTTGAAGGGCCCACTGCAGCGCAGCCTTGATGTTGTCGTTCTCCCGGTCGAGAACTCGCATGGCGTGAAGCTCGTCGTGTGACCCGATGGCTGGGACGGTGTGCTCGACCAGGTCTAGGTAGTGCTCGAGGTGTTGGCGGCCGATCGTATCCCGATGGGGGTCCATGGCGAGCAGCGTGAGCGCGTGTTGCCGGATGGTCTCGAGCATCAAGAGGCGGGTGATCCCGTTGGGCTCTCGGCGTCGGTTGATCAGGCTCTTGGCGGTCAATGCCCTGAGCGCTTCGAGCGTGGCGCCGGTCACCGCTTCGGCGGCTTCCAGGGTTGCGCCGCCAGCGAACACGGCGAAGTGAACGAACGCCGTCTGCAGATCTGGGTCGAGGAGTCGGTAGCTCCAATCGATCGTGGCCTGCAAGGTATGTTGGCGAGAGGGAGCATCCCGGGAGCTGGCGCTTGGGCTGTTTAGGGCGGTGTCAAGCCCGCTGGCCAGTTCGGCGATGCCGAGCAGCTCGGTTCGGCCGGCAGCGAGCTCGAGCGCGAGCGGGAGACCGTCGAGCCGGTCGCATATGTGGGCGACCAGGGGCGCGTCGGTCGCTGTGAGCGCAAAACGGCTGTCGCGTCGGCGGGCGGCGGCGAGAAACAGCTGGCTGGCCGGTGATTGTTCGAGATCATCCACCGTTACGGAGTGCGCCTTTGACGGCAGCGCGAGTGGCGAGACCACAACCCGGTGTTCCGAGGCGAGGTCGAGCGGCTCCCGGCTGGTCACCAGGAACGTCAGCCGGGGACACGAGCCGTGCAGGTCACTAACCAGTACGGCGGCATCGAGCACGTGCTCGAAGTTGTCGATCACCAGCAGCAGCTTCTTAGCCGCCAGATAGCGGCTGAGCGCGTCGCGCTGATTCTCCCCCGTCAGCGGGGTGAGCGCGAGCGCGCGCGAAATTGTCGAGCCGACGCCGTCAGCTCGGGCAACACCGGCAAGCTCGATCCAGCACACGCCGTCAGGAAATGACGGCTCGAGCATGTGCGCGACGGCGATCGCGAGCCGGGTCTTGCCAACACCACCCGGGCCGGTGAGCGTCACAAGCCGCGCGTCCGCACTCGTGAGCAGTCGAGCGATCGCCTCGAGCTCGTGCTCACGGCCGATCGTCGGTGTCGGCGGGAGCGGCAACCGAGAGAACGTCGGTGTCGGCGTATCGAGCGCGACGGCCGCTGCGGGGGCGTCCGGCGGCTGGCTGGGCTGGCGATCGGGAGCCTCAAGCGCTGGTGCCTGCTCGAGGATCTGCGCTTGGAGTGCCCTGAGCTCAGGGCCGGGTTCGAGCCCGACCTGGTCTGCCAGCTCCGTGCGGATGCGTTGGTAGACGCCGAGCGCCTCTGACTGGCGGCCGCAGCGATACAAGGCAAGCATCAGCTGACCAGCGATGCGTTCCCGGGCCGGGTGCTCGACCCGCAACGCCTCAAGCTCGCTGACCAGCTGCGCGTGCCGTCCGAGCGCCAGATCGGCTTCAACGCGCGTCTCAAGCGCCTCCAGCCGCAGCTCGTCCAGCTGCCTGATATCGGCCTGCGCGAACTCAGCAAACGCGACCTCCGCCAGCGACGGCCCACGCCACAACCCCAGGGCCTGCTCCAACAACTCCGACGCGGCCGCGGGATGATCGGCGTCCAGCGCCGCGCGGCCCTCCCGCACACCTGTCCGAAACAGGTCGGCGTCCAGCTCGCCCGGCGCGACCACCAACAGATAACCGCCGCCCACCGTCCGCAGCCGCCGCTCCCCATCCTCGGCGCTCGCAAGCTCCTTGCGCAGCCGCGCGATCGCCATCTGCAACCGCTTCTGCGCCCCGGCCCCCACGGCCCCCCACACCCCGTCGATCAGCGAGTCGCTCGACACCGCGCGATTCGCGTGCAACACCAGATACGCCAACAGCGCCAGCTGGCGCCGTCCGCCGAGGTCTAACCGGCGCTCCTGCGCCCAGACCTCAACCGGCCCCAAGATCGCGAATCTCATCGCCCTAGACCCCTCCGCTAAAGCTAACAGCGACAACCCACTCAGCCAAGACCGACGTCGCGGGCGGATCAGGGATCACCAAGCAGCCGGTTGGGCGCACGGTTACCGCATGTGACCGGCGCGTTACCTCGCCGCGCAAGCGTCCTCACATCAACCAGCCCGCCCGATCAGGAGCCCACCAACCTCTGACCGGGCCACCCTTCGCCCTTCGGGGTGATCACCCTCAGGAGGTAGTACCGATGCGTGTTCTCAAATGCCTGCCGACGCTGGCTGCCGCCGTGACTGTGTTCGCTACTGGCAGCGTGCCGGCGTACGCGTTCGACAACCAGGCTCCGAACGCTGCCAGCCTGCCTGCGGCTCCGGTGGCTGTCAGCCATCCCGCCGAGTCGTCTGACCTCGCGCTCGAGCTCGGAGCCGGTGGAATCGTGGTCGCCGGTGGCGTCCTCGCAACGCGGCAGCTGCGCCGTCGGCCAAGCCGCACCATCCACAACCCGCGCACCGCAAGCGGCTCCTAGACCGCTCAGCGAGGCCGCGACGCAGCGACAGCCGACGTACAGAAACCATAACGTCGACTCGTTGCTGCGCCACGCCGAGCTTCACACCCAGCGTGGGGTGAGCGCGGCGGTCACCAGCCAAACCGCGAAGGTGAGCGCCGCGCCAAGCCCCGCATTCGTGACGAGTCCGCTCCCGGCTCGGACTCCGCAGTTCCGAGCGGCGAACCCCGGAAAACGCCCCAAAGGAGCGATTTACCGCCCTCGTGTCGCACCGGTGCCCCCGTCGCGTCAACCCTTCAAGTCGGGGAGACAGGATTTGAACCTGCGACCGCCCGGCCCCCAGCCGGGTGCGCTACCAGACTGCGCCACTCCCCGTGGTCGCTCGATGATAACCGGGCGCAGACCGGGCGGCGGCGCGGCTTTCAGGCTCGGTGGACGCGTGCTTGAGAGCGGGCGACGGGGGTCGAACCCGTTCCTAGAGCTTGGAAGGCTCCCGTGCAACCGTTGACACCTCGCCCGCGGGTCATGGGCATGCTACAGCGAGCGGTCGGGATCACGCTCGCGCCGGGCGCTCCTCGGTGGGTACCTCGCCCTCCCGCGTCAGCTCCTCCGGGGGCCAGCGCCCGGTCCAGTTGTCAAGGGCGCCGTCGAGCGTGATGACCGAGCCCGACAGAGCTCGGCCCAGCGGCGTGGCCAGCAGGGCGACCAGCCAGGCGTACTCGGTCATCTCCCCGAGGCGCTGGAGGGGCACGGTCTCCGCGGCCTTGCGCCACAGCTCGACCGGGTACTTGCGCAGGGATTCCGTGGCCAGCCGGCCCAGCGCGATGGCGATCACCGAGATGCCCTCCGCGGCCCAGTGCTGGGCCTGCTCGCGGGTCATCGCCTCAACGGCGGCCCGCGCCGCGCCCGAGTGGGCCATGGCCGGGAAGCCGTGATGGGGCGAGACGGTCACGTTGATGATCGTGCCGTGCCCAGCCGGCTCCATGGCCAGTTCGCGGGCGGCCTCGGACATGGCCAGCGTCCCCCCGATGTTCAGCCTCTGGACGGCCTTCCAGCCCTTCGCCGTGATCCCCTCCGCGGGCACGAAGTACTGCCCGCCGGCGTTGTTGAGCAGCACGTCCAGGCGCCCGTGGCGATGGACGGTGTCGCTGACGATTGCCCGCGCACCGTCGGGCTCGCGGATGTCGCCCGTGACCCAGCTGCAGGCCGGGCCGAGCTCCTCGGCCGCCGCCGCCAGAACCTCGGTGCGCCGTCCGGCGATGACCACCGCGGCGCCGCACTTCAGGAGCTCCGCCGCCGCCGCCTTGCCGAGGTTGGTCCCACCACCGGTGATCAGCGCAACCCGGCCGGCCAGCGCATCCGGCGTGAAGATCTCCGAGTCCGGCAGGGCTACTCCCCCAGCACCTTGATCACCAGCCGCTTGGGACGGCCGCCGTCGAACTCGCAGTAGAAGACCTGCTGCCACGGGCCGAGATCGAGCTCGCCGTCGGTGACGGGCACGATCACCTGATGGTGAACCAGGAGGTTCTTCAGGTGGGCGTCGCCGTTGTCCTCGCCGCCGCGATGATGGCGATAGTCACCGGGGTCGGGCAGCAGCTCGCGAGCGACCTCGTTGCCCGGCTCGCTCCAACTCGGGGGAGCGACCTTGTCCAGCCACTCGAGCGTGTCGGCCTGCAGGCCCGGCTCGTCGTCGTTGATCCAGACCGCCGCCGTGATGTGCATGGCGCACACCAGCACCATGCCTTCGGCGATGCCGGCGTCGCGCACCGCGTCGGCCACGTCCTCGGTGATGCGGATGAACTCGCGGCGGCGCTCGGTGTTGAACGTCCGGTAGACGGTGTGCGAGACCACTGAGCAGGGGAGCCGGGATTCGAACCCGGATTCACGGTTTTGGAGACCGCGCGCATGGCCATTAACTCACTCCCCTGAGGGGTACCGATCTTATCCAGGCAGGATCAGATCGGGGTCGCGGACGGCAGCACAGCGGCATGCGGGCGGAGGGACTCGAACCCCCAAGGGCTTGCGCCCACCGGCACCTAAAGCCGGCGCGTAGACCAGTTCCGCCACGCCCGCGACGCGCCACGATGGCGCGGCCGATTGTAGGCGCCCCGGGCAGCGGGCACCCGTGGACCGAGCGCCATCGGGACGCGCGGCCACCCCCCGCCGATGGACCCGCGGCTACGCCGCCGGCCTCGGTCCGGAAACTGCTGCATGGCGCGCGATCAAGAGGTATCGTGCCCGTCCGTGGCCCAAGTACGCAACGTCCGTCCCGGCTACGCCGTCATCCATCCCAATCGCCAGAAGGCGACCTGCAAGCTGACGCGTCTGATCGTGGTCGTGCTGCTGATCGCCTCGGTCGTCCTCATGCTGCTGCTGACGATCGGTGGCTGGGACAAGCTCCAGGGGCTCAAGCCGGTCAACTTCTTCTGGTGCCTGATCTATGTGCTGCTGGCCTTCGCGATCCTCGTCAAATGGGCCCGGGGTCTGCTTCCGATCGCCGCTCTGTTCGCGATCCTGTTGCTGATCATCGCGGTGGTCGCGACCACCGGACTGGCGGGCACCAGCTGGTTTGACCGCCAGCACCACGGCTTCGCTGCGCCGGGCTCACTGTTCGGCGGCGGGGGACTCAGCCCGGCCGTGCTCGGCTCGATCACCGTCCTGCTGATCCCGGTTGAGATCGCGCTGATCGTGTTCGCGATGATCGGCTTCGCGCAGGGCTGGAACGTCGAGCAGGAAGTGCCTGAAGAGGAAGCCCGCCGCCGGGGCATCAAGCCCGTGGCCGGCGGCCCCAAGACGGCCACCGCCTGACCCTCCGGGCCGGCCCTCAGAGCCTCGACCCAGCGACGCCTCCGGAACGCCGGCGGCATCGCCGAGGCCCCCACGTGCATCCGGGTTATAAATCGCCTCCACCCGCGTAGCTAGGACGGGCAGCCAGCCGGTGGGGGCAAACACGCTCCGGGGCCCGCGCTTTGACCGACGCGGGCCCCGGGCACCCACGCGCCTGCCGAAACCCCGCACCGCGTTTTCCCCACCGGGCACCGTTCCCGGTTAGGTTTCACACGCTGCAGCACGACCCGGCCTCGGGCACTCGCCACGAGTTCCCAGCCAGCGGTCACCCGGGGCAAGGTCGGGGGCCCCACGTGAGCCCCCAACGAAGCGGGTCCTCGACCTCCCCGTCGTGACGCCTGTTGGCCGAGCCAGGCCAGGCCGAGCGAGTACGGCGGGTGGGATTCGAACCCACACGTCCCGAGGGACAATGCCTTTTGAGGGCATCGTGTCTACCGTTCCACCACCGCCGCCGGCGGGCCAAGTCTAGGTCCCGTCCAGGACGGGCGCCAACCGTGGCCGCCGGCGGCCTACTCGCCCGTGGACCTACTCGCCCAGGACCAGCCCCAGCAACTCGTCGACCACCGCGTCCGAGGCGATCAGGATCCCCTCGGGCTCGTCGCCGCGCTCGGGCAGGATCTGGACGCTGAGCCCGGTCCGGGCGGCGATGAGCTGTCCGGCAGCCCGGTCCCAGAGCTTCAGGCCGCGCTCGTAGTAGGCGTCATAGCGGCCGCAGGCGCACCAGCAGAGGTCCAGCGCGGCCGCCCCCGCGCGGCGGATATCCCGCACCCGGGGCAGCACGCGCGCCAGCACAGCGGCCTGGTTGGAACGGGTTTCGGCGCTGTAGCCGAAACCGGTGGAGACGAGGGACTTCCCCAGATCGGCGCGCCGGGAGGACTGGATCGGCTCGCCGTTGAGCTCGGCCGGTCCGCCGCGCGTGGCCGAGAAGGCCTCGTCGCGAATCGGGTCAAGGACGACGCCGACCAGGCCGCCGTCCCCATCCTCACAGGCCACGCTGACCGCGAACTGCGGGACTCCGAACAGGAAGTTGGTCGTGCCGTCGAGCGGGTCGATCACCCAGCGCAGCTCGCCCTCGCCGGTGGCGCCCCCCTCCTCCCCCAAGATCGCGTCCTGCGGGCGCCGCTCGCCCAGGATGCGCCGGATGGCGCGCTCGGCCTCGAGGTCGGCCTCGGAGACCAGGTCGGTGGGCGAGCTCTTGGCCTGGATCCCGCGCCCGTCGCGGCCAAAGCGGGGGACCAAGACGCTCGCTGCCGCCTGCGCGGCGTCGCGAGCGACGGCCAGGAGCTCCGCTTCCAGGGATGAGTCGCTCACCGTCCCGTTTATAAACGATCCCGTGGCCGGGGATCCGACCGTCCACCGGCACCGCCTGGAATCATGGCGCGGCCATGGGTGTCGCCGAGACGATCGACGGGCTGAGCGAGTTTCCCGGCCGCGGGGCCGGAACCAACTCCGAGCGCCGGGCCGCCCTGTGGCTGGCCGAGCAGCTCCGCGGTCCGCGTCGCCAGGCCGCGATCGAGACGTTCTGGTCACGTCCCAACTGGGCGCTGGCCGGGGCCTGGCACGCCGGGCTGGCCGCCGTCGGCAGCCTGGTCACCGTGGCCTCGCCCAGGGCCGGAGGCGCGGTGGTCATCGTCGCCCTCCTGTCAACGCTCGCGGACGGGCTGACCGGCGTCTCGCTGGGCCGCCGGCTGACCCGCGAGCGCGCCAGCCAGAATGTGGTCAGCCCCCCGCCGTCCGGCGCGCCACCGATCCGCCTGCTGATCACCGCCAACTACGACGCCGGCCGGATGGGCCTTGTCCACCATGGCGTCCTGCGCGGTCTCGCCGCTCGGCTGCGCGATCTGCTCGGGCCGCTGGCCGTCGGCTGGCAGGGTCTGCTCGTGATCGGCTGCGCCTGGTTGCTGGTCACCGCCGTCCTGCGCGATGGCGGCGCCCGCGGCGCGACGCTCGCCGTCCTGCAGCTGATCCCGACCGCCGGAATGGTGCTGGCCGGCGCGCTCCTGCTCGAGCTGGGCAGCTCCAGCTTTGGCCCGGCGGCCGGCGACAACGGCTCCGGAACCGCTCTGGCGCTGGCCCTGACCCGGGCCCTGGATGCCGCGCCGCCGCGTCACCTCGGCGTCGAACTGCTCCTGCAGGGGGCCGGAGACGGCTCGATGCTCGGCCTGGCCCGGCATCTCCGCGGACGCCGTCACGAACTCAGGGCGAGCAACGTGATCGTGCTCGGGCTGGCCGCCTGCGGCGCGGGCCACCCGTTCTGGTGGTCGAGCGACGGTCCGCTGATCCCGCAGCGCTTCACGCCTCGCCTGGTCCAGCTCGCCGCCCAGGTCTCGGCTCAGGCCCCCGAGATCACTGCTCGCCCGCACCGAGGCCGGGGGAGCTCACCGGCGTATCCCGCGCGGCGGCGCGGCCGGCCGGCGATCACGCTCGGAGCCCTGACCGGGCCGGGGCTCGTCCCCCGCTCCCATCTCCCGTCCGACACGCCGGACCAGCTCGACACCGCGACCGCCGACCGGCTGCTGGCGCTGGCCCTGATGCTCACCGACGCGATCGATGCCAGCCTGGCGGGCACCCAGCGCGTCGCCGCTCCGGCCCCGCCGACCTAACCCGGCTTCCAGTGACCAGCCGCCTCTGAGGAGACGTCGCCCGCCCCGGGAGCCGAACTAGACTGCGCGGTCGTGACCCGCCCCGTCTGCATCATCGGGGGCACCGGGGCGCTCGGCTTCGGGCTGGCGGTGAGGCTGGGGCGCGCCGGCGTCCCGATCGTGATCGGCTCGCGTGACGCCCAGCGCGCGGAGGAGGCCGTCGGACGCGCCCGGGAGCGGATTCCCGACGGCTCGTTCAGCGGCGCGCAGAACGCGGACGCGGTGGCCGACGCGGAGCTGGTGATCCTGAGCGTCCCGTTCCGCTCCCAGTCCGAGACGCTGACCAACCTCAAGCCGGTGCTGAGCGCCGAGCAGCACCTGGTCATCGACGCCACCGTGCCGCTGGCCGCCGCGGTGTCCGGCAAGGCCACCCGCACGCTCGGGGTCTGGCAGGGCTCAGCCGCACAGCAGGCCCAGGAGATGGTTCCCGACGGGGTGCGCGTGGTGTCCGCCTTCCATACCGTCAGCGCCGCGCTCCTCACCGACCTGGGCCACTCGCTCGATGAGGACGTGCTCGTGTGTGGGGACCGGCGCTCCGACAAGGCGAAGGTCGCCGAGCTGATCGACCGGATCGCCGGCCTGCGCGCGGTCGACTGCGGCCCGCTCGAGATGGCGCGCATCATCGAGCAGTTCACCCCCCTGCTGATCTCGATCAACGTCCGCAACAAGGTTCGCGCCGGCATCAGGATCACCGGCCTCGACCATTGACCGCGCTCCTGGCACCGCGCGGTCTGCTCCGGTGAGCGACGGACCGGTCGTGATCCTGGCCGGTGGGACTGGCGGGGCGAAGCTGGCCCGCGGGATGCTGGACGCGGTCGGCGGCGATGACCTGGTCGTGATCGCCAACACCGCCGACGACATCGAGATCTACGGCGCCTACGTCTCCCCCGACCCCGATCTCATCAGCTTCTGGCTGGCCGACCGGATCGACGAGCGCGGCTGGGGGCTCGCGGGTGACACGTTCAACGTCATGGACGGCCTGCGCGAGATCGGCGTCGACGTCTGGTTCAACCTCGGGGACCGGGACCTGGCCATCTGCCTGGAACGCGCCCGGCGCCTGCAGCACGGCGAGCGCCAGACCGAGGCCCAGCAGGCGCTGGCCACGGCGCTCGGGATCCGCGCCCGCGTGCTGCCGATGAGTGACCAGCCGGTGCGCACCCGCATTCAGGCCGATCAGGAGTGGTTCTCCCTGCAGGAGTTCCTGATCGGGCGCAGGGGCCGTGGCCGGCTGGAGGATGTGGACTTCCGGGGCCGGACCGCCGCCCCGCCGACACCCGAGGTCCTGGCCGCCATCGCCGATGCGCGGGCCATCATCATCGGTCCGTCCAACCCGGTGCTCTCGATCGGGCCGATCCTGTCGCTGCCGGGCATGAACGAGGCGATCCGGGCCGGCCAGGCCCCGACGGTCGCGGTCAGTCCGATCGTCGCGGGCAGTGTCCTCAAGGGGCCCACCGAGGCGTTCCTGCGCTGGCGCGGCCAGTCGCTGGACGCCGCCGGGGTGGCCGCGCTGTACGCGCCGCTGCTCGACGGGATCGTCGCCGATGAGGGCAGCGCGCCGCTGCCCACCCTGGAGACGGACACGCTCATGGACACGCCCGAACGTCGCCGGCAGCTGGCCGGCCAGACGCTCGAGTTCGCGCTCACGCTGGCCTGATCGGGGTCGCAGCGACATGACGGCGACCGTGGCCATCCTCCCCATCAAGAGCTTCACCGACGCCAAGCAGCGGCTCAGCGCATCGCTCAACGCGAACACGCGCAGGGTGCTGGTCGAGGCGATGTTCACCGACGTCCTGCGCGCGCTGGGTCAGTGCGAGCTGCTTGAGGCAGTGATCGTGATCACCGGCGACCACGGGGCTCAGCGCATCGCCGAGGGGTATGGGGCCGAGGTCCTCGCCGACGAGCAGCAGGGGCACAATCACGCCGCCCGGCTGGGTCTGGGCCGGGCCCTTGATCGGGGGGCCGCGCGAGCCCTGCTGGTCCCGGGAGACTGCCCCCTGCTCGACCCGGCCGAGATCGACGCTCTCATCCGCCGCCGCATGCCGAGCCGTTCGGTGGTGATCGTTCCCGACCGGCATGGGAGCGGCACCAACGCGCTGCTGATCTCGCCTCCGGACGCCTTCAGCCCCGCGTTCGGTCCCGGCAGCCGTGAGCGCCATGAGCAGGCCGCGGCCCGGGCGAAGCTGACCAGCAACACGGTGCCCGTCCCGTCGCTGGCCCTCGACGTCGACACGCCGGACGATCTCGAGACCGTGGAGGCGGCCCTCGCGCAGCAGCACGGCCGGGCCGCTCACACCCGGGGCATGCTGGCGCAGATGGCCCGTACCGGGGTGCGGTGGTGCTGAGCGCGACCGCGCTCGAGGGGCTGCCCGAGATCGCCGCCGGCACTGACCTGGCCGGCCTGCTGGCCGCGGCCATGCCCGAGGGCCATCCCCGCCCCACCGACGTGCTGGTCATCGCGCACAAGGCGGTGTCCAAGGCTGAGGGCCGCACCCGGCGCCTGTCGAGCGTGAGACCCAGCGCCCGCGCGCAGGGCCTGGCCACCCTGCTCGGCAAGGACCCCCGTCACGTGCAGGTCGTCCTGGACGAGACGCGCGAGGTGCGCCGGGCCGACCATGGCGTGCTGATCACGCTCACCCACCAGGGTTTCGTGTGCGCCAACGCCGGCGTCGATGCCTCCAACGCGCCCGATGAGGACACCGTGATCCTGCTCCCCACCGACCCCGACCGCTCGGCCCGCCACCTGCGCGACCGCCTGCGGTCGCTGACCGGCGTGGCCCCGGCCGTACTCATCACCGACTCATTCGGGCGCGCCTGGCGTCACGGGCAGTGCGACGTGGCGATCGGCTGCGCGGGCCTGAATCCGCTCGAGGACTGGCGGGGCCGCCGGGATGCGCGCGGCCGCGAGCTCCGGGCGACCTGGATCGCGGTGGCCGATCAGCTGGCCGCGAGCGCCGACCTGGCCCGGAGCAAGGACGCCCAGCAGCCCGCGATCCTGATCAGCGGCGCCGACCGTCACGTGACCGACAAGGACGGTCCCGGGGCGCGCGCACTGCTGCGCGCCCCCGAGCACGATCTGTTCAGGTGAGCGGCGGCGCGCCGACGGCGTGGAAGCCGCCGTCGACGTGGACGATCTCGCCGGAGATCGCCCGCGCGTAGTCGGACAGCAGCCAGCAGATCGCGCTGGCCACGGGGGCCGGATCCTCAATGTCCCAGCCCAGCGGAGCCTGGGAGCGCCACAGATCGGCCAGCGACTCGAACCCGGGGATCCCGCGGGCGGCCACGGTGCCGAGCGGACCGGCCGAGATCAGGTTGACGCGGATGCCCTGCGGTCCGAGGTCCCGGGCCAGGTAGCGCGAGACCGACTCGAGCGCCGCCTTGGCCACGCCCATCCAGTCGTAGATCGGCCAGGCGACACTGGCGTCGAAGTCGAGCCCGACCACGCTGCCTCCACCGTCCATCAGCGGCGCCAGGGCACCGGCCAGCGCCTTGAGCGAGAAGGCACTGGTCTGGAAGGCGGCCATGGCGCTCTCCGCCGGAGCGGTCATGAAGTTACCCCCCAGCGCGTCCTGGGGCGCGAAGGCGATCGCGTGCAGGACGCCGTCCACCCGGCCCCAGCGCTCACGCAGGGTCGCCGCCAGCGCGTCGAGGTCCTCGGGCTTGTTGACGTCGAGCTCGAGCACGTCGACCGGCTCGGGCAGGCGCTGGGCCGCCCGCTCGGTCATGCGCCGGACGCGCCCGAAGCTGGTCAGCAGCACCTCGCCTCCCTCGCGCTGGGCCTGCTCGGCGGCGTGAAAGGCGATCGAGTCCTTGGTGATGACGCCGGTGATCAGCAGGCGCTTGCCGCTGAGGATCACCGCCGCTCGCCCCGGCCGGCCGTGAACGCGTTCAGCGCCATGACCAGCCGGTCCCGGGTCTCGGACGGGCGGATGATCTCGTCCACGAAGCCCTCGGCGGCGGCGCTCTGCGCGCGCAGGTGCTCGTGCGCGTAGGCGGCGGCCAGGCGGTCTCGCTCGGCCTCGGGATCGCCGGCCGCGTTCAGCTCACGGCGGTGGACGATCCCCACGGCCGCCTTGGCCGCCATGATCCCCAGCTCGGCGTCCGGCCAGGCCAGGACCAGATCAGCACCCAGGTCACGTGAGTTCATCGTGATGTAGGCGCCACCGTAGGACTTGCGCAGCACGACCGTCATCTTGGGCACGGTGGCCGAGGCGAAGGCCCGCACGAGCTGGGCGCCGCGGCGGATGACGCCGGCCTGCTCCTGGCGGGTGCCGGGCATGAACCCGGGGGTGTCGACGACGGCCAGCAGCGGGACGCCGAACGCGTTGCAGAAGTCGACGAAGCGCGCCGCCTTCTCGGAGGCCTCGGCGTCGAGCACGCCGCCCAGGTAACGGGGCTGATTGGCGACCACGCCCACCGGCCGGCCGTCGATGCGGGCCAGCGCGGTGACCACGTTGCGGGCCCAGCGCGGGAACAGTTCCTGCAGGCTGTCGGCGTCGATGATCGCCGCCAGCGCGTCACGGACGTCGTAGGCGCTGCGCGGCGCGCCGGGCACGAAGTCGCCCGGATCGGAGTGCACGGGGGGACGCGACTCGGCGCGCGTCGGAGCGGCGCCGGTGGTCGCGGGCAGGTAGCCGAGCAGCTCGCGCACGCGCGAGGCCGCGCTCGCCTCATCACGCTCGACGAGGTGGCAGACGCCGTTGCGGTCGTGCACGTGGGGACCCCCCAGACCGGCGGCGTCGATCTCCTCCCCGAGCGCCTCGCGCACCACGCCGGGCCCGGTGAGGAACATCGCCGCATCCTCGGTCATGATGATCAGGTCGGTGAGCGCCGGGGAGTACGCGCCGCCGCCCGCCGAGGCACCGGAGACGACCGATATCTGAGGAACACGCCCGGTCAGGGCGACGGTCTGGCGGAAGATCCGTCCGTAGCCGGCCAGGGCCGCGGTGCCCTCCTGCATCCGGGCCCCGCCGGACTCCACGAATGACACCACCGGCATCCCGGCCCGCTCGGCCATGCCCAGCAGGCGCACGATCGTGTCGGCGTGGCGTTCCCCCAGACTGCCACCCAGGAACGCGCCATCCTGCGCGTAACCGGCCACCGGGCGCCCGTTGACCAGGCCGGTCCCGGCCACGACACCGTCGCCGTCGACGGCCCGGTCACCGAGCCGGGTCGAGCGCACGCTGGAGCGCAGCAGGCGCAGGCTGCCCGGATCGCACAGCGCCTCCAGGCGCTCGAGCGGGGAGAGCCGCGGGCTGACCGCGGTCAGGGCGGTCGCGCTCATGCGGCCGCCGCTCCGCGGAAGGCCAGGGCCACGTTGTGGCCGCCGAACGCGAACGAGTTGGACAGGGCCAGGGGTGGATGACCGTTGCCGGTGATCAGCGGCCGTGATTCTCCGGGCACGTAGTCCAGGTCGAGCTCCGGATCGGGCTGCTCGAGCCCGAGCGTCGGCGCGATCACACCGGTGATCAGCGTGCGGATCGTGGCCACCGCCTCGACCGCCCCGGCCGCTCCCAGGAGATGACCGATCGAGGACTTGGTGGAGGAGATCGGGACCCGATGCGCGTCCTCGCCCAGGGCGAGCTTCAGGGCCGCCGTCTCGGCGGCGTCGTTGAGCGGCGTCGAGGTCCCGTGGGCGTTGACGTAGTCGACCTCGGCCGGCGTCTGACCGGCGTCGTCGAGAGCCAGCGTGATCGCGCGCGAGGCCGGACCGCCGGTCGGTTCCGGTGCAGTCAGATGGAAGGCGTCGGAGGTTGACCCGTAGCCGGCCACCTCAGCCAGGATCGTCGCGCCGCGGGCCCGGGCCGCGGCCTCCTCCTCGAGCACGAGCATGGCCCCGCCCTCGCCCATCACGAACCCGTCGCGGCGGGCGTCGAAGGGGCGAGAGATCCCGGTCGGGGACAGGGCCTGCATCGAGTTGAAGCAGGCGAACCCGAACTCGGTGAGCGTCGCCTCGGCGCCGCCGGCCACGACGGCGTCGGCGTCGCCATACTGGATCATGCGCAGGGCCGAGCCCAGGGCATGGCCGCCGCTGGCGCAGGCGGAGACGATCCCGTAGCTCTGGCCCCGCAGGCCGTGCCTCATCGAGACCGCCGCGGTGGCCGCGTTGGGCATGTACTGGGGGATGCCCAACGGCGAGACCATGCGCGCGCCGCGCTCGCGCATCACGTCGTGCTGGCTCTCGACGGTGTAGATGCCGCCGATTCCGGTGGCCACCACGCAACCGATCCGCATCGGGTCATACGGCGTCTCGCCCTCCCAGCCCGCCTGGGTCAGCGCCTCATCGGCCGACACCACCGCGAACTGGGCAAAGCGGTCAAGCCGCCGGGCCTCCTTGATGGACAGGAAGTCCTTGGGCTCGAACTCGCGGCAGGCGCCGGCGCCGTCGGCGATCCCGACGACACCCTCGGCCCAGCGCTCGTGCAGGGTGCTCGCGCCCACACCGAGGGGGCTGACCGCACCCACCCCGGTGACGACGACCTTCCGTCTGTCCGGCCGGGAGCTCACTACGCGGCCCGCTCGACGATCATGTCGATGGCGTCGCCGACGGTCTTGAGCTGCTTCATGTCCTCGCCCTTGAGGACCACGCCGTACTCATCCTCGACGACCTGGGCCAGCTCGACCAGGTCCAGCGAATCGATGTCCAGTTCCTCAAACGTGGCGCTGCGCGTGATCTGGCTCTGCTCAGGACCGAAGCTGGCCAGCGTCTCGACGACGCGGCTCTCGACCTGCTCGGTGGTCACAGACATTCCTGCTCCTTTCGAAGGGTGGTGTTCATGCCGCAAGTCCGCCGTCTACGGATAGCACTGCGCCGGTGACGTAGCTCGCGTCCGTGGAGAGGAGAAAGCGTACGCAGGCCGCCACCTCCTCCGGAGTTCCCGCTCGCCGCGCCGGCACCTGCTCCAGCAGGTCCGGGCTGACGTCCGCGGTCATGTCCGTATCGATCCATCCCGGGGCGACGGCGTTGATGGTGATCCCGCGCCGGGCCACCTCGACGGCGGCGTTCTTGGTCAGGGCGATGACGCCCGCCTTGGCCGCGGCATAGTTCGGCTGACCGGGGTTGGCCCGCAGACCGACCACCGAGGACACGTTGACGATCCGTCCCGCCCGCGCGCGCAGCATCGACTTCAGGCCTCGCCGGGTGAAGCGGAAGACGGCGTTCAGGTCGGTCTCGATGACCGCGTTCCAGGCCTCATCGCTCAAGGACGGGGTCAGGTTGTCGTCACTGATGCCCGCGTTGTTGACCAGCCCGAGCACCGGCGCCTCGAAGTGCGCCTCCAGCGCGGCGAACAGCGCGTCAGGAGCCCCGGGGTCAGCCACGTCGCCCTCGAGGGCCACGGCCTGCCCCCCGTCGGACTCGATCGCCGCGACGACCGCCTCCGCGCCCGCCCGGCCGCTGCGGTAGTTCACCCCCACGCGCCAGCCGTCAGCGGCCAGGGCGCGGGCGACGGCCGCGCCGATGCCGCGTGAGGCGCCGGTGACCAGCACGGACCCATCGGTGCGGGGATCAGCCACGTCCGTCCCATTCGATGACCGCGCCGCCCCAGGTGAAGCCGGCCCCGAAGGCGCTCAGCACGATTCGCGTTCCGGGCCGCAGGCGCCCGTCGAGCTCGGCCGCGGCCAGCGCCACGGGCAGCGTGGCCGCGCTGGAGTTGCCCAGCAGCTCGATGCAATCGACGACCCGCTCCGGCGCCAGTCCCAGACGCTCGCCGAGGGCCCGGGTGATGCGGGCATTGGCCTGGTGAAAGACGAACAGATCGATCTCGCCGAGCGTCAGCCCGGCCCGCGCCACGGCCTCGTGCGTCACCGCGCTCATGCGGGAAATGGCGTGGCGAAAGACCTCAGGGCCGTCCATCCGGATCAGGCGCTCGGTCTGGGTGGCGATGATCGTCTCAGCGTGGGAGCCGTCCGCTCCGAGCACGATCGGCCCGATGCCGGCCCGGCCGGACGCGCTCGGCCCGAGGACCACGGCCCCGGCGGCGTCGGCGAACAGCGGCGCCGTCTTGGCATCCTCGTAGTTGGTCACGCGCGTGATGAAGTCCGCGCCGATGACCAGCACGTGCTCAGCCCGGCCGCATTCGATCTGCGCGGCGCCCTGGGCCAGCGCCACCAGGAAGGCACTGCAGGCGGCGCCGACATCGAACGCCCCGGCGCGCGTCGCGCCCAGCGCGTCGGCGACGATCGGGGCCGTGTTGGGGGTGATCTCGTCCGGGGTCATGGTGGCCACGATGACCAGGTCGAGCTCGGCGGCCGGCAGCCCGGCCCGCGCCAGCGCGGCCGCGCCGGCCTGGGCGGCGAAATCACTGAGGCGCTCGTCCGGAGCTGCGCGGCGCCGTTCCCGGATCCCCGTGCGGGACAGGATCCATTCCTCACTGATGCCGAGCTGCTCGGACAGCTCGCGGGTGGTGAGCCGCCCCTCGGGCAGCGCAGTGGCCACCGACAGGATGCCGGCGGGGCGCACGGCCAGCGGGACCGGGACGGTTTCCTCGGCGACCCCGACCACCACGTCAGCCATTGACGAGCTCCACGTCGCGCAGCGTGCGCTTGGCCAGACCGGTCAAGACACGGCCCGGGCCGACCTCCACAAAGCGGCTCACGCCGAGCTCGTGCAGGGCCAGCATCGTCTCGCGCCAGCGGACGGGGCGGGTGAGCGCGTCGGCGAGCTCGCGGCGCGGGTCGGTGAACGGCTCGGCGGTGACCGCGGAGAGAACCGTCACCTGGGGCTCGCGGAACTCGGTGGCGGCCAGCGCAGCCTCGAACTCGGGCAGCGCCGCGGCCATCATCGGCGAGTGAAACGCCCCGGAGACATCGAGCCTCATCGCCCGGAGGCCGAGCTCCTTGGCGTGGCTCACGGCGCCGGGGAGCGCCGCCCGCGGTCCGGACAGCACGACCTGCTGGGGGGAGTTGTCATTGGCGACGACCAGCTCGTGGGCCTCGGCGACCTCGGGCGCGCGCTCGGAGGCGCCCGCGCCCATCACCACGACCATGCCGCCCCCGCCGCCCCGGATCCCGGCCTCATCCATCAGCCGCCCGCGCAGCGTCACCAGACGCAGCCCATCGGCCTCGCTGAGCGCACCGGAGGCCACCAGCGCCGCCAGCTCCCCCAGGGAATGCCCGGCCATGAAGTCTCCCCGCGGGCGGCCCAGGGCCGACCACCCGGCCAGGCTGGCGGTGAAGATCGCGGGCTGGGCGAAGTTCGTCCCCTCCCCCGCGCGCGGGAACGGGTCCTCACCGACCGCGGCCGTGACCAGCTCGAGCAGGTCCGGGCGCGCGCGCGCGACCGCCTCGCGCATGTCGGCGGTCTGGCTGCCCTGCCCGGGGAACAGGATCGCGGTGGCGGTCATCCGCATCAACCTACGCCGTGCTCGCGTACCGGGTACAGGCCCGGGGCGTAGTTCCCCCCGATCGGGGGGAGACCGGTAGGCTGCCTGACCGTGAGCCTGCCCGAGCCCCAAGCAAGTGGCGCCGCGCTCGTCACGGGCGCCTCGGCCGGGATCGGCGCCGCTGTCGCCCGCGAGCTCGCCGCCCGCGGCCACAACCTGATCCTCGTCGCCCGCCGCAAGGACAAGCTTGACGAGCTCGGCGCCGAGCTGCAGGCGACGCACGGCATCCGCGCCGAGAGCCTCGGCTGCGATCTGACCAAGAGCGCGGCCCGGGACCGGCTGGCGGGCCGCATCTCGAGTCTGGGGCTGGAGGTCGAGATCCTGGTCAACAACGCCGGGTTCGCCACCGGAGGTCCGTTCCACGAAGCCGACGCCGCCCGCGAGCTCGACCAGATCAAGGTCCTGGTCGAGGCACCGGTCGTGCTGTGCTCGGCCTTCCTGCCCGACATGGTGCGCCGCGGCCGCGGCGCGATCCTCAACGTGGCCTCGACCGCAGGCATGCAGCCGCTGCCCTACTCGGCGGGCTATTCGGCTGCCAAGGCCTACATGCTGACCTTCTCCGAGGCCCTGCACCAGGAGGTGCGCGGGCTCGGCGTGACCGTCACCGCGCTGGCCCCGGGGCCGGTGGCGACCGAGTTCTGGGAGGCCGCGGGTTGGCAGGCCGGCGGTCAGGCGTTCGAGAACGCGGTTCCCCGACCGGCCTGGGTGACCGCCGAGCAGACCGCCCGGGCGGGGGTCAGGGGGCTCGAGCACGGTCAGCGGGTGGTCGTGCCCGGGTTGCCGATCCGGACGGCGATGCTGGCCGCGCGCTACGTCCCCCACGCCCTGAAGCTGCCCGCCATCGAGCGGGTCCTGCGCCGGCGCTAGCGGCCGGGCGGTCCCGGCACCCCGTCGTCATCTAACCCAACAGGCCCATCCGCTGGGCGCGCTGCACCGCCTCGGCGCGATTGCGGGCCTGGAGCTTGCGGTACAGCGCGCTGGTGTGCTCCTTGACGGTGTGCGGGGACAGGAACAGCCGCTCGGCGATCTCGCGGTTGGTGGAGCCGCCCGCGATCAGGTCGAGCACCTCGCGCTCGCGGTCCGAGAGCAGCGGCGCGGGCTGCTCGGAGGTGGGTGAGAACATCGTCATCCCGAGCCCCACGGCGCGCACGGCGCGGGCCACGTCGCGGGCCTCCCAGTCCTTGGAGATGAAGCCGGAGGCGCCGGCGGCGCGCGCCGCGGCCGGCGACATGCGCCCCGCCCCGGAGATCAGCAGGACGCGCGTCGACGGCGAGGCCCGGCGAATCGAGTCGCATACGTCGGCGCCCGACTCGCCGGCCAGGAACAGGTCGACCAGGGCCACGTCGGCGGGGAATCTGCGGAGCACCTCGAGGGCCTCTGCGCCGCTGCGGGCCGCCAGGCAGCGCTGCACCCACGACTGCTCGCCGAGCATGACGCGAAAGCCCCAGTGCACGACGTCGTGGTCATCCACGACCAGCACCCGCAGGCGGCGCTCGGTGCCCGCGCTCACACCACGCCCTCGTTGATCGGGACCACCAGCCGCACCCGCCACAGGCCCTCCCCGGGGGCCCCGAAGTCGATCATCCCGCCGTGCTGCAGGGCCTCGAAGGCGGCCAGGCGCAGGCCCATCCCGGCGCCGCGCGCGCCCGGGCCGACGCCATCGTTTCCGACCTCGAGCGTGAACGTGTCGTCATCGGCGGTGACCGTGACGATGACCTTCGAAGGCGCGGCGTGCTTGGCCACGTTGCGCAGCGCCTCGGCCAGGACCGACTGGGCCAGCGGCTCGATGTCGGACGGAACCTGGACGCCGGCCGCCCACTCGACCGCGATCGGCTGACCGCTCTCGATCCGGCGGGTCAGCTCCGCCTCGAGCGTCGAGCCGGTCTGCAGCGGCACCGCGGCCAGCGGCCGCTCGAGCGCCCGGCGCAGGTCGCTCAGCGCCTCCTGCATCTCCAGCCGGCAACGCTCGCGCTCATGGTCATCGAAGGAGCGCTCGGCGCTCAGCGCCAGCGAGACGCCGAACAGCCGCTGCATGACGCGCTCGTGGATCTCCCGCGCCAGCTCGATGCGCTCCCCCAGGCGCCGGTTGCGCTCCTCCTGCCGGGTGGCGTTGCGCGCGGTGGCGACCAGCGCCGCCGTCTTGCCGAGCGTCCACAGGAGATGGCGCTCACCGTCGGAGAGCTCGAAGCGGCCGCCGCCGCGGTCGGCGCAGATGACTCCGTAGGCGCGGCCGGCGGCACTGAGCGGCGTGCAGACCAGCGTCGTGATGCCGAGCAACTCGGCGTACTGGGCCGGAACATGCTCCTCGATGTGCTCGGACACGATCACCACCTCGTCCTGGGCCAGCGCGCGCTGGGCGATCGGCGTCGCCACCAGCGTCGGACTCGGCTCGAGCGAGGAGAGCTGGGCGAATGAGGTCCCGTGGCTACCCACCGCGCGCACGCGCCGGCGGCCCGCCTCGGCCAGGAAGATGGCCGCTCGCTGCATCGTGGTCAGCCGGCAGATGGCCTCGCAGATCCGGTCGTAGAACTCGGTTGAGGTGATGTCGGTGTCGACTTCGGCCAGCAGCTCCACGAACACCTCGAGCGGCTCGACGCCGGCGAACAGCGACGGGGCGCGGTCGACGCTCATGGCTGCGCCGGAGCGGCCGGCTGCGGCCGGGTGCTCACGCCGCCGCCGCAGGGGCGTACCGGCGGCGGATGTCGTACAGGGTGGTGCGTTCGGCCGCGGGGCGTCCGGCCCGATGGGCGGCGGCGATCAGATCCTCGGGCTCGAGCCGGACGCCGTGATAGCTGCCGGCCATCCGGGAGATCGACTCCTCCATCAGGGTGCCGCCGAGATCGTTGACGCCCCAGCGCAGAGCCTCGGTGGCGGCCTCGAGTCCCATCTTGACCCAGCTCGCCTGCACGTTCGAGATCGCGTCGCCGAGCGCCAGCCGGAACACGGCCGTGTGCTTGAGGTTCTCCTCCCGGGAGATCTCCTGGACGCCATGGGTGCGGCCGAGCAGGGTGTGGAAGGGAATGAAGGACAGCGGGACGAACTCGGTGATGCCACCGGTCCGCTCCTGGAGCTCGCGGACGATCCGCATGTGCTCGGCCAGCTCCCAAGGCTCCTCGATGTGGCCGAACATGACCGTGGAGGTCGAGTGGATGCCCTCGGCATGCGAGGCCTCGATGATCTCCACCCAGCGCGCGACGGGAAGCTTGTTGGGCGAGATGCGCTCGCGCACGCCGTCGTGCAGAACCTCGGCGGCCGTGCCCGGCGTCGAACCCAGCCCGGCCGCGCGCAGCTGCGCGAGCACCGCCCGCGGGCTCCGGCCGCTGACCTCGCACATGTGGTCGATCTCCATCGGCGAGTAGGCGTGCAGGTGAAGCTGCGGCGCCAGGCGCTTGGCCAGCCGCAACCAGCCCAGATAGTCGTCCAGGCCCCAGTCGGGATGGATCCCCGACTGGAGGCAGATCTCGGTCGCCCCCACCTCGACCGCCTCGGCGATCCGCCGCTCGAACTCGGCCTCAGAATGCTCGTAGGCATCGGGCGAGCGCTTGGACTGGCCAAAGCCGCAGAAGGCGCAGCCGACCACGCACACGTTGGAGACGTTGATGTTGCGGTTGACGACGAACGTGACCGTGTCGCCGGCCAGGCGACGGCGGAGCTCATCGGCGGCGGCCCGCATGTCCTCGATCACCGCCGGGCGCTGCTCGGCGAACAGGGCGGTCAGCTCCTCCGCGCTCAGAGCGTGGCCGTCGCGCGCGCGCTCCACCGCCCGCGGGGCGATGTCATCGGCCACGCGGAGCTCGGCCCGCCGGCCGCTGCCCCGCCGAGGGATGAACGACCAGTAGCGGCTGCGGATCACGTCGAGCACCGGCTCGGCGATCCACTCCGAGCCGATGTACTCCGGGTACACGCAGAGCCGCTCGGACACCGCCACGCCGTCGGGGGCCAGGCGCTTGCGCACCTGGGTCGGCGACGGGAACGGATGCTCCGGGGAGATGTGGTCGCCGTTGGCGCTCAGCCCCCCGAGGTCGCTCGCTCCGGCCCGCACCAGCTCCGGCCACCAATCCGACAGGTTGGGCGGCACCTGGATCCCGACCCCGGGCATCACCCGGCGCGCCTGGCTGACCAGGCGCTTCATGTCCTCCACCGTCACCGGGCTGGCCCAGCCCGGCGCATCCCGCTGCGGGCCCTCGCCGACGCCGGTCCGCCAGTACTCCTCGGCGGCCGCGCCCGCGATCTGAGCCGGCTCGCGCCCGTAGTAGCTCTGATGGGGGACGAAGTTCTGGAGGATGATCTCCTGGAGGTGACCGTGGCGCTCGTGCACCTCGGCCAGCGCGGCCAGCGCGGCCATGCGCTCCTCCTCGGTCTCCCCGATCCCGACCAGGATCCCGCTCGTGAAGGGGATCCGGAGCTCACCGGCGGCGTTGATCGTCTCCAGGCGCCGGGCCGGATGCTTGGTCGGCGAGCCGGCGTGCACCGTGTCCATCAGGCGCTCGGAGATCGACTCGAGCATCAGCCCCTGGGAGGCGGTCACCTCGCGCAGGCGGGCCAGATCGCCGGCGGGCAGCACGCCCAGGTTGGTGTGCGGGAGCATGCCGCGCTCGAGCGCCTGCTCGCACACCCAGACGACATACGAAGTGAAGTCGTCATGGCCGTACTCGGCCAGGCGCCTGGCGACGCCGGGGTGGTGATCGGGCGCCTCGCCGGTCAGCACCAGGAGCTCCTTGGCCCGGTGGCGCTGGGCCGCCCGGTCCAGGATCGCGTGCACCTCGTCGGGCGCGTACAGGTGCGGCTGATGGGTCGCGAACGCGCAGTACTTGCAGTAGCAGCGGCAAGTCCGTGACAGGGAAAGCGCGAAGTTGCGGCTGAACGTGACCCGGCGGCGCATGCTCCGGGCCGATTCTACGGCGGCCGCTCCGGCCACCCGGGTGAAACGGTGCGGATGGTCCGGTCGCCGGGTCAGCCGACCAGCTGCGTGACCAGTTCGGCGGCCGCGCGGGCCATCCGCGAGCGGGGCACGACCAGGTCGAAGCCGGCACGTTCGGCATCGGCGCGTACGTCGCGCTCGACATGGGCGAAGAAGGCCAGCGTCCGGGGGGCGCCGTCACCCAGGAACGGGCGCGCCGCGTGGATACGAACCTCCGGCTCGGCGGTCAGGTCGACGATCAGCACATCGACCCCGGGCATCGCCCCCGCGAGGTCCTCCGGGCGGCTCACCAGCACCACATCGTGTTCGCCCGCCTTCAGGGCGCCGACGAGATTCGAGCCGAACAGCAGATCGGGGACGAAGGCGACCGTGCGCGCCATCGGCTACTGCGCCCGGCGCCGCCTGAACTCCTGGCGGACCGACTCGGTGCGGCCCCACATCTGCGTCGTCTCGACCCGCCCGGTGCGGACCTCCCGCACCACGAGCTCGCCCTCGATGCCCGAGTCATCCAGAAGCCTGAGCCCGAGGCGGATGTTGGGCACCGGAGTCCCGTGCCCGAAGCGGTGGGCGACGACCAGGCGCCAGTGCCAGTCGTGCTTGGAATACGGCTGCGGGTTGGCAGTGACCAGCATCGTTGCGGCATCGACGTAGCGGCGTTCATCGAAGATCCGCAGGTCGAGCTCGAGATCGGTCCAGTCGTCGGGGAGATCCTTAATGATCTCGTCGAACTGAGGGGTGAGCGCCGGCATCCGGGGCATCGTACTCAGCCGGCGAACTGCTGATAGATCAGAAACGCGTTCATCGCCGTGATCGCCGCCGCCACGCCATAGGCGAGCCCCGTCACCAGGCGACCGTTGGCATGGACGCCCATCACCTTGCGGCTGCTGGTCATCACCACCAGCGGGATCAGCGCCACCGGGATCCCGAACGACAGCACCACCTGGCTGAGCACCAGGGCGTCGGTCGGGTTGACCCCCACGGCGAGCACGATCAGGGCGGGCACCATGGTGACCGCCCGCCGCAGCATCAGCGGGATGCGCAGATTGACGAACCCCGACATGACGACCTGCCCGGCATAGGTGCCCACGCTGGAGGAGGACGCGCCCGAGGCCAGCAGGGCGACCGCGAAGGCCAGCGCGGCTCCACCGCCGACGAGGTGGCCGAACTGCGCGTGGGCCTCGGGAATCCCGCTCAGCCCGGACAGCGCGCGTGTGTGAAACAGCTTGGCGGCCACGGCCAGCATGGCCAGGTTGACCACCCCGGCCAGCGCCAGGGCGATGATCACGTCGATCCGCTCGAAGCGCAGCACCCGGCGCCGTTCGCGGTCATTACGGACCGGCATCCGGCCGTTGGTGAGCGCCGAGTGCAGGTAGATCACGTGCGGCATGACCGTGGCGCCGATGATCCCCACGCCCAGATACAGGGAGCTCGAACCGGACAGGTTGGGCAGCAGGCCCCGCAGGGATTCGTGCGCGGACGGTCCGATCCGCAGCGTCTCGTAGAGAAAGCCGGTGAAGATGATCCCCAGCAGCGCGCTGATGGCCAGCTCGAAGCGCCGGAACCCGTGCGACTGCAGCTCGAGGATCGCGAAGGCGATCACGCCAGTCATCAGGCCCGCGGGCAGCATCGGGACTCCGAACAGGAGGTTGAGGCCGAGCGCGGCACCCAGGAACTCGGCGATGTCCGTCGACATCGCCATGACCTCGGCCTGCAGCCACATGACCCAGGTGACCCCGCGCGGGAAGCGCAGGCGCACCAGCTCGGGCAGGTTGTGGTCGGTGACCACCCCGAGCTTGGCCGACAGGTACTGCACGAGCATCGCCATCAGGTTGGCCAGCAACACGACCCACAGCAGCAGGTAGCCAAACCGCGCGCCCCCCTGCAGGTTGGTGGCGAAGTTGCCCGGGTCCACGTAGGCGATCGAGGCCACGAAGGCCGGTCCGAGCATGGCCACCGTGGCCCGGATGCGTCCCTTGGCCAGCAGGTGGTCAAGCGGCGAGGGACCCGCCTCGACGAGCGTTCCGGTGGATGCCTCCGCGGCTGCCTCGAGCGCGGCCTGACGGACCGTCCTCATCGGCTCACCGTGACCCGCATCGCGCGGGCGAGCTCGCCGCCCAGCGGATGGACATCCTCGCCGAAGCGCACGAACACCGGGCCGCCGAAGGGCTGGCGCTCGAGCACCTCGAACGCTTCCCCGGGGGCGATGCCGCGCGCCGCCAGGTAGCGGAGCATCTCCGGGTCGGAGTCCGATACGCGCACGAACACGCCCCTGGCCCCGGCGGTCAGGGACTCGAGGCTCTCGGTCACCCCCTCCTCGATCGTGAGCTCGCGGGTGGGGATCGGATCGCCGTGCGGATCGTGGGTGGGATCCCCGAGCTTGGCGGCGATCAGCTCCTCCAGCTCTTCGGAGAGCACGTGCTCCAGAACCTCGGCCTCCTCATGGACGCGATCCCAGGGCACGCCCAGGCTCTCGACCAGATACAGCTCGAGCAGCCGATGGTGGCGGATGACCTCGAGCGCGACGCGGCGGCCGGAGTCGGTCAGGGAGACGCCGCGGTAGGGCTCGTGGGTGACCAGGTCGAGCTCGTGCAGCCGCTTGACCATGCCCGAGGCCGAGGCGGCCGTCACGCCCAGCCGCGCGGCCAGCGCGTTCGTGCTCACCGGTTTTTGCGCGCGCCCCTCCAGGGCGTAGATCGCCTTGGCGTAGTCCTCGACGGCGGGGCTGCGCAGGACGTCTGAGTGGGCGGAGAGCGACATGGTGATTATGGTAGCCCTAAAACTTAAGTTCGGCACTCCGGGCGATTCCCTTTAGCCGTTTCGGCGGGCCCTATCCTTCTTGCCGTGAGTTCGATCGCCCCCCCGGCCGGCGAGTACCAGGCGGTGACCGCCGGTTGCGGCCTGCTTGACCGCTCCGAGCGCGGGAAGCTCGCGCTGAGCGGCCCCGACGCCAAGTCCTTCCTGCAGGGACAGGTGTCCAACGACGTGGAGGCCCTCACCCCTGGCCACGGCTGCTACGCGACCTTCCTCACGCCCAAGGGCAAGATGCTCGGAGACCTGCGGGTGCTCGACACCGGTGAGGAGCTGCTGCTGGACACCGAGCGCGTGGCGCTGCAGGAGCTGTTCAACATGATCCGCCGCTTCAGCCTGGGCTATGCGG
Organism: Solirubrobacteraceae bacterium; assembly: GCA_036392135.1. Taxonomy (GTDB): domain Bacteria; phylum Actinomycetota; class Thermoleophilia; order Solirubrobacterales; family Solirubrobacteraceae; genus Palsa-465. The sequence goes on from DASVYO010000130.1 coordinate 32,588, forward strand.
TCGAGCTCCACAAGCGGACCGTGCAGCGCGGGTTGCTGTCGCTGATCGGCCCGGGCGCGGCGGCCGTCGCCGGGGCCGCCACCGGGGCCACCGAGCTGCCTGCGGAGGAGCACGCACACGTCCGCGCCGCGATGGCCGGGGTCCCCGTCCGCCTGATCCGCACCGACCTGGGCATCGACGTGCTCGTCGAGGCCGAGGCGACCGCGGCCGTGGCCCAGGCCCTCGAGGCCGCCGGGGCGGTTCCCGTGTCCGAGGCGGTCGCCGAGTGCCGTCGCGTGGAGACCGGCCGCCCGCGCTACGGACTGGATCTCGACGACACCGTCATTCCCCAGGAGGCCGACCTCAACCACCGCGCCGTGTCCTTCACCAAGGGCTGCTACGTCGGCCAGGAGACGGTGGCGCGACTGTTCTACCGCGGCAAGCCCAACCGGCAGCTGCGAGGGCTGCGGCTCGCCGCCGCGGTCGACACCGGCGCCGAGGTCACCTTCGGCGAGCGGGTCGTGGGCCGCCTCGGGAGCGTGGCCGAGTCATCGGCCTTCGGGCACCTGGCGCTGGCCCTGATCCGCCGTGAGGCCCCGCCGGGCTCACGCGTCCACGTCGGCCCCGACCAGGTCCAGGCGGTCGTGGTCGAGCTGCCCTTCACGGCCGACTGACCGGGTCCCCGGGCCATCCTCCACCCCGTTCGGGCCGGCCGCTCCAAGCCACGCGGCCAGCTGCCGCCGACCCGGCCTCGGGTGCAGCGACAGCTGCGGCGTGTCGGGATGGGAGGCGAGCCAGGTCCCCAGGATCCGCACCTCGTCGATCTCGGACGGCGGCACGTGGGCACCGAGCTCGCCGAGTCGTCCGCCGCTGCGCAGCGCCTGATCGGTGCGGGCCTCGAGCCCGTCGAGATCGGACGCGGCCACCGGTCCCCAATCCACCAGCCGGCCGCCCGCGACCCAGAAGGCGTCGAACTCGGCCCGCTCCGGATGGCCGCCCAGGAGTAGCCGCGGCCGCGCGTGGGTGGCCTCGAGCAGGCCGCCGAGCCGCGTCAGGACCAGTCCGAGCCGCCGGCGACGCCGACGCAGGGCGAGGGCGCGCTCGTAGCGCTGCTCGGCGGCCGCAGCCCGCATCTGCGCCTCGACATGGTCGAGCAGCGGTGCCCCCGGCTCTCCCCCGCCCGCGCCCATGAACAGCCGCAGCACCTCATCCAGCCGGCGGCGGTACAGGTTCGGGTCCAGGTCGCCCAGGCACGGGGACAGGCAGCGCCCCATCTGCCCGTAGGCGGACGGATGCTCGCGCCGGGGCAGGCGGCGCCCGCAGTGCCGCAGCCCGAACAGGCTGTCCAGCTGCTCGATCAGCTCGAGGGCCAGCCGCCGGCCCCGCAGCGGCCCGATCGTCACGGCATGACCGGCGGCCGGGTCGGGACTGAGCTCGAGGATCGGGAACGGGATGTCGAGCCGGCAGCGGATGTAGACCAGCCGGTCATCGCGCCGGTTCAGGGACTTGTTGCCCGGCGGCGCCAGCTCCTTGATGAGCCGGTTCTCGAGCACCAGCGCACCGAGCTCCGAACGCGTGGTCCGGTAGTCGACGACGGTCGCGTGGGCCGTCCACGCCGCGGGTGCCGCCGAGGGCGCGAAGTGGGCCCGGGCTCGGCTCCGGATCGAGACCGACTTGCCGACGTACAGGACCCGCCCTCGGTCGTCGCGGAACAGGTACACGCCGGGGTCGCGGGGCAGCTCGCCGAACTCGGGGCGGGCGCCGGCCGCCGGGCCCGGGAAGTGACCGGCCGAAGCACGCGGGGACTTGCGAGGCCGCGAGCGTCGCTTGGGCGCCAGCGCCTGGAGCGCATCGGCGATCGTGATCGCGTTGGCGCACAGTCGCGGGAACAGCGCGCACAGCACGCGGGCACAGGTCTCGGCGTCGGCCAGCGCACGATGTGCCTGCCGGACCTCGATGCCGAGCGCATCGGCGAGCTTGCCCAGCCCGCGCTCGCGCTGCAGGGGCAGCATCGTGCGCGCCAGCGCGGCCGTGCAGATGACCGGCGGCCGCGGCCAGTCAAGCCCGGCGCGCGCGAACGCCTGGCGCAACACCCGCCGGTCGAACGGAGCGTTGTGGGCGACCATCACGCGGCCCTCAAATTGCGTGGCCAGCCGGGGAAGGACGTCCTCGGGCCACGGGGCGCCGTCGACCATCGCCTGCGTGATGCCGGTGAAGCGCTGGATCCCCCGGCGCAGAGGCACACTCGGACGGACGAGCGAACTCCAGCGGTCGTGCAGCTCGCCGCCCCCGACCAGTACCGCCCCGACCTCGGTCATCTCGCACGCGTCGCCCCCGAGCCCGTTGGTCTCGGTGTCCACGACGATGAACTCGGCGCTGGCGATGGGCGCACTGAGGAGCTCCATCTCCGGGGTGATACGCGGGGGCCCGGACGGCGTGCAGGCGGGTTTGCAGCCGAGCGGCCGGGCGCCCCGTGGAGCGGTTCGGCGGCGGCCGTCCGGCGCCCCTTCCCGAACGTCGTGATCGCCGGCCAGAGAAAGTGCATCGATGACCGCGCGTGGGGGTAGCATCGCTCGTGTTCTAGGGAAGGAGATCCGAATGAGCCCCGTCGTGCCGGAAGCCGAATTGCGTCAGGAGCTTGACGCCGAGACTCGCGTGGCCTGGAGCGCATATATCGAGCGCGTGCGCGAGCTGACCGGAGCCGAGTACGAGCGCATCGAGCCCGAGTCGTGGGAGGCGCTCCAGACCGAGCTGCGACGCCTCGACGGAGAGCGCCAATCGCTGGACCTCACGATCGGCGATACGCAGGAGTAGCAATGCTCCTGGTCGGGTAGGGTTCCCGCGGAACCGCCACGCTGCACGCCGTTCGTCGGTCGCGCAGCGGTGTTAAGAGGAGAGCCGGGTCGGGAATGCGTTTCAGGATGATCGGCATCGTCGGTGTCAGTGTGCTGGCCGTCTGCGGCTGCGGCAGCATCGGCGGCAAGGCGGCCACCGAGGCCCGGACGCCGACGCCGGTGAACCTGACCGTCTACGTCAACGACTCCCGCGTGTCGGTCTCCCCCGCCTCGCTGGGCGCCGGCCCCGTGGTGTTCATCGTCACCAATCAGGCCTCGAGCGCCGAGGCCCTCTCCATCTCCCGCGCGGGCCAGGGCGGCACCCTGGCCACAACCGCCCCCATCAACCCGCAGGGCACGACCCAGGTCGCGGTCAACTTCCATCCCGGGGACTACACGATCGCCACGGCCCCGCAGGGCGGAACGGACGCCTCGCTGTCCACCGCTCCACCGATTCGCCCGGCCTCGATCCACATCGGCCACGCGCGGCCCAGCTCCAGCAACCAGCTGCTGCAGCCCTAGCGCTCCCCTTCACAAGTTCGAATCGTCACCGCCCGGCGCTTCGGGTTCCTTCGGCCTGTGCAACCCTTCCGCCCGGGGAATCAACATCGTCTGTGCAATACTTGCGTACATGCAAGCATCTCCGGCGATCGAGCCCGCCACCGCGAAGGCCGGCGCCGTCGCGCCCTTCGGGGCCGACCTGGCCCCGGATCTCTACGCGCTGATCGTGTTCCTGCACAAGACCTGCAACGCCGACCTGTTCGAGGCCATGGGCCTGCTGGAGCTGAGCTTCACGCAGATCAAGCTTCTGCACCAGCTCGACGGAGCCCCACGGGAGCTGACGCTGAAGGAGGCTGCCGAGCGCGTTCCCCTGTCGCTCGCGGCTGCCAGCCGCACGGTCGATGATCTCGTCCGGCGCGGGATGATCCAGCGCCACGAGGACAGCGAGGACCGGCGCATGAAGCGCGTCGGTCTCACCAGCGAGGGGCGCTCGGTGATGCGCCGGCTCAACGCCGCGCGGCTCAACGGGCTGGAGCGGTTCACCACGACATTGACTGAGGACGAGCGCCGGGCGCTCGCCGGAGCGCTGGCGCAGCTGCTCCAGCGAGAGGACCTTGCCGCCTGCCGACCCGAAGGGATCTGAGACCTTGACCGCTCGCCTGCTCGCCCACCGACACCGCCTGGTCACCGAGGCGAACAGCCGCTGGTGGACTCTCGGCGCGATGTGCTTCGCGCTGTTCATGGTCATGCTCGACAACACCGTCGTGAACGTCTCCCTGCCGTCGATCCAGCGTGACCTGCACGCGTCCCTCTCGGCGCTGGAGTGGACCGTCAACGCCTACACGCTGACCTTCGCGGTGCTGATGGTCACCGGCGGGCGGCTGGGCGACATCTTCGGCCGCCGGAGGATGTTCCTGTTCGGCGTGGTGGTGTTCGGGCTCTCCAGCGCCGCGATCGGCTTCGCCCCCGACGACACGGCTCTGGTCGCCTTCCGTGCCGTGCAGGGCATCGGCGCCGCGTTCATGATGCCGGCCACCCTGTCGATCATCACCCAGGCCTTCCCGCCGCATCAGCGGGGGATGGCCATCGGGACGTGGGCCGGCGTCAGCGCCATGGCGCTGGCCATCGGCCCCGTGCTCGGCGGCTTCCTGACCCAGTCGGTGAGCTGGCGGGCGATCTTCTTCATCAACCCGCCGATCGCCGTCATCGCCCTGGCCGTGACGCTGTTCGCCGCCCAGGAGACTCGCGACGAGACCGTGTCACGGCGGGTCGACGTGGCCGGGATAGCCGCCATCACCGTTGGCCTTACCTCCCTCGTGCTGGGCCTGGTCGAGGGCAACGCCTGGGGGTGGGGCTCGACCCGGATCATCGCCCTGTTCGTGGCTGCCGCCGGCGCGCTGGTCGCCTTCGTCTACGCCGAGCTGCATGTCCGCGCGCCGATGGTCGACTTCACGTTCTTTCGCTCGCGTTCGTTCCTGGGCGCCAACACGGTCGGCTTCATCGTCTCCTTCGCGATGCTGGCCCAGTTCTTCTTCCTCGCCCTCTACATGCAGAACATCCTGCACTACACGCCGCTTCAGGCCGGCGTGCGCTTCCTCCCCTCGACGCTGGTGATCATCGTCATGGGCCCGCTCGCCGGCCGCCTGACCGATCGCATCGGCCCGCGCCCGCTGATGACCGCGGGCCTGCTGACCGTGGCCGCCGCGCTGTTCTGGCAGTCGGGGATGACCGTCCACACCGGCTACGGCCGCCTGCTCCCCGGCTTCGTGCTGATGGGCATCGGCATGGGCCTGGTCATGTCCCCCATGAGCACCGCGGCGATGAACTCGGTCGACCGCACCAAGGCCGGGGTGGCCTCGGGCGTGCTGTCCATGAGCCGCATGGTTGGCGGCACCTTCGGGGTCGCGATCATGGGCGCGCTGGTGGCCACGATCGGGCGCGCCCAGCTTGACCAGCGGCTTCCCCACCTGCCCGCCGCGACCCGGGCGACGATCGCCGGCGCCCTGGGCAGCGGCGGCGGTGGCGCCGGTCACCACGTCCCCGCGCAGATCGTGGCCGCGATCCGCGAGGCGTTCGTGTCCGCGCTGGGTACCGGACTCACGATCGGGGCGGCGGTCACCGCCCTCGGCGCCGTCGTGGCCGTGACCCTGGTCAAGGCCGGCCGCGCCGACCACCCGGCCGCCCCGGCGGAGGCCGAGCCGTCACCACCCGAGGCTGCCGAGTCCGAGCTCACGCTCGTCTGACCGAGGCCCGGGCGGCGGGATCGCGGCCACGGTACGACGGGATTCCAAAACCCCTACGATCCGGGCCCAGATGGTGGAAGGAAAACGAGCGGAAAGGTAGCCGTGGCGGTCGATCTGAGCCAAGTTGCAAACGTCGAGACGGAACCCGGTGAGCTGCCGGCGACGATGGCCGCGTGGGTGATCCGGGAGGAGCGCGAGGGCGAGCCTGTGGATGCCTTCCAGCTCGAGGAGATCGAGGTGCCGGAGCCCGGGGCGTTCGAGGTGATCGTGCGTGTGATGGCGGCCGGGGTGAACTTCAACAACGTGTGGGCGGCGCTCGGCGAGCCGGTCGGCGTGTGGCGCTACGGGGATCACCCGCAGTGGGGCCACCACATCGGCGGCTCGGACGCCTCCGGGATCGTGTGGAAGGTCGGCGAGGGCGTGACCCGCTGGAAGCCGGGCGACGAGGTCGTAATCCACTGCAACCAGGCCTCCTACGAGGATCCCGAGGTTCACGGCCTGGATCCGCTCGCGGCCCCGAGCCAGCAGATCTGGGGCTATGAGACGACCTGGGGCTCGTTCGCGCAGTTCTGCAAGGTCCAGGCTCAGCAGCTCCTGCACAAGCCCAAGCACCTGGCCTGGGAGGAAGCCGCGTCCTACGGCTTGACCTACTTCACGGCCTACCGGATGCTGATGAACCGCTGCCGGCTTCAGGCCGGACACCGCGTGCTCATCTGGGGCGCCGCCGGCGGCCTCGGCGTGTTCGCCACGCAGCTGTGCGCGATGACCGGGGCCGACGCCGTCGGCGTCGTCTCGAGCCCCGAGAAGGGACAGCTGATCAAGCAGCTCGGCGCCGTCGATTACATCGACCGCTCGGAGTTCAGCGGCATGATGCGCACGGGCAGTGAGAGCGCCGAGGAGGAGAAGGCCCGCTTCAAGGAGTCGCGGCGGTTCGGCAAGGCCGTGGAGGAGGCCCTGGGCGGGGCGCCGGACATCGTCTTCGAGCACGTCGGCAAGGCCACCTTCCCCACCTCGGTCCTGGTCGTGAAGCCGTTCGGCAAGGTGGTCATCTGCGGCGCCACGTCGGGCTACCAGCTCGACTTCGACGTCCGCTACCTGTGGATGCGCCAGAAGGAGATCCTCGGCTCTCACTTCGCCAACGCGTGGGAGGCCACCAAGGCCAACGAGCTGATCGAGGAGTCCAAGATCCGCCCGGTCCTGTGGCGGACGATGGGCTTCGAGGGCGTCGCCGAGGCCCACCAGCTGCTGCGCGACAACAAGCACCTGGGGAAGATCGCGATCCTGGTCGGCGCCACCGCCGAGGGTCAGGGCAAAACCGCGGATGGCCCCGGGGCGATCCGCGCCGAGGTAGGAGCGTAGAGATGGCCGATCTGGTCTGGGTCCAGTGGTACGCGACGGTGCTGCGTCAGGAGGCGTTCGCCGCCGAGGTGGCCCGCGTCGCCGCGACGTCCCTGCGCTACGGCGCCACGCAGTACCAGGTGCACGTCAACAATGACGACCGCTACAAGATCACGCAGATGACCTGGGTGGAGAGCAAGGCCGACTGGTACCGCTATTGGGATGGCCCCGAGATGATCGAGTTCCGCGCGCGCAACATGGGCCGCTACCAGGTGCCGATCAACTATTCGTGGGCGGATGAGATCGCCGCCGGCGCGCTCGGCCCCGCGGTGCCGGCCGCCGAGGGCACGCCCGAGCCCGTCGAGCCCCAGCCTCAGGCCGCCGTCTGATCGCCGGCGCGCTGGCCGTCAGCGGCGCGCGTCCGCACCGCCAGCTCCAGCCAGAAGCGCCCGTCGGGATCATCCAGCTGGCCTTCGAACAGCTCCCGTAGGCGTCCCAGCCGGTAGCGCGCCGTCTGCGGGTGGACGCCCAGCGCCGCGGCCACGGCCCCCAGCCGTCCCTGCTCGGCCAGCCACACGCGCAGCGTCGTCTCGAGCCGGCGCCGCGAGCCCGCCGACAGCGTGTCGAGCGGCGCCAGGCGCTCCGCGGCCAGCTCGGCCGCCAGCGCCGGATCGCTGCGCAACAGCAGCTCGCCGATCCGCTCCCGGGCGACGATCATTCCGCCGGCCTCCGCGGCCGGCGCCAGCGCCAGCGCGGCCCGGGCCCGGGCGAAGCTGATCCTGGCCTGGGTCCAGTCGACCGTTGTCCCGAGCCCGGCCCGAGCCCGGGCGCCGGCGACCGCCCGCTCGATCACCGCGCGCCGGCCCGGGCCGTCGGGGTCCTCGATGATCGCGCAGGTCAGCTCGCCGATGGCCTCGCTGATCGTGCCCGCCGGCAGCATCGGGACCGGAGCGGTGCGGTTCTCGCCTCCGATCGCCAGCACGGCCAGACTGCGCGGCAGGGTCCAGCCGGCCTCGGCCGCCGCCGCCTGGATCGCCGCGGCCTCCATCGGCGGCTCCCGGACCAGCATGCGCACCAGCCGCCGTTGTTGCAGATCGACCTCGCCGGCCATGGCCGACTGCTCGAGCGCGTGGCCCTCGGCGGACTCGGCCGAGAGCACGTCGATATAGGCGAAGATCGACTCCGCCAACAGGTAGAGCACCTGTGGCTCGAGCCCGGCCTCGGTGCCGGCGGCGGCGAAGCGCCGCCAGGCCACCCGGGCCCCGAGCCGGTACGCGCTGAGCAGCGACTCGAGGCTCCGCCCGGCCCGCATCTCCCCGCGGCCGAGCGCGGAGTAGACGTCCGGGCGCACCACCGGCGCGCCCGCTTCCACCTCGGCCAGGAAATGGAGCAACGCGGCCTGCACGCCGGCCCGGATGCCGTCACCCAGCGGGCCCTCCAGCGGCCGGGCGTAAGCCGGTATCGTGGCCACCGCCTCGATCATCTCGTCCCCCACCTCGCCCAGCACCGGCCGCAGGACATCGACGATTCCGGGGGGCAGCTCATGCCAGGGCTGCTCAGCCATTATTCATACATATAGCTCAAATACCGCCCGGGTTCTCGTTATCGCGGTAGGAGAAGTTTGCGAGAAATGTCCGTAACCTCGGAGTAACCATGACCCGTACGCACAAGTTCGCCAATCTGATCGGCGTCCCCTTGCCGTTCATCGGCCTGATCGTCGCCATCGTCCTGCTCTGGAACCGCGCCGTGGGGCCGCTGGAGCTGACTCTGCTGGTGGCGCTGTACGTCGTCACCTGCCTGGGCGTCACGCTCGGCTACCACCGGATGTTCACCCATCGGGCGTTCGAGTCCTCGCGGGTGTTCCGGGCGATCATCGCGATCCTCGGTTCGATGGCGGTCGAGGGGTCGGTGATCACATGGGTCGCAGACCATCGCAAGCACCACGCGTTCACCGATCGGGAGGGTGATCCGCATTCCCCCCACCTCCACGGCGAGGGGTTCATCAACTCGATCAAGGGCCTGTGGCACGCCCACATCGGGTGGCTGTTCGAGAGCGTCGGCACCGCCGACCGCCAGCGCTTCGCGCCCGATCTGGTCAAGGACGGCGTGATCCGCGCCGTGGACAAGCTCTTCTGGGTGTGGGTCGTGCTCAGCATGGCGATCCCGTTCGCCATCGGCTGGGTCATCGGCGGCGGCCTCGGCACGGCCATCACAGCGCTGCTGTGGGGCGGCTTCGTGCGCGTCTTCCTCCTGCACCACGTCACGTGGTCGATCAACTCCGTCTGCCACTTCTTTGGCCGCAAGCGCTTCGACGTGGAGGATGAGTCCCGCAACGTCTTCTGGCTGGCCCCCCTGTCGATGGGCGAGGCCTGGCACCACAACCACCACGCATTCCCCACCTCGGCCTTTCATGGCCTGCGCTTCTGGGAGCGGATGGCCGATCCGACCGGCCTGGTGATCGCCCTGCTGGAGCGCCTGGGGATCGTCTGGAACGTGGTCCGGATCAGCACCGAGCGGCAGGCGGCCAAGACCCTGCCCGCCACCGGTCGCCCGTCGGGCCGCGCGCTCGAGCAGGCCTGAGTCCAGGCCTCCCCGGGCCAGGCTCCCCCGGGGCAGGCCCCCGCGGGCCTGTCCGCCTGGGGCTCTAGCCGCCCTCCAGCGGGCCCATCGTCAGCCCGGCGTCGTCGAGCTGCTCCCAGTAGCGCTCGGCCTCCTCGCGCGGGCCGCCGAACACGATCGCCAGCCCACGATTGTGGATCTGATCGGCGATCCGGTAACCGTCGGCCAGGGTAACGCCGGGAATGACCCGGGCCAGCGATTCAGCCACGTGATCAAAGGTGTTGAAGTCGTCGTTGAGGACCACCACTCGCCAGTGGCCGCCCAGTCCGCCGCCCGGCTCGCGCACGCGCGGCAGCTCCACTGTCGACATCCTGGCCAGCATACCGGCGTTCGCTGGGGCGTCCAGGCCAAGACCCCGGCGGCCGCGCGTCAGTCCTGTTTGCTCCAGTAGCGCTCGTAGCCCGCGTACAGCTGCTCGACCGGTGCCGCCTGCTGGTAGGCGGCCGCCTGGGCGGCACTGCCGTGACGCCAGATCTGCGCCTGGACTTCGGTTATGAAGCCGGCCCGGCCGAGCTCGCGCGCCAGCCAGGACCATTCGTCCAGCCGAGCCTCGAGCTCCGCCAGCTGGGCGGCGGGATCCTCGCCGGCCCCAAAGTGGGTCATCGCCAGGCGCTCGGGATCCCAGCGCCGCAGCAGCGCGATCGACTCATGCCACGCCGGGACGTCGATGTCGGGCGGCGGCGTGGGCGGGATCGTCATGCCCTCCTCGGTGATGCGGACGCCGCCGACATCGCCGACGAACGCGGTCCCGCCGTGGCGGTAGGACACATGATGGGAGGCGTGGCCGGGGGTGTAGGCGACCTCGTAGGCGCCCTGAAGAATCCTCTCCCCGCCGTGCAGGACGCGGAGGTTGGGCTCGGGCACGGCCCGCATCTCGCCCCACAGGCGGCCCATGTCGGACCCGTAGAGGCGGGTGGCGCTGGTGACCAGACGGGAGGGATCGGCCATGTGCCGGGCGCCCCGCTCGTGCACGTAGACCTCCAGGCCGGGCCAGCGTTCGACGAGCGTGCCGGCGGCGCCGGCGTGGTCCAGGTGGATGTGCGTGAGCAGCAGCGCGCGGGGCTCGAAGTCCGCTCCGAGCGCCTCCAGCAGCGTGGGCAGACAGGAGCTCGGCCCCGGGTCGATCAGCACGTCGTCCACCTGCCAGCACCCGATCACACGCTCGCGGCCGAGGTGCATGAGATCAATCACGCGCACCGCGGGCGTCCCTGAGGGCAGGCTTACTGCGGGTTCCGCCGGTTGGCGGCCTGGGAGGCGGGCGGGATCGCCGCGCGCCGGCTTTCGCCGGGCGGCGGCAGCTCCCCGTCGCGGGTCCGATCCCGCTCGGTGCGCTCGTCCTCGGCCCGGGCCAGGTCGGACGCCGAGAAGGGACGCGTCGCCTCGACATCATCTGCGGGCGCCTCGCCGGTGAGGACGTCGTCCTCCTCCTCGTTGGCCGCCTCATGCTCGGTCTCCTCGTCCGCCGCGTCGGCGTAGAAGGCGTCGCCGTCACCGGGGTCGAGCGGCTCGGCGGCCATCCCCGGGTCGGCCTCCTCGTCAAACGGGCCCTGAACGGGGGCCTGAGCGACGTCGAACGGGGCGTTCGGCTCCGGCTCGGGCTCGTTGTCCTCGGGGAACCGCTCGGCCGCGGTCTCGGCCAGCGCCAGCAGCTGGGAGGCGAGGTCACGAGCGTCGTCGACGATCCGGTGGCGCTCGATCCAGATGCGATCGGTGTCGGCATCCAGGTCGCGCACGCGCTGGGCGGCGCGGGCGGCGATCTCGGCCGCTTCGACCCGAGCCTGCTCGAGCCGGTCCTCGGCTTCGCGCCGCGACTGGACGGTGATCTGCTCAGCCGTCTCGTGGGCCCGCTGGAGGATGCCCGAAATCTGGTCACCGACCCGCTCCAGCGCCCGGCGGACGGCCGCCTCGGGTGAGCGGGTGGCCTGCAGCTCGGCTACGAGCTGACTGGTGCGCTGCACGTAGGCGTCGACGGCCATGCGGTCATAGCCCCGCAGGGCGACCGGGAAGTCGGCATGCACGACCGACACCGGATCGTCCGGGAGGTTCTCCAGGGGAGCGGTTATCTCCTGGAGAATCGCGTGTTCCGTTGCGGCTGAGCTCTGATCGGGCATGCGCGTCGGCCACTGATTGTCGCAGGTACGGCCGAGACCGTCCGCGCTCATACAATGTCGCCATGCCAGACACCCCGCCGGCCCGCCTGCCCGAACGCGATCGGCCCTGGATGATGCGCACCTACGCGGGTCATTCCGACGCCGAGCGCTCCAACGAGCTGTACCGCCGCAACCTGGCCAAGGGCCAGACCGGCCTGTCGGTCGCCTTCGATCTGCCCACCCAGACCGGCTATGACCCCGATCACGAGCTGGCTCGCGGCGAGGTCGGCAAGGTCGGGGTGTCGATCGCCCACGCCGGCGATATGCGGACTCTGCTGCACGACATCCCCCTTGACCAGATGAACACGTCGATGACTATCAACGCCACCGCAGCCTGGCTGCTGGCGCTCTACATCGTCGCGGCCGAGGACGAGGGCGTGGCCGCGGAGCAGCTGCAGGGCACGACTCAGAACGACATCCTCAAGGAGTACCTGAGCCGGGGCACCTACGCCTTTCCGCCCGGGCCGAGCATGCGGTTGATCGCCGACACGATCGCCTACACGGTCCAGAACGTGCCCAAGTGGAATCCGATCAACATCTGCTCCTACCACCTGCAGGAGGCCGGGGCCACGCCCGTCCAGGAGATCGCCTACGCGATGAGCAACGCGATCGCCGTCCTGGACGCCGTCCGCGAGCGCGTTCCCCAGGAGCTGATGGGCAGCGTGTTCGGCCGCATCTCGTTCTTCGTCAACGCCGGTGTGCGCTTCATCGAGGAGCACGCCAAGCTGCGCGCCATGTCCGTGCTCTGGGAGGAGCTCGGCCGCGAGCGCTACGGGGTCGAGAGCGACAAGCACCGCCGCTTCCGCTACGGCGTGCAGGTCAACTCGCTCGGCCTGACCGAGGCCCAGCCCGAGAACAACGTGTACCGGATCGCGCTCGAGGCGCTGGCCGTGACCCTCGGCCGCGGGGCCCGGGCGCGTGCGGTCCAGCTGCCGGCCTGGAACGAGGCGCTGGGCCTCCCCCGCCCCTGGGACCAGCAGTGGTCGCTGCGGCTGCAGCAGATCCTGGCCTACGAGACCGACCTGCTCGAGTATCCCGACATCTTCGAGGGCTCGCACGTGATGGAGAACCTCGTCTCCGAGCTGCTCGGCGGCGCCCGCGCCGAGATGGCCCGGGTGGCCGAGCTGGGCGGCGCCGTGCAGGCGGTCGACTACATGAAGTCGGCCCTGGTCGAGTCTCACCGCGAGCGCTGGCGGCGGATCGAGTCCGGCGAGTTGACCGTCGTCGGCATGAACCGGTTCACCTCGACCGAGCCGTCACCGCTGACCGCGGACGCCGACGGCGGGATCCTGGTCGTCGATCCCGAGGTTGAGGCGCAGCGGCGCGAGGCCGTGCAGCGCTGGCGGGCCCAGCGCGACCAGGCGGCCGCCGATGCCGCCCTGGCCGAGCTCGAGCGCGTGGCCCGGGATGACGGCGAGAACATCATGCCGGCCACGATCGCCGCCGCCCGGGCGGGCGTCACGACCGGCGAGTGGGCCCAGGCGCTGCGCAGCGTGTTCGGTGAATATCGCGCCCCGACCGGCGTCGGCGAGGCGGCGGCCGTACCCAGTGAAGACGTGGCCGAGATCCGGGACGAGGTCGAGCGGCTGAGTGAGGCGCTGGGCCGGCGGCTGAAGTTCCTGGTCGGCAAGCCCGGCCTCGACGGCCATTCCAACGGCGCCGAGCAGATCGCCGTCCGGGCTCGCGACGCCGGCATGGACGTGGTCTACGAGGGCATCCGCCTGACGCCCGCGCAGATCGCCAGCTCGGCCGCCCAGGAGGGGGTGCACGTGATCGGCCTGTCGATCCTGTCCGGCTCGCATGCGGAGCTGATCCCCTCGGTCCTCCAGGCGCTGGCCGAGGCCGGCGTCGAGAACGTGCCGGTGGTGGTGGGCGGGATCATTCCCGACGCGGACGCGGCGGCCTTGCGCGAGGCCGGCGTGGCCGCCGTCTACACCCCCAAGGACTGGGACCTCAACCAGATGATGCGCGACATCATCGCCCTGGTCGGCGAACGCCACGGTCTCAACACGACCGCCCCGGCTTGAGCGCACCGCCCGCCGGTCGCGACCTGGCCGCGCGCCTGCGTGAGCACGACCTGAGCGCCGCCCCGGCGGTCCTGAACCTGGTCGAGAGCCGGACCGCCGAGGCCCGTGCCCAGACCCGCGAGCTGCTGTCCGCACTCTCCCCGGCCGAGCTCGGCCAGGAGGCCGGCGGACACATCGTCGGCGTGACCGGTCCGCCCGGCGTCGGGAAATCCTCGCTGCTCTCTCGGCTGGTCGCCGAGTGGCGCCGGCGGGGACGCTCGGTGGCGGTCCTGGCCGTCGACCCAAGCTCTCGTCGCTCCGGCGGGAGCCTGCTGGGTGACCGCGCCCGGATCGAGCGCGACCCGGGCGATGCCTCGGTGTTCATCCGTTCCACCGCCGCCGGAGAGCGACTCGGCGGTCTGGCTCCGGCCACCCGCGCCGCCGCCGGCGCCCTGGCCGTCGCCTTCGATGTGGTGGTGATCGAGACGGTTGGCGTCGGCCAATCGGAGACCGAGGTCGCGGATGTCGCCGATACCGTCGCGGTGATCGTGCAACCCGGTTCGGGCGATGTCCTGCAGTTCCTCAAGTCGGGGATCATGGAGATTCCCGATGTGCTGGTGGTGACCAAGGCCGACCTTGGCCAGGTGGCAGTCCGCGCCCAGGGCGACCTTCGCGCCGCCCTGCGCTCGCTGGGGGCGGGCACGGCCGTCCTGGCCGTCTCCTCGATGGCGCCCGGAACCGGGATCGAGGCGCTCACGGACGCGCTCGATGAGCATCGCGCCGGTCTCGATCTCGCCCAGCGGCGCCTGGCCAGCCGCCGCGCCCACGCCCTGGCCGACTTCGTGGCCGAATACGGTGATCGCGGGCTGCGCGCCCTGGGCGGCCGGCGCGAGGCCGAGCGCTGGCTGGCGCGGCAGCCGCGCAGCGCGGATGTGGCCAGCCTCGAACGAGCGCTGGAGTCGCACGCCGGGTGATGCGCCGCCGGCCGTTTCGGGCGCCGCGCATCAACCTTCCGGGGGAGCCGCTGCGCGACGGACCCACGTTGCTGCGCCCGTGGCGCGACAGCGACCAGCAGGCGCTCGTGGAGGCCTGCCGGGATCCCGAGATCGTGCGCTGGACGCGGGTCCCCGACAACTACGGGCCGACCGACGCCAAGGCGTATCTGCTCGGGCGCTGGGACATGCTGTCGGCCGGTCTGGCCGCGCCGTTCGCGATCGTGGCCGCATCCGACGGACAGCTGCTCGGGTCCGTATCGCTGCTGCGGATCGCCTGGGAGCACCGCCGCGCCGAGGTCGGCTACTGGCTGGCCCGCGAGGCTCGCGGTCAGGGCCACGCCACTCGAGCGGTGGACCTGATCTGCACCTGGGGCTTCGCCACGCTCGGCCTGGAGCGCATCGAGCTGCTGGCCGCGGTCGGCAATCGGGCCTCCCAGTCGGTGGCCGAGCGGACCGGGTTCAGCGCCGAGGCCGTCCTGCGCTCCTATGCGCGCGGCGCCCACGAGCGGCTCGACATGGTGTGCTTCAGCCGGCTGGCCACCGACCGGCGGGCGGGAGACTCGTGAACAGCCTCGGCGCCGCTAGGTCGGGGAGGCCAGGGAGGCCAGCCGCCACCCATTGCCGGTCTGGATCAGCTCGATCCGCTCCACCGACGATGGCTGCCCGCTCGCGCCGGCCCTGACCACGGCGGACGCCCGGTTTCCGTTGACGGTGATCTTGGCGACGGTGAGCGTCGGGTCGGTAACGCTGCCGACGAAGATCCTCATCGCCTGATCGCAGCTGATCCCGGCCGCCGTCAGCCGGGCGACGAGCGCGGGCGCCAGGACCTGAGTGCACAGCGTGTGGACCTGCTTGGCCGCCGTGGCCCGGGCGAACTGCTGCACCTTGGCCTGTACCTGCTGCTTGGCGCTGGCCCCGCACCCGACGAGTACGTACGCGCTGCATAGGAGAGCCAAACCCCGGGATCGGCGCATGGCTGCGAAGGGTAGCCTTTGCACGATGGCGCGAGAGCAGTTGCGCGACGGCCACGGCCGGGTGATCGGGGATCTGCGGGTCTCCGTCACCGACCGCTGCAACTTCCGCTGCCAGTACTGCATGCCGGCCGAGGGCCTGCCGTGGCTGGAGCGGGCGGAGATCCTGACCTTTGAGGAGATCACCCGCCTGGTCGGCGTGTTCGCCCAGATGGGCGTCGGCGAGGTGCGCCTGACCGGCGGCGAGCCCCTCGTCCGGCGGGACTTCCCGGCGCTGGCCGCGATGCTGGCGGGGCTCGAGGGCGTCCACGAGCTGTCGCTGACCACCAATGGCTTCCTGCTGGAGCGGGACGCCGCCCGCCTGGTCGCCGCCGGGATCGACCGCTTCAACGTGTCCGTGGACTCGCTTCAGCGCGACCGCTTCTACGCGCTCACCCGCCGTGACGCCCTGGACCAGGTGCTGCGCGGCCTCGAGCATCTGGCCAGCTTCCCCGACGCCCATCCGATCAAGGTCAACGCGGTCGCGATCCGCGGCTTCACGGAGGAAGAGGTGCTCCCGTTCGCCGACCTGGCCCGGCGCACCCCCTACGAGATCCGCTTCATCGAGTTCATGCCGCTGGATGCCGACCGGGCCTGGAGCGCGGACCAGGTGCTGACCGGAGCCGAGATCCGCGCGGCGATCGAGGCCGTCCATCCGCTCGAGCCCGAGCCCCGGGAGCCGAGCGCCACCGCGCGCGTCTACCGGTTCGCCGACGGACGAGGCCGGATCGGCTTCATCAACCCGGTCTCCGAGCCGTTCTGTGGCGACTGCAACCGCGTGCGGCTGACGGCCGACGGACGACTGCGGACCTGCCTCTTCTCCCTCAACGAGACCGACCTGCGCGAACCGCTGCGAGCCGGCGCCGGCGACGACGAGCTGGCCGCCATCATCCGGGACGCGGTGTGGCGCAAGGAGCTCAAGCACCACGTCGGGGAGCGCGGCTTCATCCAGCCCGCGCGCAGCATGTCGGCCATCGGCGGCTGATCCGCTGAGCGCTCCGGCACGCTTAACGCACATCACCGACCTGCTGCGCCATGATCGCGGGAGCCCATGCTGCTCCTGATGCTGTTCGCGCTGATCGCCGGCGCGGGCACCGCGGTCACCCCGTGCGTTCTCCCTGTGGTCCCTGCCCTGCTGTCGGCCAGCGCGATCGGGGGGCGCCGCCGGCCGATCGGCATAGTGCTCGGGCTGGCGGCCACGTTCACGATCGCGATCGTCGCCCTGGCCCAGCTGGTCAAGGGGGTGGGCCTGGCCAGCGGTGCCGCCCGGACCCTGGCCATCATCGTGCTGATCGCCTTCGGCCTGGTCCTGCTCGTCCCCGAGCTGGCCGCGCGGATCCAGGCCCCGCTGTCCCGCCTGGCGCGCTTCGGTCCCCGCTCACGCGGTAGCGGCTTCTGGTCGGGCGTCGGCGTCGGGGGCGCGCTCGGCTTCGTCTGCGCCCCCTGCGCGGGGCCGATCCTGGCCGCCGTCACCTCAGTCAGCGCCTCCGGGGGCGCGTCGGCGCGCGTCGTCGCCGTCGCCCTCGCCTACGCGCTCGGGCTGAGCGCGGTGATGCTCCTGTACGGGCTCGGCAGCCGGGCCGTGCTCGGTCGCGTCCGCCGCCATGCCCGGGGGAACGTGGTCGAACGCGGGCTCGGCATCGTCCTGCTGCTGACCGCCGTGGTCATGACCTTCAACCTCGACGTGCGCTTCGAGGAGGCCCTGGCCCGCGACACCAGCCTGCCCGCGGTGCTCGTCGATCCCACCCGGGCCCTGGAGAACTCGAGCGCGGTCCAGAATCGGCTGGCCTCGCTGCGTCCGGCCTCACGGTTTGCCGCGCGCCAGAGCGAGGCGTCGGCGGTCCCGATGCCCGCCGCCGCCGGGGTGGGCATCCCCGGGGTGCGGACCCCGGCCCTTCCCCGGCTCGGCGCCGCGCCCGAGTTCACGCAGACCCAGCGCTGGTTCAACACCCCCGGCGGGCGGCCGCTGCGGCTGAGCGAGCTGCGGGGCCATGTGGTCCTGGTCGACTTCTGGACCTACACCTGCATCAACTGCATCCGCACGCTGCCGTTCCTCAAGGGGCTGTACGCCACCTACCACCGCTACGGGCTCGACATCGTGGGCGTCGAGACGCCGGAGTTCACCTTCGAGCAGGAGGCGGCCAACGTCCAGCAGGCAATCGCCTCCGATGGCCTGCGCTATCCGGTCGTCCAGGACAACCGCTACGGAACCTGGAACGCCTACCAGAACCAGTACTGGCCGGCCGAGTACCTGATCGACTCCAGCGGCCAGGTCCGCCACACCCAGTTCGGCGAGGGCAACTACCGGCCCGACGAGGCGGCCGTACGCGAGCTTCTGTATGAAGCCGGCGCTCACCAGCTGCCGCCACCGATGAGCGCCCACGCGATGCTGCCGTCCAGCCGGCTGGGCACGCCCGAGACCTACCTCGACCCCGCACGGGCCCAGGGCTTCGCCCAGCCGCTGCGTCCCGGCACGCACTTCTACGCGGGGATTCTCGATCCGCCGGTCAACCGCTTCGGCCTGCACGGCACCTGGACCGTCGGCTCGCAGTCGGCCACCCCCGCCGCCGGCGGCGCCTCGATCTCGGGCGGTTTCCAGGCCCAGCACGTCTACCTGGTCATGACCTCGGCCGGGAACCGGCCGCGCACCGTCCGGGTGCTGCTCGGCGGGCGCCCGGTCCCCGCCCGTTACGCCGGCGCCGACGTGCGCCCGGGCGGCTACGTGACCGTGCGCGGCCAGCGGCTGTACGCGCTGCTGTCGCTGCCCGCGGCGGCCCGGGGCGCCTTCACGGTCGAGGTACCGCGCGGCGTGAGCGCCTACGACTTCACGTTCGGATAGCCGTCGGCTCGTCTCCCGCCCCTCCGGCTCGAGCCCTCCGGCTCGAGCCCTCCGCCTCGCGCCCTCTCGCCCGGACGGCCATCCCGGACTCTCCATGGATTCCATGCCAAATGCGCAGACAATCCATGGAGACTCCGATGAAGTGGCGGCGCTGGCGGCCCGTCAACCTGGGCGGCTCACCCGACGGCACGGGTCTCGCTTCCCCAGCGGCAGCGGCTACCCGCCCGCGTCCGCCGCTCAGCCCGGACGGCCGCGCTCAGCCACGATCGCCTCCGCCCGGGCCAGGTCCGCCGGCGTGTTGACGTTGAACAGCTCGACCGGGTCGGCAACCTCGAGCAGCACCGGCCCGAGCGCGCCCACCACCTCGCGCAGGGGCGCGCTCGCCGCCTCCGCGGCCGCCTCCAGGGCCCCCAGCGCCGACGGCTCGTAGCGCCCCAGCAGGGGCTCGATCCGTCCCGACCGAGTGGCGAGCACGGTCTCCCCCGGCGGCCACTCGCTCAGCGCACGCAGCGTGTCCACATGAACGAACGGCATGTCGGCGGCGCAGACCAGCACCGGCCGCCCCTGCGCCGCCCTCAGCGCCGCCACCAGGCCGACCACGGGATGACGGGCCTCGGCCGGCTCGCGCAGCACGCTCACGCCGGGGAGGTCCGGCAGCGCGGTGTCCGGCTTGGCCACCACCCACACCTCGGCCAGGACCTGCCCGGCCGTGGCCGCGGCCCATTCGAGCAGCGGGCGCCCGGCCAACTCGACCTGCGCCTTGCCGCCGCCGATCCGGTGCCCGTGGCCGCCGGCCAGGATCGCGGCGACCGGGAGCTGGCGTGAGGCGCCCACGGGCTCGAGCATATGCCGCCCCGGCTTCGCTGCCCGCCGTGCGTCCTAGAATCATGGCGATGGAGGGCTCGACCGAGGTCCGCAGCTGGTTGCGGTGCTACCGATGCTGGTCCCAGAACCTCGAGGTGCAGGTGCACTACGAGGGCATCCACCGAATCGACCCCGAAAGCGGCGAGCGCGGCGAGGTGGTCGACGAGATGCAGGAGGCGGTTGTGCAGTGCCTGGAGTGCATGCACGACCAGCCCCACCTGGGCTTCCACAACGGCCGCGTCGAGCCGATCGAGGACCGCTGGGAGCGGATGATCGCCGGGACCCCGTGGGTGGCGTCTTGCACGGTCACCGTCGACGCCGACGACGTCGAGACCTGCTCCGGCCCCGAGGCCGGCGACGCGCTCTCCTACGCGGCCTTCGGCGACCACGGCACGCGTGAGTTCTTCACCCACGTGCGCTTCCACAAGCACGATGAGGACCGGATCGTCGTCCACCTGCTCGTCGAGCTGTACTCACGCTCGGCTGAGGAGGCCACCGAGGTTCTTGAGGAGGCCGCCCGCGGGCAGCTGGCGATCACCTCGCTGGCCGAGGAATCGCGTCCGCCGGCGGCGACCGGCGACGAGCCTCACTGACCCGGCCGCGACGCCGCGACCACGCCTCGACGGCGAGAAGGGCCAGCGCCACGGGCACCGTGGCCGGCAGCTCGTTGAGGATCAGGAAGAGCAGGTCGAACAGACCCGCGAGGACGAGCGTGAGCAGCGCCGCGGCCCGCTGGGGGCCGCCTTCACGGGCCAGGACCGCGCCCAGCACGCCGGCCACGAACAGGTCGCCGTAGCCCATCGACACCGACCCGAACAGCTCGCTCTGAAGCTGCGGCAAACCGGCGCCCGGGGCGGCCGCCTCGAGCGCGGCGTTGGGGGCCTGAAGCAGATCCGAGATGACCAGCCAGGCGTCGGCGGCGGCCATCGCCAGGATGCCCAGCTTGAGCCAGCCCGGCGGCGTGATCGCCGCCAGCAGCACCCCCAGCGTCACGCACGACAGAGCCGTGAGCAGCGTGGCGGCCGCCTCGCCCACGAGCGTCCCGCGCCCAGCCCAGGCCAGCGCGAACAGGGGCACGGCGACCACGGCCAGCCCGGGGCGCCCGGGCCGGGCCGCCCAGCCGAGGGCGGCGGCGGCCAGGATCGGCACCGCGACCAGGGCCAGGTAGGTCAACCCGGTGGCGGTGGCCGACATGTAGCGGATCGCAAACACCACGGCCACGATCGACCCGATCGGGATCGCCGCCCAGCCCGGGCCGGAGAACCGCTTCAGGAGGACGAGATCCGGCGCGCGGCGGGGCGAGGCGACGACGCCGGCCTGGACGGCCAGCAGCGCCGCGTCTGAAGCTATGAACCCGAGCGCCATACCCGATCAAGGGTAGGCGCCAGGGTGCGTCGGCTTAGCCGCCCAGGCGCTGCTGGAGCCCGTGCAGCTGCTCGTGCAGCTCCGACGGGAGCTTGTCGCCGAACTCGGCGTAGTGCTGCTTCATCTGGGGCAGCTGGGCGTTCCAGCCGTCGACATCGACCTCGAGCAGCCTGGCCATCGTCTCCTCCGTGACGTCCAGCCCGCTGGTGTCGATGCCCTTCTCGCCCACGTGCGGGAGGTAGCCGATCGCGGTCTCCTCAGCCTCGGCGTCACCGTTGACGCGTCCGAAGATCCAGGCCAGCACTCGCGAGTTCTCGCCGAAGCCGGGCCACATGAACTTGCCGTCATCGTCCTTGCGGAACCAGTTGACGTAGAAGATCTTCGGCAGCTGGGCGCCCTCGCGGCGACCGATCTTCAGCCAGTGGCTGAAGTAGTCGCCCATGTGGTAGCCGCAAAAGGGCAGCATCGCCATCGGGTCGAAGCGGAGCTTGCCCACCTGACCGGCCTGGGCGGCGGTGGTCTCCGAGGACATGATCGAGCCCAGGAACACGCCGTGCTCCCAGTCACGGGCCTGGTGCACGAGCGGCACGATCGAGGCGCGGCGGCCGCCGAACATGATCGCGTCGATCGGCACGCCAGCGGGGTCCTCCCACTCGGCGGCGATGGACGGGCACTGCGCGGCGGGGACGGTGAAACGGGCGTTGGGGTGGGCCGCCGGCTTCTCGGAGTCAGGGGTCCACTCGTTGCCCTGCCAATCGATGGCGTGGGCGGGCCGCTCGCCGGTCAGTCCCTCCCACCACACATCGCCGTCATCGGTCTTGGCGGTGTTGGTGAACACGGTGTTCTTGCTCACCATGTCGACGGCGTTGGGATTGGTCCGCGCGCCGGTCCCGGGCGCGACGCCGAAGAAGCCGGCCTCCGGGTTGACCGCGTACAGCCGGCCGTCGGCGCCGAACTTCATCCAGGCGATGTCGTCGCCGATCGTCTCGACCTTCCAGTCGGGAAGCGTCGGGATCATCATCGACAGGTTGGTCTTGCCGCAGGCGCTCGGGAAGGCGCCGGCGATGTACCGCACGACGCCCTCGGGCGAGGTCAGCTTGAGGATCAGCATGTGCTCGGCCAGCCAGCCCTCCTCACGGGCCATGACCGAGGCGATCCGCAGCGCGAAGCACTTCTTGCCCAGCAGCGCGTTGCCGCCGTAGCCGGAGCCAAACGACCAGATCTCCTTGGTCTCGGGGAAGTGCACGATGTACTTGTTGTCCGCGTTGCAGGGCCACGGGACGTCCGCTGCGCCAGCGGCCGAGTCCAAGGGCGCGCCGACCGAGTGCAGGCAGGGCACGAAGTCACCCTCGTCACCGAGCACATCGAGCGCGGCCTGGCCCATCCGCGTCATGATCCGCATCGAGGCGGCGACGTAGGGCGAGTCGGTCAGCTGGACGCCGATGTAGGAGATCGGGGAGCCGAGCGGGCCCATCGAGAACGGCACGACGTACATCGTCCGGCCCCGCATCGAGCCCTTGAACAGGTCGTTCATGAGCTCGCGCATCTCAGCCGGATCGCGCCAGTTGTTGGTCGGCCCGGCATCCGACTCCAGCTCGGAGCAGATGAACGTCCGGTCCTCGACCCGCGCCACGTCGGCCGGATCGGACAGCGCGAGGTAGGAGCCGGGGCGCTTGGCCTCCGAGAGCCGCTCGAACGTGCCGGCGTCGATCAGGGTCTGCGCCAGCTGGTCGTACTCCTCCGCCGAGCCGTCGCACCAGTGGATGTCGTCCGGCTGCGTCAGCCCGGCGACTTCCTCTACCCAGGCCCGGAGCCGGGGATGGTTGGTCGTCGCTTCGTGCTTCGGTGCGGTATGGGCCATGTTCTCAGGCAACTCCTATGACGCGGTCGGTGCTTCTCCAAGCCTACCCGTGGCGGACACAAGGTGCTCACAAAGTGGCTCTTGGACTGGAAAACGGTGCGTGGCTCCGGCTACCCCGCCTGCCTGCGCGGAACCAGCACCAGGCGCTTGAATTCGGCCACCAGAACGCCGTCCTGGTTGAGCACGCGGGTGTGCACGCGCACCGTCCCGCGGTCGGGCTTGGACTTGGATTCACGGACCTCGAGCACCTCGGACTCGCAGAACAGCGTGTCACCGTGGAACACCGGCGCCGGGTGGCTGAGCTCCTCCGTGGCCAGGTTGGCGATCGCCTTGCCGCTGACGTCGGAGACGCTCATCCCCAGGGCCAGCGAGTAGACCAGGGGGCCGACGACGACATTGCGGCCCTGCTGGGAGTTCTTGGCGTAGACGTCATTGATGTGCAGCGGGTGGTGGTTCATGGTGAGCAGGCAGAACAGATGGTCGTCAGCCTCGGTCACCGTCTTGGCGGGCCAGTGCTTGTACACCGCACCCACCTCGAACTCCTCGAGGTAGCGGCCATAGGGATGCGCGCCTGTGGCTTCGCGTGCGGCCTGTTCGGTTTCGATCTCGGGCATGGGGAAGGTGCTCCTGGTTCGTATTCGCGATCTGGAGAATGCCAGCCGGGCGCGCTCGAGGCGGGCACGTGTGTTCGGGCAAGACGTCGGCGGGGGCTGCGCTCGCGGTAGCGTTGAGCCCGAAACCGACCAGGAGAATTTCCGTGCGAAACCCCCGCGACTTCGCCAAGCCGCTGGCCATCGGCGCCCCCGATCCCATCCTCGAGATCCCGTTCAAGCCCTCGCGGATGATCCACTTCCTCGACTTCTCGAACGAGAAGATGGTGGCCAAGGTCCCCGACATCGCCCCCACGGTCGACATCCTGCTCGG
Organism: Solirubrobacteraceae bacterium; assembly: GCA_036392135.1. Taxonomy (GTDB): domain Bacteria; phylum Actinomycetota; class Thermoleophilia; order Solirubrobacterales; family Solirubrobacteraceae; genus Palsa-465. The sequence continues at coordinate 56,116 of DASVYO010000130.1, forward strand.
CAACCTGGAGGACGCGGTGCCGGTCGACCGCAAGGAGTCCGCCCGGGCCGGGCTGGTGCGCGTCGGCAAGGAGATGGAGCTCGGCGAGACCCAGCTTTGGACGCGGGTCAACAGCCTCGAATCGCCCTGGATCCTCGATGACCTGACGACGCTGGTCTCCGAGATCGGCGATCGCCTGTCGGTGATCATGCTGCCCAAGGTCGAGGGCGCCTGGGACATTCACTACATCGACCGGCTGCTGGCCCAGCTCGAGGCCAAGGCCGGCCTGGACCGGCCGATCCTGGTTCATGCGCTGCTGGAGACCGGCCTCGGCATGATCAACGTGGAGGAGATCGCCAGCGCCAGCCCCCGCATGCAGGGCATGAGCTTCGGCCCGGCGGACCTGGCCGCCTCGCGCCGGATGAAGACGACACGCGTGGGCGGCGGCCACCCCGGCTACCGGTCCATCGAGGACCCCGATCCGAACAACTTCGAGGCGCCGCGGGCCAGCGTCCAGCAGGACCCGTGGCACTATTCGATCGCCCGGATGGTCGACGCCTGCACGTCGGCGGGCATCCTGCCCTTCTACGGGCCGTTCGGCGACATCAAGGACGTGGTCGGCTGCGAGACGCAGTTCCGGGCCGCCTTCCTGCTCGGCTGCGTCGGCGCCTGGTCCCTGCACCCGGTCCAGATCGGCATCGCCAAGAAGGTGTTCAGCCCCGACCCGGACGAGGTCCTGTTCGCCAAGCGGGTGCTGGAGGCGATCCCCGACGGCCGTGGGGTCCACATGATCGACGGCAAGATGCAGGACGACGCGACCTGGAAGCAGTGCAAGGTGATGGTCGAGCTGGCCGAGATGCTGGCCGAGCGCGACCCCGAACTGGCCGAGGCCTACGGGTTCAGCCCGGCGACCGCGTAGGGTTCGGGGGCAGGATGCGGATCTCGGCCAAAGCGGACTATGCCGTTCGCGCGGTGGTTGAGCTGGCCGCGCTGGCCGACACGGAGAAGCCGGTCAAGGCCGAGCGCATCGCCAATGCCCAGGGAATCCCGCTCAACTTCCTGGAGAACATCCTCGGCGAGCTGCGCCACGCGGGCATCGTCCGCAGCCACCGCGGCGCCGAGGGTGGCTTTCGCCTGGCCAAGCCGGCCGCGGAGCTGACCGTGGCCGATGTGATCCGGGCCGTCGAGGGGCCGCTGGCCAGCGTGCGCGGGGCCCCGCCCGAGGAGGCCGACTACCCGGGCGTGGCCGGCGCCCTGCCCCGGGTCTGGATCGCGGTTCGAGTCAACCTCCGCCGCGTGGTCGAGCAGGTGACGATCGCCGACATCGCCGCCGACAACCTGCCCGCCTCGATCGACGCGCTGACCGAGGACCCCGGGGCCTGGGTCACTCGCTGACCGGGGTGCCTCGGGTCAGCGTGCCTCGGTGGCGGCGCCCACCGCGGCCCCGCCTGGCCCACGGCTGAGCTCACCGCGCAGCGTGGAATCGAGGGTCACGCCGGCCGGCGGCCGGGCGTAGACGGTGTCGCCCGCCCCGAGCTCGAGGGCCTGCGCCTGATCCCGGGTCAGCTGCGCCCTCGCGAGTGAGCCGTCGGGGAGGGCGAGCTCGAGGCGGACCTCGAAGCCCAGGTGCACCACGCGTCGCACCTGCGCCTCGATGCGCCCCGGCCCCGGCTCCAGCGTGATCCTCAAATCGTGCGGTCTGACGAGCTTTCCGCCCAGGCGGCTGACCGGCCCGACGAACCCCATCACGAAGTCGCTGGCCGGCCGGTCGTAGAGCTCCCGCGGCGGGCCGACCTGCTCGATCCGTCCGGCGCTCATGACCGCGATCCGGTCCGCGACCTCCATCGCCTCCTCCTGGTCGTGGGTGACCAGGACGGTGGTCACGTGCTGCTCGTCATGCAGGCGCCGCAGCCAGCTGCGGAGCTCCGCCCTGACCGTGGCGTCGAGAGCACCGAACGGCTCGTCCAGCAACAACACCTTGGGGGCCACGGCCAGCGCCCGGGCCAGGGCCATGCGCTGGCGCTGGCCGCCCGAGAGCTGTGAGGGGCGCTGCTCTGACCATTTGGCCAGGCCCACGAGCCCGAGCAGCTCGTCCACCCGTTCGCGGACCTCGGCCTTGGGCCGCTTGCGGATCCGCAGGCCGAAGGCCACGTTGTCGCGCACGGTCATGTGGGTGAAGGCGGCGTAGTGCTGGAACACGAAGCCGATTCCGCGCTTCTGGGGGGGGACATGGCTCACGTCATCCCCATTGATGAGCACGCTTCCGGTGTCGGGCGTCTCCAGGCCGGCGATGATCCGCAGGAGTGTCGACTTGCCCGATCCGCTCGGGCCGAGCAGTGCGGTCAGCGAGCCTTCGGGTACCTCCAGGGACACGTCCTGCAGAGCGGTGAAAGCGCCGAACTGCTTGGCGATGGTGTCGATCTCGATGGTCATTGAGCGTCTTTCCTCCTTGGGGAAAGGGCGGTCATCACCAGCAGCACGAGCAGCGAGATGACGGCCAGCTCGGTAGCCGCGGCGTAGGCGCCGGTGATCGATCCGGGTCCGAGCTGGTCGTAGCGCTGGGAGACGAGCAGCGGCAAGGTCAGGGTCTGGCCGGCGACGAGGGATGACACGACGAGCACGGCGCCGATCTCGCCCAGCGCCCGGGCAGTCGAGAGCACCACGCCGTAGGCCAGCCCCCAGCGGATCGACGGCAGGGTGATCCGCCAGAACGTCTGCCATGGCGAGGCGCCGAGCGTGGCCGCGGCCTGCTCCTGCTCATCACCGATCTCGGCCAGCACGGGAGCAACCTCGCGCACGACAAACGGCAGGGAGACGAAGATCGTGGCCAGCACCATGCCCGCCGGCGCGTAGATGATCTGGATCCCCTGGCTGGCAAACCAGGTGCCGAACCAGCCGTGGATCCCGTAGACCAGGATCAGAGCCAGGCCGACGATCACCGGCGAGACCAGGAACGGGAGGTCGATCAGCGCGTCGAGGACGGCCGCGGCCCGCCCGCGGCGGCGTACGAGGACGTTGGCGCAGACGACGCCGAAGACCGTGTTGAGCGGTACGGCGATCACGGCGACCAACAGGGTCAGCCACAGCGCGCTGACCGCCGCCGGCGTCGTGATCCAGGCCCAGGCGACGGACAAGCCGTGCTCGAACGTCTTGATGAACACGACGATCACGGGCAGGAGCAAGAGCAGGAACAGATAGAGCAGGGCCACCGCGCGCAGCGACAGCCGGGCCTTGCGGCTAATGAGCAACTCGGCCTCCGACGCGGCGGATGATCACGAGCACCAGCAGCGAGAGCACGATCAGGACCAGCGACAGCGATGCGGCGGCCTGCGGGGAGTCCTGTTCGATGTTGTCGTAGATGACGGTGCTGGCGATCGGGACATTGACCGCGATCACGATCAGAGAGCCGATCTCGCCCACCGAGCGGGCGAAGGCCAGGGCCGCGCCGGACAGGATGGCCGGCCGCAGGGCGGGCAGCACGATGCGCCGGAAGGTCACGCCGCTGGAGGCGCCCAGCGACGCCGCCGCCTCCTCGACCCCGCGGTCGAGCTCCATCAGCACGGGCTGGACCGAGCGCACGACGAACGGCAGGGTCACGAACAGGAGCGCGACGAGCACCGCGGCCCGCGTGAAGGCGAGGTGGACCCCGAACGGGCTGTCCGGGCCGTAGAGGGAAAGCAGCGTGATGCCGGCCACGACCGTCGGCAGCGCGAACGGCAGGTCGATGAGCGCGTTGAGGATGCGCTGGCCGGGGAAGTCGTCGCGAACGAGCACCCACGCCACCACGGTCCCCATCACCGCGCCGATCAACGACACCAGCACCGAGACCCCGAGGCTCAGCTCGAGCGCCCTGAGGGCCACCGGACTGGTGACCGAGGCCCAGAACGCGCTCGGGCTCTGGGTCACCGCCTTGACGACCACGGCGGCGAGCGGGATGAGCACGATCACGCTCAGATAGAGCGTGGACAGACCGAGGCCCAGACCCGGCCGGCGGGAGCTCAGGCGAGCTCGCCGCCGGGTCGGAGTCCGCGCCGGGGGCGCCGTCGGCGCCGCGTATGCGCTAGCTGGAGGCAGTGGGCACCCCCGCGGCCTGCTCGATCTTGGTGATAGCACCGCCGGCCGGATCGAAGAACTCCTTCTTGACCTTCTTCCAGCCGCCCAGGAACTTGATGTCGAACAGCTCTGGTGGCGTGGGGAACTTCGCGCTGAACTGCTTGGCCACCGAGGACAGCACGGGCCGGTAGCCCTCCTGGGCCCAGATCTTCTGGCCCGCCGTCGACCACTGGTAGGCCAGGAATGCCTTGGCCGCTGCCGCGTGGGCGGACTTGGCGGTCACCGCGATCGGGGTCTGGATGAGGATCGTCTGCTTCGGGATCACGTACTGGATCGCGTCGCCGGCCTTCTCGGCTGCGATCGCGTCCGACTCGTAGTCCAGGAGGACGTCGCCCTTGCCGCTGGTGAAGGTCTGCAGCGCCGAGCTGGCCGAGGAGTCCTGCACGCTCACGTTCTTGGTCAGCAGGGTGCGGACGTAGGCCAGGGCCTGCGCGGGGGACTTGCCCGCCTTGAGCTGGGCCCCGTAGCCGGCCAGGATGTTCCAGCGGGCGCTGCCCGAGGTCGACGGGTTCGGGGTGATCACCTCGACGCCCTTCCTGACCAGGTCAGCCCAGCCGCTGATGTGCTTGGGGTTGCCCTTGCGGACGACCATGACCACGACCGAATCGCTCGAGAAGCCCTTCTCAGGGTTGGCGTTCCAGTTCGAGGCGACGAGCTTGTCCTTGACCAGGCGCGTCATGTCCGGCGTGGTCGAGAACGCGACCACGTCGGCGGGCTGACCCGAGTCGACGGCGCGGCTCTGGGAGCCGGAGGCACCGAACGACAGGCCAAAGCCGACGCTCTTGCCGGCTGCGGTCTGGGCGAACGCCGCCGTCAGCGCGTCGTAGGCCTTCTTGGGCGTCGAGTAGCCCACGAGCTGGAGCTGCGTCCTGGCGCCGCCCCCCGTTCCACCGGAGACCGCGGAGTGGCCGGCGCCGGTCGCCGCGTCCGAGGATCCGCCGCAGCCGGTGAGGGCCAGGGCGGCCGCTGCGGCCAGGGCCGATCCGATCATCGCGCGAGCGGGCGAAGGCTGAGGTCGATGCGTCATCCGGTTCCTCTCAACGTAAAGACAAGTTAGTCGATTGACTTTGCTGGATAAACGTATATCACTAATTCGACTGACTTGCTTATGGATGGGCTGACTGCTCCGCCGGGTCCAGGCTCGCTAGGCTCCCCCGCCGCCCATGCGTTTCTTCGAGTTCGAGTCGCGGGCGATCGTGGCCAAGGCCGGGATCCCCGTCACCAAGCACGGTTTCGCCACCACCGCCGAGCAAGCGCGAGAGATCGCCACCGAGATCGGCGGTCCCGTGGTCATCAAGTCCCAGGTCCTGACCGGCGGCCGGATGAAGGCCGGCGGCGTGCAGTTCGCCGACACGCCGGATGAGGCGGCCACCCACGCCGAGCACGTTCTCGCCCTGGAGATCAACGGTCACATGCCCCGCGGCGTGCTGGTCGACTCGCGGGCCGAGGTCGAACACGAGTACTACGCGGGCGTCGTCTGGGACGGGATCCGCAAGCGCCCCGTGATGCTGTTCTCCGACATGGGCGGCATCGACATCGAGCAGGTGGCCGAGGAGCACCCCGACCATGTCGCGCGGGGCCACTTCTCGACCCGCACGCCGTTCTCGGACTGGCAGGCCAAGCAGGTCATCGCCTCGCTGGGCATCACCGGCTCCGCGCTGAACCGGCTGACGCCGATCCTGGCCCGGCTGGCGCGGCTGTTTCTGACCTACGACATGACCCTGGCCGAGATCAACCCGCTCGGCGCACTGACCGACGGCTCGTTCGTGGCCCTCGACGCCCACATGGACATGGAGAACGAGGCCCGCCCGCGCCAGAAGGCCCTGCTCAAGGAGCTGGGGGTCGGCGATGAGGAGACCCGCCAGGCCCGTGAAGCGACCCCCTTCGAGCTCGCCGGTGAGGAGGTCGACGCCCAGGACCACCGGGGTGTGGCCGGCAACGTGACGGAGTTCGACGGCAACCTGGGGCTGGTCATCGGAGCCGGCGGCGGCTCATTGACCCTGTTCGATGCCGTCCGCGCCCACGGCGGCGACCCGGCCAACTACTGCGAGATCGGCGGCAACCCATCGGTGGCCAAGGCCTGCGGGCTGGCCAGGCTCGTCCTCCAGAAGCCCGGTGTGGACAAGATCGCGGTGATGATGTCGATCGTCTCCAACACCCGCGTCGACATCGTCGCCCGAGGGGTCATCAAGGCCTGCCTCGAGCTCGGCCTGGACCCGGCCGAGAAGATCGCCATCTTCCGTATCCCGGGCGCATGGGAGGAAGAGGGCTTCAAGATCCTCGAGCACTACGGTGTTCCCTACGCCGACCGCTCGGTGTCGCTGAACGAGGCCGCCCGGCGTGCGGTCGAGCGCATCCAGGGAGTCGAAGCATGAGCATCCTGATCGACTCCGATACGACGTTCATCGTCCAGGGCATCACCGGTCGCGAGGCCGTCAACCTGACCCGCGAGTGCCTCGACTACGGCACGGGCGCCAAGATCGTCGGGGGCGTCACCCCGGGCCGGCTCGGTCGTGACGTCCACGGCGTGCCCGTGTTCGACACGGTCGCCCAGGCCGTCGCGCACAACGGCGGGCCGATCGACGGCTCGGTGGTCACCGTCCCCCCCGCCTTCACCAAGGACGCCGTGCTGGAGGCGCTCGAGAACGACGTCAAGCTGGTCGTGATCGTCACCGAGCGCATCCCGCGCCGGGACGTGGCCGAGATGGTCGAGGTGGCCGCCGAGCGCGGAGCGCGGATCATCGGTCCCAACTGCCTGGGGATCATCGTCCCCGACGTGATCAAGATGGGCGGCATCGGCGGCCCGGCCAAGGACGCGGCCAAGTCCTACCGACGCGGTCCCGTCGGCGTGGTGTCGCGCTCGGGAGGGATGACCACCGAGATGTCCTCGACGCTGAGCGCGGCCGGCCTCGGCGTGTCGACCGCCGTGTCAATCGGCGGTGACGCCATCATCGGCTCGAGCTATGCGGAGCTGATGCCCCTGTTCGAGGCCGATCAGGACACCGAGGCGATCGTCATCTACACCGAGCCCGGCGGCCGCATGGAGGCCGAACTGGCCCGCTGGGTGACCGAGTCAGGTTCCCGCCTGCCGATCGTCGCCTTCATGGCCGGGCGCTTCATGGACGAGATGCCGGGCATGAGCTTCGGCCACGCCGGCACGATCGTGGAGGGCAAGGAGGACACGGCGACCGAGAAGATCGCCCGCCTGGCCCAGGCCGGGATCACGGTCGCCGAGCGGATCGAGGACATCCCGGGCCTGGTCAAGGAGAAGCTGGGAGTGACTGCGTAATGGCCGGCACGTTCATCGACGTTGAGATCGACCCCACGGCCGGCGCGGATCTCGACCTGGCCAGGAAGCTCGCCGACGTCTGCCCGGTGGACATCTTCAAGGTCGGACAGACCGGCGTCGAGCTGGTCCAGGACAACCTCGACGAGTGCGTCCTGTGCGAGCTCTGCATCCGTGCCGCTCCGCCCGGGTCGATCAAGATCCTCAAGCTGTACTCGGGCGAGTCGCTGCCCACGGGCTGAGCGTCGGCGGACGCGACCGGCGATCAGCTGGGGCGCGCGACCGGGGCCTCGAGCCGGCGATAGGTCCGGCGCCCGCGCTCGAGCTTCCAGATCTCCCGCCCCTCCCCCGGCTCCGGCATCCCCGCCTCGCGCAGGGGGCCGGTCATCGGCCGGTACCAGGTGGTGACCGGGAGCGAGTCCAGGACCTGCACGATCTCGGGCCGGCTGTCGGGGTCAAGGCCGCCGACGGCGGCGGCCAGATCCTCCGCGGTGAGCTCGTAGCCCTCGCGCAGCGTGACCGCGGCGATGGCCACGTCTGACTTGCGGCGGGCCGGCCGGACGCCATAGGCGACCGCGAGATCGACGGCGGGCAGATCGCTGAGCGCGTCCCGGATCGGCGTCGTGAACACCGGTCCCCGGCGACCGCGCACGAATTGTCTCACCCCGTCCATCCGCCAGTAGTCACCATCCGCATCGCGGCGGAACAGGTCGCTGGTGGCCAGCCAGGCGTCATCGCGGGCGAACACCCCCCGCAGCGCCAGCGTCGCGGTCGTCTCACGGGTCCGCGCCCGGACCAGGAGCATCCCGACCTCGTCGGTGCCGCAGGTCTTGACGAAGCCGTCCTCGCCCAGGATCAGCTGACCGCTGTCGGCGTCATAGGCGGCGATCCGGACCTCGGGGCTCCCCGGCAGCGGTCGGCCCATCGAGCCGGGCTTGGCGTCGCGCAGGTTGACCAGGATCGCGCCCGTCTCCGTCGAGGCGTAGAACTCGAGCACGCGGGCCGGAGCGAAGCGCCGCTCGACCCGCCGCCACAGGCCACTGGGCATGCCCGAGCCGATGAACAGCCGCAGGGGGTGATAGCGCTCGCCCGGGTGCGGCGGAGCCTCGACCAGGTCGTGCAGCAGCGTCCACGTGTAGGAGGCCACGGTCACGCCGTATCGGCGCACCTCCTCCCAGAAGGTGGCGGGCTCGAACCGGGTGGCCATGGCCAGCCGGGCCCCGCCCGCGATCGCCCCGCCGATGCTCATCATCAGGCCGGAGGGGTGGTACAGCGGGGTGACGCTGTAGACGGTGTCGCCCCCGGACAGAGCGGCGGAGGAGGCGGTGCCGAAGGCCGAGGTGACCCAGCGGCCGTTGGTGATCCGGCTCATGCGAGTCTCCTCGCGCTCACCGGTGAACAGGATGAAGGCGAGATCGCCGGCCCGGCCGGGGTTGGGCCGGTACCACTTGGGGAGCTGCACGCGTCCAGGATCGATCTGCTCCATGTCGGCGGTCAGGTTGACGTCCAATTCGCGCGGACCCCCGCCTCCGCCGAGCACGAACGTGTGCACGGTGCCGAGTCCGGCGGCGTCAGCGGCCCGCTCCGGGTCGGCGATGATGCGCTGCACCTGGCCGAGCTCGGCCTCGCGCGCCGTGTCGCCGTCCGGGCGCAGCAACACCGCCACCGCGCCCAGGCGGTTGATGGCCACGGTCAGAGCCAGCGCGCTCGGCCGCACGCCCATCAGCACGCCGACGTGTTCGCCCTGGCGCACGCCGATCGAGATCAGGCCGCGCACGACGTTGTCGATCCGCTCGTTGATGGCCCGGGAGCTGTGGGCGCGATCCTCAAACAGGAAGAAGATGTCCTCGGGGTCACGGCGCCGGCGCTCCTCCACGAGCAGGCCGAGCGAGATCCGGGTCCCCGGCTGGACCTGCTCGAGACGGGCCAGCCGCGGCAGCTGCCCCGCGGCCTCGCGGCCGAGCTCCCGCATGCCCCGGGCCGTGCGGCGGGCGGTGCCGGCCAGGGAGCGGGCCAGCCCGTTGCCGACCGCGCCCGCCAGCTCCAGGCCGTAGCCGACCCGGTTGCGCACCCCCGCGGGAGAGACGAGCTCGGCCCCGGGGTCATCGGGAATCTCACTCACCGCCTCGGGCGGCTCGCCCTCCCCATCCCGCCAGCGCGCCCATCTGGCCACCGTCGGCCAGCTCTCGGCGTTGGCGGTCGAGCCCACGACCAGGCCGAAGTGACCGGCCGCCAGGCACAGCTCGTAGACCTCCGCCCGCGGCGCGGCCATGCGGATGGCCCGGACGCCGGGCGCGGGGGCGATCTCATCCACCGTGCCGACCACCGACAGGATCGGACAGCTGATGTCGGCCAGCGTGACCAGCCGGTCATTGATGACGAAGCCGCCCTCGAGCATCCGGTTGTGGGTGATGAACTGATGCAGGAAGTCGGCCATCGCCGGCCCGGGCCAGGCCACCCAGCCGTCGGCCTCCAGGAAACGCCGCTGGCCCTCGCGGGGCAGCAGCGCCTCGCGGTCGTGGAGCTGGAGCAGGAACTCGATCCGGCTGCGGGCCGATTTGACGGGGTCGAGCAGGCGGAAGCCGGTGCGGCTGGCCCAGGCGGGCAGCGCCCCGCCGCGCAGCACCCCATCGACGATCAGCCCGGCCAGACCCGAGGCCAGCTGTTCGGGCATCCCGAAGGGCATGGCCAGGCGCGTGTCCACCGGACTGCCGAACGTGATCACCGAGCTGAGGCCGTGGTTGCGCAGGTAGGCCGCGGCCTGATAGCAGAACATCCCCCCCTGGGAGTAGCCCGCGAGATGCACGTCGCGGCCGGTGGCGGCGCGGACCCGTGCAACGGCGTCGGCGACGGCCACGACGTGATCGGCCAGCGTGCGCTCGAGTCCCCCCTCCTCCCGCTCGGGCGCCCCGAAGTCGACCACCCACGGATCGACGCCGCCCGCATGCAGCGTGGTGACGGCGCTGGTCGCCCGGGAGACGTCGTATATCTCGGCCGCCAGCATCAGCGGCGGTACGAGCAGGATGGGCGGCCGGCCCCCGTCCTGATCCCCGTAGTAGCGGCGCAACCGGTAGACACGGTGCTCGGCGACGACCTCGTAGGGAGAGGGCTCCTCATCCGTCGTCAGCCCGCCGAAGCGCGCCACCTCGAGGGCGTTCTGGGCCGCGGCGCCGAGCCGGCTGACCGGGCGGATGAGGCTTTTGGGCACGAGCTCCACCGTCGGCTACATCTTCCCGTAAATGTCCTCCGGAGCGCCTCGTGCGCCCGGCGCGCCGCGCTATTGTCCGCCCGCACGATGAGCACGGTGAACCTCGAAACGGTGGATCTGACCTCCGCGGACGGCGTCGCCTGGGTGACGATGAACCGCCCGGAGGCGCTGAACGCCTGGACCCGCCAGCTGGGTCGCGACATGATGGCCGCGCTCGACGAGGTGGCTGACGATCCGTCGCTGCGGGCGATCGTGCTGACGGGCGCCGGCCGTGCCTTCTCGTCGGGGGCCGACCTCAAGGCCGGCGGGGAGCTGGGCAGCGACGGCGCGATGGACGTCCTCAGCCCGCTGCGCGAGGTCTACAACCCGCTGATCCTGCGGGTGCGGACGATTCCCAAGCCGGTGATCGCCGCGGTCAACGGCCCGGCCGTGGGCATCGGCTGCTCGCTGGCCCTGGCCGCGGACCTCGTGCTGGCCGCCCGCTCGGCCTACTTCCTGCTCGCCTTCGTGAACATCGGTCTCGGCCTCGACGGCGGCGTGTCCCAGAGCCTGGTGGCCCGGGCCGGCCACGCCCGGGCCTTCGAGATGGCCTATCTCGGGGAGCGGATCAGCGCCGAGCAGGCGGAGCGCTGGAACCTGATCAACGAGGTGCTGGCCGATGACCAGCTGACCAGCCGCGCCGGCGAGCTCGCCGCCCGGCTGGCGGCCGGGCCGCCGGGGTCCCACGCGACGATCAAGCGCACGATCAACGCCCGCGCCTACGCCGGCTTTGAGGAGCTGCTCGATCTCGAGGCGCTCGCCCAGCAGCAGCGGGCCGAGTCAAAGGACTTTGTCGAGGGGGTCGTGGCCTTCATGCAGAAGCGGCGCCCCGAATTCCACGGGGAGTGACGCCATGAACCTGGCTGGACTGCTGAGGGAGGCGGCCGAGCGCGAGCCCGACCACGTCGCCATCAAGCTCGACGACGCCGAGTTGACCTACGCCGCGCTGGCCGGGGCCAGCGCGCACGTCGCCGGGCTGCTCCGTGAGCACGGCTTCACGCCCGGTGACCGGGTCGGGATCATGCTGCCGAACGTCCCCTACTTCCCGGTCATCTACTACGGGATCCTGCGGGCCGGCGGCATCGTCGTCCCCATGAACGTGCTGCTCAAGAAGCGCGAGGTGGCCTTCTATCTCAAGGACCCGGGCGCGAGGTTGCTGTTCGCCTGGCACGGCTTCGCCGAAGCCGCCGCCGCCGGTGCCGAGCAGGCGGGGGCGCAGTGCCTGCTCGTGGAGCCCGGCCGGTTCGAGAACCAGGTCGGGGCGGCCGCGCCGCTGGAGGACTGGGCCGGCACCGCGGACACGGACACCGCGGTGATCCTCTACACCTCGGGCACCACCGGTCAGCCCAAGGGAGCCGAGCTGACGCACGCCAACCTGACGCGCAATGCCCAGGCCTCCCAGGCGCTGTTCAGCCTCGGGGCCGAGGCGGTCGTGCTCGGAGCCCTGCCCCTATTCCACTCCTTCGGTCAGACGTGCGGCATGAACGCCACGGTCAGCGGCGGCGGGACGCTGACCCTGATCCCCCGTTTCGACCCGGCCACGGCGCTCGAGATCATCCAGCGCGACAAGGTCAACATCTTCCAGGGCGTCCCCACCATGTACGGCGCGATGCTGCATCTCGAGGGGCGCGAGAAGTACGACACGTCGTCGCTGAAGCTGTGCGCCTCGGGTGGTTCGGCGATGCCGGTCGAGCTTCTGCGCGGATTCGAGGAGGCCTTCGGCTGCAAGGTGCTGGAGGGCTACGGGCTGTCTGAGAGCTCGCCGGTGGCCTCGTTCAACCATCCCGACCGGGAGCGCAAGGCGGGCTCGATCGGCACCCCGATCGAGGGCGTCGAGATGAAGGCCGTGGACGAGGACGGCAACGAGGTCCCGCAGGGCGAGGTGGGCGAGATCGTCATCAAGGGCCACAACGTGATGAAGGGCTACTGGCACCGGGATGACGCGACGGCTGAGACGATCAAGGACGGCTGGCTCCACACCGGCGACATGGCCACGGTGGACGAGGACGGTTACTTCTTCATCGTCGACCGCAAGAAGGACATGATCATCCGCGGGGGCTACAACGTCTATCCCCGGGAGATCGAGGAGATCCTCTACGAGCACCCCGCCGTGCGCGAGGCGGCCGTTCTCGGCGTTCCCCACGACGAGTACGGCGAGGAGGTCGGCGCCGCCGTGGCCCTGAAGGACGGCGAGAGCGTCAGCGAGTCCGAGCTGCGCGACTACGTCAAGGAGCAGGTTGCCGCCTACAAGTACCCGCGCCAGATCTGGTTCGTGAAGGAGCTCCCCAAGGGACCCACGGGCAAGATCCTGAAGCGCGAGATCGATCCACCCGACGCCGAGTGAGCTCGACCGCGACCGGGGCGGGGGCGGGGGCACAGGTCCGGATTCGCGCCGCCCGCCCGGTCGACGTGGAGCAGATCTACGCCTTCATCGTCGAGCTGGCCGAGTACGAGCGCGCGCCCGATCAGGTCACGGGCACACCGGAGCTGCTGCGCGAGGCGCTGTTCGGCCCGGCCCCGTCGGCGGAGGCGCTGATCGCCGAGATCGATGATCACGTGGTGGGCTTCGCGCTGTTCCACGGCACCTTCTCGACGTGGGAGTGCCGGCCCGGAATCTGGCTCGAGGACCTCTACGTACCGGTGGCGCAGCGCCGCGCCGGGGTCGGCCACCGGTTGCTGGCGCACGTGGCCGCAGTGGCCGTTGAGCGGGGGTGCGCGCGCCTGGAATGGAACGCGCTGGATTGGAACGACCCGGCCCTGAGCTTCTACGCCAAGCTGGGCGCGCGCCGGCTCTCCGAATGGGAGCTTCACCGGCTGGACGGTGAAGCCCTGCGGCGGGTCGCGGCCGCATAGGAAAGCCCCGCCGGAGCGGGGCTTTCCCTTAGCAGGCCTGTAAGCCGGATCTTGTCGAGAGCAGTCATCCATCTGAGCGGCCTACCCGGACCTAGGCGGGCCACCTACGGTCCTGCTTGGCCTAGCATCGGGTGGGGTTTACCTGGCCGCCGCGTCACCGCGACGCCGGTGCGCTCTTACCGCACCATTTCACCCTTACCGGCCTGAGGCTCTGCAGCGGCCCCAGGCTTAGGCGGTGTCTTTTCTGTGGCACTTTCCCGCGGGTTTCCCCGGGTTGGCGTTACCAACCACCCTGCCCTGTGATGTCCGGACTTTCCTCGAAGGCGAACCTCCGCGACTGCTCAGCCTGCGCATGGCCAGGATAGCGCCGGGTTCGAGTCAGCTGAAGGTCGTCCCGCAGTCCCGGCAGCGACCGCCCACCGGCCGGGCGTGGGCGCCGTAGAGCGGGACCATCTCGCCGGTGCACAACGGGCACGCAGCGGGCTGATGGGCGGCGAGTCCCTCCCACACCCTGGTGAGCTGCTCATCCAGGGTCGGCTCGCCGCCCAGCTCCCGCGACCGCGGCGGAGCGAGGGACAGGGTGCTCACGAGATGTTCCTCATCAGGCCGACGACGCGCCCCAACACCCTCACGTCACGGCTGCGGATCGGCTCCATCGTCGAGTTCTCGGGTTGCAGGCGCACGTGGTCGGCCTCCTGGAAGAACCGCTTCACGGTCGCCTCCTCCCCCACCAGCGCCACGACGATCTCTCCGTCGGCGGCGGTCTCCTGCGGCCGGACCACGACCAGGTCGCCTTCGAGGATCCCGATGTCCTTCATCGACTCCCCGCGCACGCGCAGCAGGTACTCCCCGTCATCACCGCCCACGAAGCCCGGCGTCTGGATGTACTCCTCAACGTTCTCCTCGGCGAGGATCGGCTGGCCCGCGGCCACATGACCGACCAGCGGCAGGCCGGGATTGACCAGGTGCCGCACGCCGGCGGCGGCCTTGTCCAGCATCTCGATCGCCCGGGGCTTGGTCGGATCCCGGCGCAACAGGCCGATCCGCTCCAGGTTGGCCAGGTGGGCGTGCACGGTCGAGGACGAGGCCAGACCGACCGCTTTGCCGATGTCCCTGACCGTGGGCGGATAGCCGTATTTGGCCGAGTAGCGCTTGATGAAGTCGAAGATCTCCTGCTGTCGCTTGGTCAGGTCCATGCGGGAACTCCTTGGTCGGATCGGCCACCATGGCCCTCTACGAACATGTGTTCGTGAATGTAGCGCGGCCGACGGACGGACACAACCGGGAAGATCCTGCACCCGGGGCTATACTGCCCGCCCACGCGCCTGTGGCGGAATTGGTAGACGCGCAAGGTTGAGGGCCTTGTGGACTGAATGGTCCGTGGAGGTTCGAGTCCTCTCGGGCGCACTGGAAAAAGCCCCGCGCATGCGGGGCTTTTTCGTAACTCGGACCTGGAGGCGCGATGGTCCGCGCCGCGACCGCCCGACGCCGGCCCAATCGCCGACGGTGGGGCGGCCGCTGAGCAACTCGGCAGAACCCCAGCCTGGATCTGCGGCCAGCGGTACCTATACGATGCCGCGGTGATGACATGAGTGCGGAACGGATCACCGGGCCGTTCGCCTACCCGGATCAGCCGACCCGTTCCCCATGGCTGGCGCAACTCGCCGCGCACGGTCCACCCCGGCCCCTGGACGGCGACGTCACGACCGACATTGCCATCGTCGGGGCCGGGATCGCCGGGGTCGCAACGGCGTTCTTCATCCTGCGCCACACCGCGCACACGGTGCTCCTCGTAGAGCGCGACCGCGTCGCCCATGGCGCGACCGGTCGCAACGCCGGTCAGATGACGACCTACTTCGAGCGGCCGCTGTCGGCCATCGCAGACGAGTTCGGCCTCCAGCCCGCGGTCGAGGCTCAGCGCGGCCTCGACACCGCGCACGAGCTGTTCGACCTGATGGTCGCCGAGAGCGGAGCGACCGGGCGCGTCGAGCGGTTCGATGGCCACATGGGGATGTTCAATCTCCATCACCTCCAGATCCACCTGCGCAACAACCTCATCCGGCGGCGCGGCGGATGGCGCACGGAGCGGTGCTTCATCGCCGAGACGGCGGACTTCCTCGATGACCTTCCGGCCGCGTTCGACGGTCTCTACGAGGTCGTCCCCCAGGCCCGAATCGCCGACCTGCTCGAGATCGACGACGACCGCTACCGCGCCGTCCTGTCCGACCTCAAGGGCTGCGCGAACAGCGGTCTGCTCTGCCAGCAGGTGCTCGGCTACATGGAGCACAGCTACCCCGGACGGTTCCGGTTCGCCGATCACACCCGGGTCACGCACATCGCGATCGGCGAGGACCGCGCCAACCTCCGGGCCGGCGGTCACGACATCTCGGCGGGCTCGGTCGTGCTCTGCACCAACGGCTTCGTCGACCACACCGTCGTCGACGGCGCCGGGACGCCGGTCCGGCTCGCCACCGACCAGGAGATCACCGGACGCGTTGCCTACATGGCCGCCTTCGTCGAGAGCGAGCCCCGAACTCCGGCCGCGATGAGCTACATCCGCAACACGATCATCGGCGGGGACACCGCATATGTCTACGTGACGCGACGCACCTACGACCGGGACGAGGATGCCGTCACGCTCAGCTGCATGGGCGGCCCGGAATACCCGTTCCACGAGCCCGTCTACAGCCCCGACGTGCCGTTCCCCGGAGCCCTGCTCACCGCGATGGACGACGAGGTGCGGCCGTTCGCCCAGCCGACGCGTCCACCGCGCCGGCCCTACGACTTCCAATGGCACGGCCTGATGGGCTACAACGACAGCGGGATCCGCGTCGTCGGCCCGCACCCCGAGCACCCGACCCTGCTCTACAACCTCGGGTGCAACGGCGTCGGCTTCCTACCGTCGATCTTCGGCGGGCACCGCGTGAGCCGACTGCTCGCCGGAGACGCGCTCCCGCCGAGCATCTTCGATCCGCGCACGGCACGGTCGCACTGACGGTCGCGCTCCCGTGTATGCGAGTGCGCCTCCTCGTCCGAGGCTCGTGGCGCCCTGAGGGCAGTTCGTCCGTCGTCCCGATGAAGAGCCGGTCATTGTGGCCAGCGCAAGCAGCCCGCGTTGTCCAATCGGGACCTCAGACCGGGATATAGGTTGCCGCGCATCGCGCCGTCCACACCCGCCATCGAATGAGGAGATAGGCATGGCCGCCCGGACCCCTCTGCTGCGCGCCCTACACGAGCTGGCTCAGGATCATCGTGACGCCGACGGACACCGATAGAACGGACACTCCGGGGTGACTGAGGCGATGGCGAGCCGACCGGCCGCACCGAGTGAGGGCGGGGCCAAGCCCGTCGATCAGGCGGTCGCTCCGGCCGTCAGCCTGCGCGGCGTGCGCAAGACGTTCGGAGGCGTGACCGCGGTGGCCGGGGTCGACCTGGAGATCGCTCGCGGGGAGTTCTTCACGATGCTCGGGCCCTCGGGCTCGGGCAAGACCACCCTGCTGAGGATCATCGCGGGCTTCGTGGCCGCTGATGCGGGATCGGTCCTTCTGGGTGGCGTCGATGTGACCCGCGAGCCGCCCTACGCCCGCAGCGTGAACACCGTGTTCCAGGATTACGCGCTCTTCCCCCACATGAACGTGTTCGAGAACGTCGAGTACGGACTGCGGGTCAAGCGCGTCGGCCGCGCCGACCGCCGCCGCCAAGCTCAGGCCGCGCTGGACATGGTGCGACTGTCCGAGCACGGCCAGCGCAAGCCGGTCGAGCTCTCCGGAGGCCAGCGCCAGCGGGTCGCGCTGGCGCGGGCGATCGCCAACGAGCCCGAGGTGCTGCTGCTGGACGAGCCGCTGGGCGCGCTGGACCTGAAGCTCCGCCAGGAGATGCAGCTGGAGCTGAAGCGGATCCAGCGCGAGGTCGGCATCACGTTCGTGTTCGTCACCCATGACCAGGAGGAGGCGCTGACCATGAGCGACCGCCTGGTCGTGCTTCACAACGGAAGCATCGAGCAGCTCGGCACGCCGGTCGAGCTCTATGAGCGGCCGGCGAGCGAATTCGTGGCCGGCTTCATCGGTGTCTCGAACCTTCTCGAGCGGGGCGGCCGGCGCTTCACGATCCGACCCGAGAAGATCCGGCTGTCCGATTCCGATCAACCCGCTCCCGCCGGCCAGCACGCCGAGGGCGGTCGGGTTCACGACGTCATCTACCTGGGGATGGCCACCCGGTACGTGATCGAACTGGACGCGGGCGGAACCCTGACCGCGGTCAGCCAGAACCGGGAGACGGCGGGCGCCGACGTGCTCGCCGCCCGCGGACGTCACGTCACGGTGAGCTGGCGGGACGACCAGACCTTTGCGATCGGCGAGCCCTCACCGAGTGAAGCTCAGACCAACACTGACCAATGAACATCCAGCAACCGAAGGAGTGGGTGGATCGATGAGACTCTGGACGCGGTGGGGAGTGCTCGTCGTGATCGTCGCGACGGTGGCCCTGGCGGTAACGGCCTGCGGCGGGAGCAGCGGGAAGTCCTCGAGTGGCGGCGCGAGCGCCGGCGGGCAGTCAAGCCCCACGGCCGGCCTGACCGCACCGGAGGCCAACGCCCCCGTCCCCTCGTCCGTCGGCAAGGGCGAGGGCCACCTGAACCTGATCGCCTGGGAGGGCTACGCGCAACCTCAGTGGGTCAAGCCGTTCGAGGCGGCCACCGGCTGCCAGGTCAGCGCCAAGTACGCCGGCTCGTCGAGCGAGATGGTCTCGCTGATGGCCAATGGCGGCGGCGGCCAGTACGACCTCGTCTCCGCTTCGGGGGACGCCGATCTGAGGCTGATCTATGGCGGCGATGTTCGGCCGATCAACATCGGGCTGATCCCCTCCTGGAAGGACTTCCATTCCTTCCTGCAGTCCCCGCCCTTCAACACCATCGGCGGCAAGCACTATGGCGTCTCCTACGAGTTCGGGCCGAACGTGCTCCTCTACTCGAGCAAGTCCTTCAAGACGCCGCCCAGCTCCTGGGCGGTCCTCTACGACAAGCAGTACGCGGGTCAGGTCACGGTGCCGAACAACCCGATCCAGATCGCCGACGCCGCGCTCTACCTGTCGAAGACCCAGCCCAAGCTGGGGATCACCGATCCCTATGAGCTGACCCAGCCTCAGTTCAACGCCACGGTGGCCCTGCTCAAGTCCCAGCACCCGTTGATCAAGAAATACTGGGATCTGGCCTCACAGGAGATCTCGCTGTTCCAGAGCGGCAGCACGGTGGTCGGTGCGGCATGGCCGTATCAGACCAACACCCTGCGGGCGGCCGGGGCGCCGGTCGGCGACACGATCCCCAGCCAGGGCGCGACCGGCTGGGCCGACACCTGGATGCTGGCCACCCAGGCGCCGCACCCCAACTGCGCCTACAAGTGGATGCAGTGGGCGACGACCCCCAAGGTGCAGGCCGAGCAGGCGGTGTACTTCGGTGAGACGCCGGCCAACAAGCTGTCCTGCCCGATCATGGACAAGCTCCAGAAGGGCGCGTGCGCCGCGTACCACGAGAACGCCCCGGAGTCCTATTTCCAGACGATCAAGTTCTGGAAGACACCGCTGGCGCAGTGCGGCAACGGCCAGAGCAACTGTGTGCCCTTCCAGAACTGGGTTTCAGCCTGGACTCAGATCATCGGCTGACGGCCCCGCCGCGTGTCCGTGATCGCTAACCGCGACGAGGCTCCCGGGCCCGGAGCAGGACGTTCCGGGCCCGGGACACGGCCCGCCGGGCACAGCCGGGCACGCAGCCTCTCGGCCCTCCTGTGGCGCCGGGCGTGGTTGCGGGGCCTGCTCACCCTGTCCCCACCGCTGCTGTGGTTCCTGGTCATCTATCTGGCCTCGCTGGCCCTGATGCTCGTCACGGCGTTCTGGACCGTGAACCCGCTGACCAACGTGCTCGAGCACACCTGGTCGACGGCCAACTTCAGCCAGCTGTTCACCGGGACCTATCTCTCGATCATCGGCCGGACCGTGGAGATGGCAGCGCTCGTCACCATCACCGACGCGATCGTCGCGATGCCGTTCGCCTACTACATGGCGCGGGTCGCCTCGCCCCGCGCGCGCAGGATCCTGTTCACGGCGGTCCTGCTGCCGCTGTGGGCGAGCTACCTCGCGCGCGTGTACGCGTGGATCGTGATCCTCCAGAGGGGCGGGACGCTGAGCTGGACGGTTCAGAAGCTGGGTCTGGGGAGCCTGGACATCGGCTACACCAACACGGCCATGTGGGTCGTCTTCTCCTACATCTGGCTTCCGTTCATGATCGTCCCGGTGTACGGCGCGATCGAGCGGATTCCGGATTCCCTGCTCGAGGCCTCGGGGGACCTCGGCGCCCGGAGCCTGCGAACCCTGCGCAGCGTCGTCCTGCCCCTGGCGTTGCCCGGGGTCGTGGCCGGCTCGATCTTCACCTTCGCTCTGACGCTGGGTGACTTCATCACGCCACTGCTCGTGGGCGGCTCGAATTCGCAGTTCATCGGCAACGTCATCTACTCGAACATCGGCACGGCCAACAACCTGCCCTTTGCGGCCGCCCTGGCGCTGGTGCCGATCGTGATCATGTCGGTGTATCTGGCCGCCGCCCGGTCGGTGGGAGCCTTCGAGGCGCTGTGATCGAGGGAATCTGGACCCGCGTCCTGCTCCGCCTCTGGGTGGTGCTCGTGCTCCTGTTCCTGTTCGCGCCGATCGCGATCATCTGCCTCTACGCGTTCAACAAGTCAAACGTCCAGAGCTGGCCGATCAGCGGACTCAGCACCCGCTGGCTGTCGGTGGCCTGGAACGACCCGCAGGTCCGCTCCGCGCTGGTCCTGTCGCTGAAGGCGGGGGCGCTGGCCACCGCCATCGCCGTGCTGCTCGGATCGGCGGCGGCATTCGGCGTGCACCGGTACCGCTTCTTCGGACGCGAGGCCGTGTCGCTGCTGATCGTCCTGCCGCTGGCGCTGCCCGGGATCATCACCGGCATCGCCCTGAACTCGGCCTTCCAGTTCGTCGGCATCAACCTGTCGCTGCTGACGATCGTCATCGGGCACGCCACGTTCTGCATCGTCGTCGTCTACAACAACGTGATCGCCCGTCTCCGCCGCGAGTCCGGATCGATGTACGAGGCCTCGGCCGATCTGGGCGCCCACGGGTGGTTCGCGTTCCGGACGATCACCGTCCCGGTGCTCTCCACCGCTCTGCTGTCGGGGGCGCTGCTGGCCTTCGCGCTGTCCTTCGATGAGGTCATCGTGACCACATTCACCGCCGGCGCCCAGAACACGCTGCCGCTCTGGATCTTCGGGGCGATCCGGCTCGGGCAGCAGCTTCCCGAGGTGAACGTCGTGGTCGTGGCGGTCCTGCTGCTGACCGTCATCCCGGTCGGCCTGGCCGCGCGCCTCACCGGCGGCGGCGGATTCACGCGCGGCGCGGCCGCCCCGGCGCCGTCCGTGAAGTCGTAGCCGGCCTCCGCCCTCACCCGATATTCATAGATATTCGGCTACCTTGACCGCGTGGACGGGTCACGTCGCATGCTTGCGCTCCAGCACGCGCTGCGAACGCGGTGGGGGGGTTTTGCGGTCCTCTTCTGCGGGCTCGCGGCCGCCGCCATAGAGCAGCACATGATCGGCTGGAACGAGCTCAGCCACTTCGCTCAGATCCGCGCCTTCGACCACGGCACGCCGATCATCGACCCGTACCGGAACACCACCGAGGACCGGGCCTTCTACCACGGGCACTTCTATTCCGACAAGGCACCGGGTCTGGGCTTCCTGCTGGTGCCGGTGTATCACCTGATCCGCGTCCTCGGCGTCGTGAAGCCGACCGGCATCGGGATGGTCCATCTGCTGGTCCTGTTCGCCTGCGTCCTGCCCTTCACGCTCACGCTGCTGCTGGCCTACCGGCTGGTCGAGCGCCGGGATTCCGGCCAGGGCGCCGCGGTGGCGGTCACGCTCGGATTGGGAACGGTGCTGCTGCCGTTCGCGACGATGCTCTTCTCCCACGTGCTCTCGGCCGCTCTGGGGTTCGCGGCCTTCTACC
>DASVYO010000131.1:0-3748 GCA_036392135.1 Solirubrobacteraceae bacterium
GATCGTCGAGCGTGAGGACGACGATCCCGTCGCCGCCCCGCTCGTAGCGGATCGTGTCGCGCATGCTCAGATCGCCTCCACCACGGTCGCGATGCCCATGCCGCCCCCGACGCAGAGCGTCGCCAGGCCGTAGCGGCCGCCCGTGCGATGCAGCTCGTCGATGAGCGTGCCGAGGATCATGCCGCCGGTCGCGCCGAGCGGATGGCCCATCGCGATCGCGCCGCCGTTGACGTTGACCTTCTCCATGTCGAGGCCCATGTCGCGCACGAAGCGCAGGACGACGGCGGCGAAGGCCTCGTTGATCTCGACCAGGTCGAGCTGGTCGACCGTGATCCCGGCCTTCGCGAGCGCCTTCTTGGACGCGGGCGCCGGGCCGGTCAGCATGATCGTCGGGTCGGCGCCGCTGAGCGCCGTCGCGAGGATGCGCGCCCTGGGCTTGAGCCCGAGGTCCTTGCCGGTCTGCTCGTTGCCGATCGCCAGCAGCGATGCACCGTCCACGATGCCGGACGAGTTGCCGGGCGTGTGGACGTGGTTGATCTTCTCGATCCAGTGGTATTTCTGCAGCGCCACGGCGTCGAATCCGCCCATCTCGCCCATGGCCTGGAAGGAGGGCTTCAGGCCCGACAGCGTCTCGACCGTGGTCCCGGGACGGATGAACTCGTCATGGTCGAGGACGACGTGGTCGTTGATGTCCAGGACGGGGACGACCGAGTTCTTGAAGCGGCCCTCGGCCTGCGCGGTTGCGGCGCGCTCCTGGGAGCGGGCCGCGTAGGCATCGACGTCCTCGCGGCTGAACTCCTCAACCGTGGCGATCAGGTCCGCGCCGACGCCCTGCGGGATGAACGAGGTCTCGTAGTTGGTCTCCGGATCCAGCGCCCAGGCGCCGCCGTCGGAGCCCATCGGCACGCGCGACATCGACTCCACGCCGCCGGCGAAGACCAGATCCTCCCAGCCCGAGGCGACCTTCTGGGCGGCGATGTTCACCGCCTCGAGCCCCGAGGCGCAGAACCGGTTGAGCTGGACCCCGGACACCGTGTCGGGCAGGCCGGCCTTGATCGCGGCTGCCTTGGCGATGTCGCCGCCCTGGTCCCCGATCGGTGACACACAGCCCAGAACGACGTCGTCGACCCGGTTCGGATCGAGCTCGGCGTTCCTGCTCAGCATCTCATGCATCAGGCCGACGACCAGGTCGATCGGCTTGCTGGTGTGCAGCGAGCCGTTCACCTTGCCCTTGCCGCGGGGGGTCCGGATGGCATCGAAGACGAGCGGTTCAGTGGCTGGCATTTCGGCTCCTTGCGCGTTGGCGCACACGCTGTTCGGAAAATCTTGGGTCCAATGTTAGCGGCGGCCCGCCGTTGGTACGCGGCTGGACCAGGGTGAGGCCGGGAACGGCGGGCGATCGGTGACTAAGCTGGGCCCTCGGTGACCGGCGCCGAGATCCCGATCGACAGCACCCCCGCGGCTGGCCCCGCCGAGGGCCAGCGGCCGCTGTCCGGACGCACGGCCTGGGCGCGCAACCTGGAGGCGCCGCTGCGCAATTTCCTGCGCACCCAGAGCGGCAGCGCGGCCGTCCTCGCCGCGGGGGCCGTGCTCGCCCTGCTGTGGGCGAACATCGACGCCGGCTCGTACGCGCGCGTGTGGTCAACCGCCCTGTCGGTCCGCATCGGCGGCGGCGGCATCAGCCAGGACCTCCGCCAGTGGGTCAACGACGGCCTGATGACCTTCTTCTTCTTCGTCATCGGCCTCGAGGCGAGGCGCGAGTTCGATCTCGGGGAGCTCCGCGACCGCCGCCGCCTGGCCCTGCCGCTGCTCGCCGGCGTCGGCGGAATGGTCGTCCCGGTGGGCATCTACCTGCTGATCACGGGCGGCGACGGACACGGCGGCTGGGGCGCGGCCATGTCCACCGACACCGCCTTCGCGCTGGCGATGCTGGCCATCGTCGGCCGGCGCTTTCCGCCCAGCCTGCGCGCCTTCCTGCTCACCGTGGCGGTGGTCGACGATCTGGTCGCGCTGGTCGTGATCGCAGTCGTGTTCACGACCTCGGTCGACGCGACCGCGCTGATCGTGGCCCTGCTGCTGGTGATGGTGCTCCTCGCCGTGCGCCAGGCCCGCGTGCACAACGGCCTGATCCACGCCCTGCTTGGGCTGGCCGCCTGGGTGGCGCTGCAGCAGTCCGGCGTCGACCCGGTGGTGATCGGGCTGGCCATGGGCCTGCTGACGCTCGCCTATCCGGCGTCGCGGGCCGACCTCGAGCGGGCCACGGACCTGTTCCGCGTGTTCCGCGAGCAGCCGACCGAGGAGTTCGCGTCCTCGGCCCGGGCCGGCCTGCGCTCGGCGATCTCCCCCAACGAGCGCTACCAGCAGCTCTACCACCCGTTCACGAGCTACGTGATCGTGCCGCTGTTCGCGCTCGCCAACGCCGGCGTTGTCCTCAGCGGCGGCTTCCTCTCAGACGCCTACTCCTCACCGATCACGCTCGGCATCATCGCGGCCTACGTGATCGGCAAACCGGTGGGCATCGCCGGTGCGGCCGGGCTGCTCACGCGCATGACGCGCGGACGGGTGCGGCCTCCGGTCGGCTGGGGCTCGGTGATCGGCGGCGGCGCGATCGCCGGAATCGGGTTCACGGTCTCTCTGCTGATCGCCACCCTGGCCTTCCACGGATCGGAACTTGCTGAGGCCAAGCTCGGCGTGCTCAGCACGCTCGTCGTCGCGCCGCTGGCCAGCGCGCTCGTGCTGCGCGTGACCCGGAGGCTCCCCCGCGGCCTGCGGCTGCGGGCGATCGTTGGCTCCGCGGAGACGATCGTCGATCTCGCCGTGCCGGTCGACGGCGAGCGCGACCACATCCGAGGGCCGGAGGACGCGACCGTGACGCTCGTCGAATACGGCGACCTCGAGTGTCCGTACTGCGGACAGGCGGAGGCGGTCATCCGCGAGCTGCTGGCCGACTTCGGCGAGCTCCGCTACGTGTGGCGCCATCTCCCCCTCAATGACGTGCACCCCCATGCCCAGGTGGCCGCCGAGGCCGCCGAGGCCGCCGGCGCCCAGGGCCGCTTCTGGGAGATGCATGACCTGCTCCTGCACCAGCAGGATGATCTGGGGATCAAGTCACTGATCCGCGCGGCGGAGTCCCTGGGCCTGGACGTCGACGCCTTCCGGGAGTACCTGCGCAAGCGCAAGGGCGCGCCCCACATCGCGGAAGACGTCGAGTCGGCCGATCTCAGCGGCGTGTCGGGGACCCCGAGCTTCTTCATCAACGGCCAGCGCCACCAGGGCGCCTACGACATCGAGACCCTGTCCAGGGCCGTGCGCCTGGCCCGGGCCAGGTCCGTGGTGCGCTCTTGAACGGGTGGGCGGGCCCGCGGACGGCTCCCCGCCCGAGCCGCTAGGGGGCGTTCTGGAGCCGGCGGAACTCACGCTGGGCGGCCTCGAGGACCGTCTGGCGCCTGCGGTGGGCCTGCTCGTAGAGCTCGACCGCGGCCAGCTCGGCCGCGGTGCGGCCGGTCAGTCCCCTCACCACGTCGGCAGCCTTGAGCTGGGCGTAGCCGTCCCACGGCTCGGCGACATGGATCTCGGCCCCGGCGCCGTCCTCGGCTCCGGGCTCAGCGAGCTCGTCCACGACCGCCACCGGTTGATCGACGTGCGCGGGCTGGGTGGCTGCGGGCACGGGGGGTGCGGGGGCCGGCGGCTCCGAGGCCGCCGGCGCAGGGCGCGCGGCGGCCACGGCCGCCTGCTCGGTGACCGCGCG
>DASVYO010000132.1:0-5626 GCA_036392135.1 Solirubrobacteraceae bacterium
CGCCGAGCCGACGGCCATGCTGGTCCGGGATCTGGCCCGCACGGTGGAGATCCCGCTGCTGCTGGACGCCGACGGGCTGAATGCCCACGCTGGGCGGCTCGAGATGCTGGCCGGGCGCCGCGCGCCGGCGGTGCTCACGCCTCACGCCGGGGAGCTCGCGCGGCTACTCGAACGAGACAGCGCCGACGTCGAGCGCCGCCGCCTGGCCTCGGTCCGGGAGGCGGCCCGCCTCGCGGGGGCGATCGTCGTCCTGAAGGGCGATGACACGCTGGTCGCCGATCCGTCGGGCCGGGTGGCCATCAGCCCGGGGGGCGCGGCGGCGCTGGCCACGGCCGGCACCGGGGATGTTCTCAGCGGAGTCACCGCGGCCTTCCTGGCCAAGCGGATGGATCCGTTCGAGGCCGCGTGCGCGGCGGTCACCCTGCACGCCCGAGCCGGTCAGCTGGCCGCGCGGCGAATCGGGACCGAGGGAGTCATTGCGCGAGACGTGATCGAGGCCCTGCCCGAGGCCCGTCGGGAGGTCTGAGGTGAGTCTGCGCGCGCTGGCGCGCGTAAACCTGGCCGCGATCGAGCGCAATGTATCCACGCTGCGCGCCCATCTCGCCCCCGGCATCCGTTTCTGCGCGGTCGTCAAGGCGAACGCCTCGGGTCACGGAGCGGTGGCCGCGTCCCGGGCGGCGCTCGCCGCCGGCGCCGACTGCCTGGCCGTGGCGACCGCCCTGGAGGCGGCTGAGCTACGCGCCGCCGGTCTCACCGGCCCGGTGCTGATCCTCGGGGCGGTGAGCGCCGAGGAGCTGCCGATCGCCCTCCAGGCCAGGGCCGAGATGGTCGCCTGGGATGAGGACTTCGTCGCGGCGCTGAGCCGTCAGGCCACTGGTCCGGTCGAGCTCCACGTCAAGCTCGACACGGGCATGGGGAGGCTCGGCACGCGCCGCGTGGCCGAGGCTCTGCGGGTGGCCGAGAGTGTGCTCGCGCCCGGCTCGGGGCTCCGCCTGGCCGGCGCGATGACGCATCTGGCCACCGCAGACGACGATCCGGAGTTCATGCGCGCTCAGCTGGGATTGTTCGATCCGTTCGTGGCCGAGCTGCGCCGGCGCCAGCCGACGCTGGTCGCCCATGCCGCCAACAGCGCCGCGACCGTCACCGAGTCACGCAGCCACTACGACATGGTGCGTTGCGGGATAGCCCTGCATGGCTGCGACCCGCTGAACGACGCGCCCGAACGTCACGGGCTCGAGCCGGCCCTCGAGCTCAGCACGTATGTGGCCGCCATCAAGCCCGCCGCGGCGGGTGAGAGCGTCGGCTACGGGCGGCGGTTCATCGCCGAGCGCGACACCTGGATCGCCACGCTGCCGATCGGTTATGCCGACGGGATCCGCCGGTCGCTGTCGGGCAACTGTGACGTGCTCATCGCCGGCCAGCGCTTTCCGCTCGTGGGCACGGTCAGCATGGACAACGTCACCGCCGAGCTGGGTCCGGGCCTCCCTCCGGACGTCGCGCCCGGTAGCTCCGCCGTGCTGATCGGCCGCGACGGCGCGGAGCGCCAGACGGTTGAGGATCTGGCCCGGCGCATGGGTTCGATCCCGCACGAGGTGTTGTGCGGGCTCTCGGCCCGGGTCGTCCGTCGCTACCACCATGACGGTGAGCCGGCCGGGCAGGATGGCCAGGGGTGAGCCAGCCGCTGATGGCGCTGCGCAGGCTCGAGGTCGCCGGCTGGCTGGTCGGGGGCGCGGTGCGCGACCGCCTGCTCGGTCGCTCCACGACCGACTTCGACGTGGCTCTGGCGGTCGGTGGCCCCGCCGGGGTCGAACCGGTGGCCCGCGAGCTGGCGCGGGCGGCCGGCGGCTTCGTGTTCGCCCTGTCCGAGGCGTTCGGCGCCTGGCGGGTGGTCGCGCACGACCGCAGCTGGCAGGTCGACCTGATGGCGGTCGAAGGGGGATCGATCGAGGCTGACCTGGGCCGCCGCGACGTGACCGTGAACGCGATCGCCGAGCCGCTGGGCGGCGAGCCGGCGCTCGTCGACCCCACCGGCGGTGTCGCCGACCTCGAGCGGCGCCGCCTGCGGGCCGTGTCGGCGGGCGCCTTCCGTGAGGACCCGCTGCGGGTGCTGCGTGTCGTGCGGCTCGCCGCCGAGCTTGGCTTCGAGATCGAGCCTGCGACCGGAGAGCTGGCCAGCGCGAGCGCCGGCGGCTTGCGCGGAGTAGCGCCGGAGCGCGTGTTCGCGGAGCTGCGCCGGGTGATCGGCGGGCCGGAGGCGCTCCGGGGGCTCGATCTGATGGACCGGACCGGCGCGACTGCGGCAGTCCTGCCGGAGCTGCGGACCCTGGATGGGATCGAGCAGAGCCGCTTTCACCATCTCGATGTGCTCGCGCACACGCGTGCCGTGCTGGCCGAGACGATCGCGATCGAACGCGAGCCGGGCGCCGTCTTCGGGGAGCTCGGAACGGGCCTGGGCGCCTTTCTGGCCCGGCCCCTGGCCAACGAGCTCACCCGGGGTCAGGCCCTCAGGCTGGGCGCTCTGCTGCACGACATCGCCAAGCCGCAGACGCGCGGCCAGACTCCGGACGGACGGGTCACGTTCCTGCATCACGATGAGGCCGGCGCCACCCTGGCCGCTGAGATCCTCAGCCGGTTGCGGACGAGCGAGCGGCTCATCCAGCATGTGGCCGCGCTCACCAGGCATCACCTCCGGCTCGGCTTCCTGGTCCACCGCATGCCGCTCGAGCGCCGTGACATCTACCGGTACCTGGAGGTCTGCTCGCCGGTCGCGGTCGACGTCACCGTGCTCAGCGTGGCCGACCGGCTGGCCACGCGCGGCGATAACGCCGAGCCGGCCATCGGCCGTCATCTCGAGCTGGCCCGGCAGATTCTGCCCGAGGCGCTGGCCTGGTCGGAGCAGCCCCCGCGGGCTCCGGTCCGCGGGGACGAGCTCAGCCGGGCGTTGGGGATCCGGCCCGGACCCGAGCTCGGCGCGCTCCTGCATGAGCTGACCGAGGCCGCCTACGCCGGCGAGGTCAGGACCCGCGAGGAGGCGATCGGCTATGCCCGGCAGCTTGTGGGCGGCACGGGCTGAGTAAGCTGGCCGCCATGCGCGATCCCGACTGCCTGTTCTGCAAGATCATCGCCGGCGAGCTGCCCGGTCAGATCGTGGCCGAGGACGACGGCGCCATCGCCTTCATGGACATCAACCCGGCCACCCGTGGCCACCTCCTGGTGGTCCCCCGGGCTCATGTCAGGAACGTGCTCGAGGCCCAGCCCGAGGATCTCCAGGCCACGATCCTCACCGCTCAGCGGATGGCCCGCCAGATCACCGAGCGCCTGGGCGCCGACGGGGTCAACCTGCTCAACTCGTGCGGCTCGGCGGCGTGGCAGACGGTGTTCCACCTCCACATTCACGTGATCCCGCGGTACGCCGAGGATCCGCTGCGGCTGCCCTGGACTCCGGCTCCCGGAGACCCTGACGAGATCGCCGCCGCGGCCGCGGAGCTGCGATGAGCACCGCCGAACCGGTGCGCGTCCAGCGGGACGCCGGCCTGGCCGTGGTCACCTTCGACGCCCCGCCGCTCAATCTGTTCGACGCCGCCCTCAGGAACGGGCTGATCGCCGCGCTGGACGAGCTCGAGCGTGAGCCGCCCCGAGCCGTGCTGTTCCGGGCCGAGGGCCGGGTGGTGAGCGGCGGCGTCGATGTCGCGCTGTTCGCCGAGCTGGCGGGTGCCGACCAGGCCCGCTCGACCTTCGACGAGCTGGTCGCCCTGTCCCGGCGCGTGGATCGATTGCCCTGCCCGACGGTCTTCGCCGCCCACGCTCTGTGCCTGACCTGGGCGTTCGAGCTCGCGCTGGCCTGTGACCTCATCCTCGCCGCCGAGTCAGCCCGCTTTGGCCTCGTCGAGCGCGTGATCGGCCTCACTCCGGCGATGGGCGGCACCCAGCGGCTGGCCGAGCGGGCCGGCACCGGCCGGGCCCGTGAGTTCGTGATGACCGGCGGCCGCTATTCCGCGGCCGAGTTGGAGCGCTGGAACGTGGTCAACCGGGTGCTCCCCGACGACGGCTTCGACGCCGCCGCGCGCGAACTGGCGCTCGACCTGGCCACCGGGCCCACCCTCGCGCATGCCGCCACCAAACAGGTCATCCGCGACTACCTCGAGGGCGGAGTCGAACTGGCCAACGAGCGCGTCGGGCAGGTGGCCGGCGACCTGTTCGCGACCGAGGATCTTCAGAACGCGGTGCAGACGTTCCTGGAGCAGGGGCCGGGCAAGGCCCAGTTTCACGGCCGCTGAACCGGGCCGGGCGGACCTGGAACCGGCCTCGCTCTGACACCCCTACCCCGCGGCGGCCCGCGGACTGGTACGTTTTCCGCGTTCAAATCGGGGCGCAACGTCCCGGCGACGCTCCAAGCGGAGTTGAAGGGGAGTCAATGGCAACGGGTACTGTCAAGTGGTTCAGCGACGAGAAGGGGTTCGGCTTCATCACCCCCGACGACGGCGGTCGCGACCTGTTCGTTCATTTCAGTGGCATCACCGGCGACGGTTACCGGTCGCTGGCCGAGGGCGCCAAGGTCTCCTATGAGGAGGAGGCCGGTCCCAAGGGCCCGAAGGCGGTCAACGTCTCTAAGCTCTAGCCGGCGTTACGGACGGGAAGCGCTCGCTCTTCCCGTGCCGGACGCCGTGCCCCGGGAAGATCGCCTCGCGCGGCGCGCAACTGCTGCCCCAGCGGGGTGTTGAGAAGGGAATGAAGATGAACCGATTCTCGCTGCTAGCCGCAGGTTTGACGGCCGCCACGATGGCCCTGATCCCGGCTGCCGCGTCCGCGCAAATCGTTGAACTCGGGAAGACGCCGTCGCCGGTCAGCGCGCCGGTCTGCCCGTCGGGCGTGGCGCCATCCCAGTGCTACATCATTCTCACCCGGACGACGGCGATCCAGACCATCAGCGACGGCATCAAGTACCCGATCACGGCCAAGCAGGACGGCTGGATCGTGTCCTTCACCGTCGGCCTCTCGAAGCTGTCCTCCTCAGCCACCACGGAACGGAAATTCCTGCACACGCTGAACGCCGCCTACGGTGGCGAGCCGGAGTTGGCCCTGGCGGTGCTCAAGCCGACGCCGCACAACTACTACACAGTGGCCGCCCAGAGCCAGATCTTCCGGGTGACCCCGTTCCTGGGCCAGGTGCTGCAGCAGCCGATGGCGCTTCCACCGACGTTCACCCAGTTCACCGCGCTCCCGATCAAGGCCGGCGACGTGATCGCCCTGACCGTGCCGACCTGGGCCCCCGTGCTGTCCTACAACCTCAGCACCACCAAGTTCGCCTACCGCCAGAGCCGCGCGGCCAACTGCACGCGCGCCGCCGGCTCGCAGACCGCGCAGCTGACGGTGGGCGCCAAGCCCACCCAGTACAAGTGCAACTACCTGGGCACCCGAGTCGAGTACTCGGCCACCGAGGTCGTGGACACTCCGCCCCCCAAGAACTACGTGCACTAGCGGTACGCCGGACGGCGGCGACGCCGGAGGTTCACGGGGACCCGGTTGGCGGTTACGCCACGCGGACGGACCTAGCAGGCGCCGGGATTCTGCTGGCAGAAGGCCGAGCCCAGCCCGGCCCCGCCGCTGGTGCCCGTGCCGGCGCCGC
>DASVYO010000133.1:0-15437 GCA_036392135.1 Solirubrobacteraceae bacterium
GGCAGCGCCCGCCACAGCTTCTCGGCCGTGAACGGCGGCGCCACCTCACGGCCGCCGAGCGCGTCGGTGACCGCGCCGGCCACGGCGGCCAGAGCGCCCACCGCTCCACCCTCCCCGGCACCCTTGGCCCCGAGCGGGTTCAGCGGCGACGGCGTCTCGACCTCGCCGGTGACGATCGGCGGAATCTCGGCCGCGGTCAGGAGGCTGTAGTCCAGGAACGAGCCGCTGCGGGGCTGGCCGCTGTCGTCGAACACCGCCTCCTCGGTCAGGCACTCCCCGAGGGCCTGGACGGCGCCCCCGATCACCTGGCCGTGAGCCAGCAGCGGGTTGATCAGGGTGCCGGCATCATCGACCGCGACCAGCCGGCAGACGCTGAGCTCTCCGGTTCCGCGCTCAATGACCACATCGGCCACGTAGGCGCCGGAGGAAAACACCTGCCCGGAGGCGAACCGCGCCGAGCTGCGCAGCTCACCCTCGGCGGCCAGCTGCTGCCAGGTGACGGTCCGGGCACGCCCGGTCCTCCCGGACCCGCCGGCGTCACCGGCCTCACCCGCCCTGCTGGACCGGAACCCGGCCTCGGTCAGCTCCACCGCCTCCACCTCGAGCCCGAGCCGCGCCGCGGCCCGCCGGCGGCCCTCGGCGACCACCTGATCGGCGGCCTGCGCCACCGCCGAGCCCGCCTGGGCCACGGACCGGCTGCCGAACGTGCCCGTTCCGGGCGGGGAGCTCGCGCTGTCGCCGAAGCGCAGCTCGATCTGCGCCACCCCGACCCGCAGGCGCTCGGCGGCGATCTGGGCGAAGGTGATGTCATGGCCCTGCCCGTGGGGGCTCGAGCTCGAGCGGATCACGAACCGGCCGTCGCGGTGCAGCGCGATGACGGCGCTCTCGAAGGCGCCGCCGGCCCGCTCCACGTACAGCGCCACCCCGCGTCCGGGCAGGACGTCGGCGGGCGGCCCGGGTGCGGACGCGGGGCGGTCCCCGGCCAGCTCCAGAGCCAGGTCGAGGCAGCGCTCGTAATCACCCGAGTCGTACTCGAGGCCGGTCGGGGTGCGATGGGGGAAGCGGCGGATCAGGTTGCGCCGCCGCAGGCTGACGGGATCGATCCCGGTCTGGCGCGCCGCCCGGTCGACCAAGGCCTCGAGCATGTAGGTGGCGTCGGGACGGCCCGCTCCGCGGTAGGGGCCGGTCGGCACCTTGTGGGTGCGCATGCCCAGGACCTCGACATCGGCCACGCGGATGTCGTAGCAGCCGGCGATCAGGGTGCCCGCCGTGTGGGGCGGGATCGCGGTCGTGCTCAAGAGGTAGCCCCCGAGGTCGGCCCACAGCCGCGCGCGCAGCGCCAGCATCCGCCCGTCGCCGTCCAGGGCGAGCTCCAGATCACCCTCGATCCCGCGGCCCTGGTAGCTGCCGATGAGGTTCTCCAGGCGATCCTCGGTCCACTTGACCGGCCGCCCCAGGCGCACTGCGGCCGCCGCGGCGGCGGCCACCTCGGGCGCGACCACCCCCTTGCTGCCGAAGGCTCCGCCGACATCGGGCACGATCACCCGGATCGAGTCCGCCGGCCGCTCGAGAATGTGCGCCAGCTGAGCCAGCGGCCGGTGCACGTCCTGGGCCGAGCACCAGACCGTGAGCAGGTCCTGCTCCGGATCGAACTCGGCCAGGCAGCCGCGGGCCTCGATCGGCGCCGCCGCCAACCGCGGCAGGGCGTAGCGTCCGCTGACGACGTGCGCGGCGTCGGCGAACGCGCCCTCGACGTCGCCCTCGCGTGCCGACCACCGCATCAGGCGCAGCTTGGATTCCCGCGGGGCGAGCGTGACCGGACCTGGCTCGTACTCGACCTCGACCAGCTCGAGCGCATCCTCGGCCAGGGCGCGGCTCGGTGCTATGACGATCGCCACCGCCTGCCCGGCATAGCGCACCTCATCCTCGGCCAGCACGGGATGCGCCTCTGACTGCTGCACCTCCGCCCCGGCGGGTATGCCCACCGGGAACGCCCGCAGCGGGGCCAGGTCCGCGGCGCGCAGCACGGTGACCTCGGCCGGGAGCGTCTCGGGCACGGTGATCGAGGTGATCCGGGCGCTGGCATGGGGACTGCGCACGAATGCCGCGTGAGCCACGCCGGGACGGGTCAGATCGTCGAGATAGCGCGTCTGCCCGCGCAGGACGCGGGCGTCCTCGCGCCGGGGCAGCGGCTGACCGATCTTCGCTCCTGCGGCCATCTACAGGTGCCGCCCGAGCCAGTCGGCGACCAGCGGCCGGTACTTGAAGGGGATGTTGTTGCAGACGTGGGTGCCGTCGTCATAGAGCACCCACTCCGCGCCGGGCACCTCGTCGGCAATCCGCTTGGTCTCCTCCCAGGGGATCACCCGGTCGCGCCGGCCGGTGATGACCAGGCAGGGTCGGTCGATGCGCTCGGTCACCCCGGCCAGGTTCAGCGCGTGGGCGCGTTCGCGGGCCTCGTCGGGATCGGCGGCGCCGGTGTGATGGGCGATCGTCTCCCGAGTGAGCTCGGGCATCGAGTCCCAGCGGGCGGCGAAGTCGTACGGGCCGCTGACCCCGGCCAGCGCCTTGATCCGCGGCTCGAACGCGGCCGCGCGCACCACGTAGTGGCCGCCGAGGCTGACGCCGGCGGCCCCGATCCGCTCGGCGTCGATCTCCGGGCGCCCTCGGAGCGCGTCCAGCACGGCGGTCACCGCCACCTCGTAGTCGGGCCGGATGTCCATGTGCAGGCCGGTCTCGCCCTGGCCCGGTCCGTCCAGCGACAGCGTGGCCATACCTCGGTCCAGGAACACCGTCTCCCATTGGAAGAACTCCTCCTTGGTCGAGTCGAGCCCCGGAATCAGCACCACCAGGGGGGCCGGGCGGCCCTCGCCGGGCAGGCGCAGGTTGGCCACCACCCGGCCGCCCTCGACCGGCGCCTCGATTCGCTCGGCGCTGGGATCGAGCAGCGCGTGGGCCGCGTACAGCGCGCGCACCGCGGCCTCGGTGTTGCGGCGGTTGCGCTCGCGGTCCAGCACCCACACGAACTTCGAGAAGTGAAAGCTGACCGCCGCCCGGAGGTAGGCCTCGCCGGCGCTGCGCAGGGCGCCCTCGGCCCGGGCGCGCTCGGCCAGATCCACGTGGACCTCCGCGGTCCGCGTCCACTCCGGCAGCCACTGGGCCCAGTCCTCGACGGCCCGCGTGGTGCGCACGAAGTCGTTGTAGTCAACGCCGTTGGCGATGAACCGGGAGGCCCAGTGCTGGATGGCCGCGGATACGCGCTCGTCGGGCATGGCTCAGCCTCTGACCTCGGCGCCCCGCCGCAGCTCGCGGGCCGCGTTGCCGGCCAGGACCGCCGCCCGCGCGTCGGCGTCGAGCCCGGCCGCGGTGACCGTGGCCACCGGGTCGGGATCGGCCATGTCGAACGGATAGTCCGAGCCGAGCAGCACGCGGTCGGCGCCGACCGCGTCGATCAGCGCGCGCAGCTGGCGCGGGTCGTGGGTCACGGTGTCGAACAGGAAGCGCCTGATGACGGCGTCCGCGGCCGCGGACGGGTCCTCGGCCGACGGCCCGGCCGCGGCCACGGCCTGCTGGCCGTGGCGGATGCGCCCGGCCAGGGGGACGATCGCGCCGCCGCCGTGGGCCAGCATCACGCGCAGGCGGGGATGGCGGGCCATGGTCCCGCTGAGCACGAGATGGGCGGCGGCGATCGTCGTCTCCATCGGGTTGCCGACCAGGTTCCAGAGGTAGCGCTGATCGAACACCGGATCGGCGAACCCACGCGTGGTCGGATGCACGAACACCAGCGCGTCGGCCGCCTCGGCCGCCGCCCAGAAGGGCTCGAAGCGCGCTGCCCCGATGTACTCGCCGTTGACGCTGGCCGTGATCTCGACGCCGGCGAACTCACCGGCGGCCATCAGGTCGCACAGCTCACGCGCGGCCAGCTCGGGAGCCTGGAGCGGAACGGCACCCAGCACGCTGACCCGCCCGGCGCCGTTCCGGCGCACGGCGGACAGTCCGGAGTTCTGAAGCCGGCAGCGATCGAGCCCGTCGGCCGCGTCCACCTCGTAGAACAGCAGGGGCACCCAGGGCGAGAGCACGATGCCGTCGATCGCCAGCGCGTCGCAGTGGCTGAGGATCTGCTCGAGATCGGTGAACTCGTTCACCGCGGAGGTGATCCGTCGCCCGGCCAGCTCGACCACCTGGCGACCGTCCTCCCGGCTTACCGCCGGGCGCCACGACTCCCCCGGGGCGGCCGCGCGCAGCAGCTCCGGCACGATCACGTGGGCGTGAGCGTCGATCGTCATTGCGCCAAGCGGCACTCTACTGCAATCGTTTGCGGTGTGTCTGGTGAAGGAGTACGCTGACCGCCTGTGAGAACCGGTGAGGCAGCGGACACGAAGCGGCTCGCCGACCGGATTCGCCTGAACGCGGTCAACATGGTGGCCCCCCACGGGTTCGGTTACCTGGGCCAGGCGCTGTCCTGTGCCGAACTGCTGGCGGCGCTGTTCACGCAGGCCTACCGGCCCGAGCGCGACCGCCTGATCTGCTCGCCCGGCCACTACATCATCGGCGTGTTCGCGGTGGCGGCCGAACTGGGCCTGCTCGACTCCGCGAGCCTCGACACCTACGGCCGGGACGACTCCTCCCTGGAGGCGATCGGAACCGAGCGCTCCCCGGTGGTCGACCTGGTCTGCGGCTCGCTCGGCCAGGGGCTGTCGGGAGCGGCCGGGTTCGCGCTCTCCGATCAGCTCCGGGGAGAACCCGACGCCCGCGTGTTCGCGCTGGTCAGTGACGGCGAGCTCGAGGAGGGGCAGCTGTGGGAGGCGGCGATGTTCGCGGCCCACCGCAATTTGCGCGGACTGGTCGTGGTGCTCGACGCCAACGACTCCCAGGTCGATGGCCCCGTGTCCTCGATCACCACGATCGAGCCGATCGCGGCCAGGTGGGAGAGCTTCGGCTGGGCCGCCTTCGAAGTCGACGGGCATGACGCCGATGCCGTCGCCGGCGCCCTGGGCGCGGCCGTGGCCGAAGCGCGCCCGAGCGTGGTGATCGGCCGCACCTCGACGGTCCACGGCCTGCGCTGCCTGCCCCCGGAGGCCGACGGGCACTTCATCAAGCTGCCTGCGGAGCTGGCTCGCGCGGCGGTCGCCGAGCTGGAGGGGCGCCTTGCTTGAGCCGCCGTTCGCCACGGTCCTGAAGCCCTACGGGCGGGCGCTGGTTGAGCTCGCGCGCGAGCGCGAGGAGATCGTCTGCCTGTCGGGCGACCTGACCCGGCAGTGCGAGGTCGACCTGTTCGAGCAAGCGCTGCCGGATCGCTTCATCAACGCGGGCATGGCCGAGGCCAACATGATCAGCATCGCCGGTGCCCTGGCCCGCTGCGGTCATCTCCCGTTTGTCCACACGTTCGGCGTGTTCGCCACGCGACGGCCTCTTGACCAGATCGTCAACTCGGTGGCCTACCCGAACCTGCCGGTGCGGATCGTCGGCTTCATGCCCGGCGTGTCCAGTCCCGGCGGGCCCAGCCACCAGGCGATCGAGGATGTGGCGCTCATGCGGGCGCTGCCCAACATGACCGTGATCGATGTCGCCGACGCGGTTGAGATCGCCCAGGCGGTCCGGCTGATCGCCGATCTACCCGGCCCCGCCTACCTCCGCCTGAAACGAGGAGAGATCCCGGTCCTGTTCGAAGACGACCACGTGCTCTCACTGGACCGCGCCCAGGTCGTGCGGCCGGGTGACGAGGTCGCGCTGGTGGCCAGCGGGATGATGCTGCCGGCTGCGCTGGCCGCGGCGGCAACGCTCGCGACCGCCGCCGTCAGCGCCAGCGTCGTCAACGTGCCGGTCATCAAGCCGCTGGACGGCGCCACCGTCCTCGATGCCGCGGCGGCGGCCTCGGCGGTCGTCACGGCGGAGAACCATTCGGTGATCGGCGGCCTCGGCTCGGCCGTGGCCGAGGTGCTGGCCGAAGCCGGCCTGGGGCGCCGACTGCGACGAGTAGGGCTCAGGGACACGTTCGCCGAGGGGGCCCAGAACGCGGCCACGCTGTTTCTCAAGTACGGGCTGGGCACCCAGACCATCGTCGATCAGGCCTGGAGCGCCCTCGGCCGCAACGATCCACCGCCCCACTCGCTTCCCAGCTCCGCACCCCCCGGCGAATACTCACCGGTGTGACCGACCACCGCCAGCGACCAGGAACGGACTGCCCTTGACCCCCACCGCAGGCACACCAGCGATGACCGTCGGCTGGCTCGGCACCGGCCGGATGGGCTCCGTGATGGCCGCGCGCCTGCTTGACGCCGGTCACGAGGTGACGGTGTGGAACCGGACCCGCGCCAAGACCGACGGCCTGGCCGCGGCGGGGGCGAAGGTCGCCGACGACCTCGCCGGCCTGACCCAGACCGACGTCGTATTCGTGATGGTCTCGACCCCCCAGGACCTGGAGCAGGTGCTGACCGGCTCCGGCGGCTTGCTCACCGCCGCCCGCGCCCCGGGCATCATCGTTGACTGCTCCAGCGTGAGCGCGGAGGTGTCGGCGCGCGTTCGGGAGGCGGCCAGCGGCCGCGGCGTCGAGTTCCTGGCCGCCCCGGTCAGCGGCAACCCCCGCGTGGTCGCGGCCGGGAACGCGGTGCTCATCGCCTCCGGGCCGCGGGCCACCTACGACACCGTGCAACCCCTGTTGGACAGCATCGGCCGGACCTCGATGTGGGCCGGGCCCGAAGAGCAGGCGCGGGTCGTCAAGATCTGCCACAACCTGTACCTCGGGCTGATCGTGCAGTCCCTCTCGGAGGTGACCACGCTGGCCGAGAGGTCCGGGGTGAGCCGCGGAGCCTTCCTCGAATTCCTCAACAGCACCGGGCTGGCCACCGACTGGGTGCGCAAGCGCACCCCCGACCTGCTGGCGCTGGACTGGACGCCCACCTTCACCACCGAGCTGCTGGGCAAGGACTTCGACCTGGGGCTGGCCACCGCCGGCGACGCCGGGGTGGCGGTGCCGCTGACCGCGATCGTCCGGCAGCTGATCCAGGCCGCCATCTCCCAGGGCCACGGCCAGGAGGATTTCCTGTCCCTGTTCGAGGTCCAGGCGGCACTGTCCGGGATCACGGTGGCCCCCGAGTCATCCCCGAACCCGTGACCGCGCCCGTCGTCGGCCAGGCCCCGGGCTTCCCGCCGCCTCAACCTCTCTGACCCGACGAAGGAGCCGCAGTGTCGCTACAGGAATTCATCCCCACGCCCAAGTTCGAGGAGTACCGGGAGCTGTTCAAGGACTTCTACAAGCTCGAGCGGCGCGCCGACGGAGTCCTGCTCGCCCAGGCCCACACGGCGGGCGGCTCGATCCAACTCAGCGTCCAGAACCACCGCTCGCTGGGGCAGCTGCTCAAGGTGATCGGGGCCGATCCCGAGAACGAGCTCCTGATTCTCACCGGTTCCGGCCCGGACTT
The DNA here is from genome assembly GCA_036392135.1 of Solirubrobacteraceae bacterium. Taxonomy (GTDB): domain Bacteria; phylum Actinomycetota; class Thermoleophilia; order Solirubrobacterales; family Solirubrobacteraceae; genus Palsa-465. Next base: position 7,422 of record DASVYO010000133.1, read on the forward strand.
CATGATGACCAGCGACCCCAAGGGCTTCGCGCTCGAGGACGAGGACATGGAGTACTGGGCCTACGAGTACGCCTACAAGGACGGACGGATCAACGTCAGCGCCCTGGTCAACGACCTCGAGATCCCGACCATCGGCATCTTCAACGGCCCCGGGTTCCACTCCGAGATCGTGCTCATGTGCGACATCACGATCTGCGCGCAGGACGCGACCATCTTCGACCTCCACTACGACATCGGCTCCGTCCCCGCCGACGGCATCCACAATGCGTTCCAGGAGCTGCTCGGGGTCAAGCGCGCCGCCTACGCGCTGCTCACCGGAGAGGCCATCGACGCCCAGCGGGCGCTCGAATACGGCCTGGTCAACGAGGTGCTGCCGCGCGACCGGCTGATCGCCCGCGCCTACGAGATCGCCGATCACATCATGAGCCAGCCGCGGATCACCCGCCGGCTCACCACGCAGATCGTGCGCCGTCCGTGGAAGAAGCGAGTGGTGGACGATCTGGACGGCGGCTTCGGCATCCAGATGTTCGGTCACCTGGCCAAGAAGCGCTCGATTCACGGCCAGCAGGCGATCAGCTCGACCGTCGACTACGTGCGCCAGGGGCGCCGGAACAACTTCGACGCCTAGAGGGTCCAGCCGGTCCCGCGGGCACGGCGAGGTCGACCGAGGGCGGTCAGTCCGGCGGGGGCGCGGTCGAGCCGCGGACGACCAGTGAGGGTTCGAGCAGGATCTCGCGCGGGGTCTGGATCCCGCTGCGGAGCTGATCGAGCAGGAGGTCGGCAGCCGTGGCGCCGACCTCCCGCTGGGGGACCCGCACCGAGGTCAGCGGCGGGTTCAGCCGCCCGATGAAGGGCATGTCGTTGAAGCCGGTGATGGACACGTCGGCCGGACAGCTGAGCCCCCGCTCGGCCAACGCGTCATAGCAGCCGATGGCCAGCCGATCGTTGGCGGCGACGATCGCCGTCACGCGGGGCTCGTGGGCCAGCAGCTCGGTGCAGGCACGCTGTCCGGCGGTCTCGCTCAGGGCCTCGGCGAACGTGACATCGTGCTCGCCGACGGCCAGCCCGGCGGCCTCCATCGCCTCGCGAAAGCCCCGGTAGCGACGCAGGGCCGTGGAGAAGTTCTGGGGTCCGGCGACGTGCCCGATGTGCCGGTGCCCGAGCCCGGCGACGTGAGCGACGGCCAGGCTGATGCCCTGGCGGTCGTTGACCGTGACCGCGGCCACCGAGCGGTTCTCGAGGCTGCGGTTGACCAGCACCAGGGGTGCGCCGGCGGCGGCGGTCTCGGCCAGCAGCTCCACGTCGAGCTGGGCGGTGGCGGCGATAAAGCCGTCGACATGGCGGGCGCGCATGGCCTGCAGCTGGCTCCGCTCGCGTTCGGCGTCGTTGTCGGTGTTGACGATCAGGGCCGTGTAGCCGTCCTCGGCGAGCCGATCCTCGATGCCGCGCACGATCGGCGGGAACAGGGGGTTGGTGAGGTCGGGGATCAGCACCCCGACCGTGTAGGAGCGGTTGGTCTTGAGCCCGCGCGCGATTGGATTGGGGCGGTAGCCGAGCTCGGCCGCGGCCCTGCGCACGCGCTCGGCGGTTTCGGGGTTGACCAGCGCCCGGGTCTGCTCGCTCAGCGCCCGGGAGACCGTGCCGGGATGCACCTTGGCCAGCCGGGCCACGTCGCGGATGGTTACGGCGCTGGCCATCGGGCGTCCCATTATGCAGTCGATTGCGGACTCAGCGGGGCACCCCCACCGGCCGGGCGGCGCCCATCACCTCGGCGGGATCGCGCCCGAGGTCCTTCAGCATCACGATGGCGGCGTTGCGCCCCGGGCCGCCGGTGACCGAGCCTCCGGGGTGGGTCGTGCCGCCGGTCTGATACAGCCCGGGGATCGGCATCCGATGCTGAGCCCACCCGGGCGCGGGCCGCTGCGCGCCGGCGAAGGCCAGTGAGCGGTCGCCTCCGTGGAACGTGCCGTGCCACATGTGCGGGTTGGAGTCCTCGAGGTCGACCGGCGAGACGATCAGCTCGGCCAGGATCTTCTCGTCGGTCAGGTTGGGCGCCGCGCGGCGCAGGTGACCCAGCTGCACGGCGGCGATCTCCTCACGGAGGGAGGCCCAGCTGGAGGCGGGATCGCCGGGGCTGCGGCCCTCGAGCGGCATATAGGGCTGCATCCCGAGAATCTTCACCGTGTGCCGGCCGGCCGGAGCGCGGGAGGGATCGGCGACCGTCGGGGCCGGGAACAGCAGCCACGGAGCATCGCGCACGAGCCGCCCCTCGCGGACGTCGCGTCCCATCCTCAGGATGTCCGGGGCCCAGCCCGCCACGCCCGCTGAGACCACCTCGACCTGACCCCCGTCGCGGGTGGGGTAGCGCGGCGCCTCGGTGGTCGCGTAGTGGGCCGCGAACGCGGACAGACCCTCGTCGAAGGTCTCGACGCCGTAGCGGAAGTCCTCGCCCCAGTCCTCGGGCGAGGCCATCCTGACCAGGTCCTTCACGTGAACCGAGGACAGCACGGCGCGGCCGGCCCGGTGCTCTGCGCCGTCCGCAGTGACGACCCCGGCGCAGCGCCCCTCCTCAACGATCAGGTCGACCACCCGCTGGTCGCAGAGAACCTCGCTGCCGCCCTGTTCGATCACCTCGACCAACGCGCGCACCAGCTCCCCCGACCCGCCGCGCGGCATCGTCCAACTCCGCCGCTGGCGTCCGAACACGATCGAGTAGGCGAGCGGGCCGGAGCCCGCGGAGCCGACCGGTTGCCCGGTCTGGAAGGCCATCCAGAGCATGAACGATTGAACATGGGGGCTCTGGAACTCACGCCGGATGACCTCCCAGGCGCTCATCATGGCCCGCCGCCGCCAGCGCGCACCGCCCGGCCGCCCGTCCAGCATCTGATCCAGCGAGGGGCCCAGTCCGATGGGGGTGAAGCGCTGACGGTTGAACACGTCCTTCACCTCGTCGTACTCGGCCAGCAGCCGGCGGTAGGAATCGGCGTCACCCCGGGAGAAGTAGGAGATCTCCTCGCAGGTGCGCTCGAGGTCGAGCCACATGGTCAGCGAATCACCGTCCGGGAAGACCACATGGGCGACCGGATCGGGCTCGATGTAGCTCAGGCCGTGCTTGGCGATCAGCCCGAGCTCGTCGGCGCTCAGCACCGGGTTGGTCTGGATCAGCGTATGGCCGGTCGAGCACGAGTCGAGCTTGAACCCCTCGAGCAGCAGCTCCTCGGAGGCCACCCCCCCGCCCGGCACGCTGCGCGCGTCGAGCACGCGGCAGCGGTAGCCGGCCCGGGTCAGGTAGGCGGCGGCAATGAGGCTGTTGTGACCCGCGCCCGCGACGACCACATCCGCGTCGGCGGACGTGTCGCGCGCCGGGCGCACGATCAGGCGCTCACCGGCGTGACCGCACCGCCGAGGTAGAGCGCGCCGATCTCCGGATGCTCCAGCACCTCACGGCCCGAGCCGGTGAGGCGGACCATGCCGTTCTCGAGCACCACCCCGTGCGAGCTCAGCCGCAGCCCGGCGCGTGCGTTCTGCTCCACGAGCAGGATCGTCTTGCCCTGCTGGTTCATCTGCTCGATCATCCCGAACACCATCTGACGGGTCTGGGGATCGAGGCCCATGGAGGGCTCGTCGAGCATGATCAGCTCCGGGTCGAGCATCAGGCAGCGCGCGAACTCGACCAGCCGCTGCTGGCCGCCGGACAGGCTTCCGGCCTTCTCGCCGGCGCGCTCGCGGACGATCGGATAGAGCTCCTCGACGGCGCTCAGGCGCTTGCGGACCAGGGCCTGATCGCCGACCGTGAAGGCGCCCATCTCGACGTTCTCGCGGACCGTCATCTCCGGGAACAGGCTGTGGGCCTGAGGGATCTGCGCGATGCCGCGGGTCAGGATCTGCTTCGGGCTCAACCCGGAGACGATCTTGTCGTTGAAGCGGATCTCGCCCTGGCGAGGGCGCAGCAGCCCGCTGATCGTGGCCATCAGCGTCGACTTTCCGGCGCCGTTGGGACCGACCACGCAGGTGATCCCGCCGCGCGGGACCTCGAGCGCGACCTGCTTGAGGATGTCACCGCCGCCATAGCCGGCGGTGATCCCGGTCAGGCTGAGCAGTGCCGGGGACTCGCCCGGCCGGCGGGACGGCGTCCGGGCCGGGCTGGGGGGCCGGGCGGGCTGGGCGCGGGTGAGCGCCCCGTGGTGGGTGGCCTCCTCGGCCAGCTCGAGCTGTGTGGCGGCGTCATCCTCGCCGCCGAGGTAGGCGTCGAGCACCGCCGGGTTGCTGCGCACCTCGGCCGGTGTCCCCGAGACCAGCGCGGTCCCCTGGCTCAGGACGGTGATCCGCGAGCACAGGTTCATCACGAACTCCATGTTGTGCTCGACGACCAGGATCGTCTTGCCGGAGCGGTTCAGTTCCTTGATGCGATCGGCCAGGTGCGCGATTAGCGTCGGGTTGACCCCGCCCGCAGGCTCGTCGAGCAACAGGACCGCGGGGTCGGCGACCAGCAGCGAGGCGAGCTCGAGCAGCTTGCGCTGCCCGTAGGACAGGTTGCCGGCGGGCTCGTGGGCGAGCCGCGTGATGCCGACGAAGTCCAGCAGCTCCATCGCCCGACGCCGCTCGCTGTGCGAGCCGGCCAGTCGCAGCACCCCGCGCAGCCAGCCCTCCTCGCGCTGGGTGGCGACCAGCATGTTCTCCAGGACGGTCAGGCGCGTGAACAGCCGCGTGAGCTGGAACGTCCGCCCGATGCCGAGCCCGAACACCCGGTCCGGGGGTGCATTGGTGATCTCGGCGCCCTTGAAGTGGACCTGTCCCTGTTGGATGCGCTCGTAGCCGGTGATGACGTTGAACAGGGTCGTCTTGCCCGAGCCGTTGGGTCCGATCAGGCCGTTGATCTGACCCTCGTGGACCTCGAGGTTGCAGAGGTTCAGCGCCTGGACGCCACCGTAGGCCTTGCAGACGCCCTGGACCTCGATCAGGTTGCTCATCGCGCCGCCCCCGCCAGCCCGGAGGAGCCGCCCACCCCGCTCGCCTCGCGCTCGCTCGGAGGCGGCTCGAGCGCCGCCCGGGCTCGTCGGCGGGCCAGCCACTCGCTCACGCCGGGCACGACGCCGCGCGGCATGATCAGGATCACGGCCAGGAACAGGACGCCGTAGGCGATCAGGTAGGTGGCGTTGCTGGAGAAGGTCTGGGTCAGGTACTGCTGCAGGGACTCGAGGACGAGCGCGCCGAGCAGCGGTCCGGCGAGCGTCCCGAGTCCACCCAGGAAGGCCATCAGGGCGATGGCCAGATCGAACAGGGGGTCAAAGGCGAACTGCGGGAAGATCTGGCCGACGAAGTCGAAATACAGGCCGCCGACCATGCCCACCGGGATGGCCGAGATGACAAACGCGGTGAGCTTGAGCCGCCGGGTCTTCACACCCAGTCCGAGCGCGCGGTCCTCGTCATCCCGGATGGCCAGGAGCTGGAGCCCGAACCGCGACCGGCGCACCATCCAGGAGACGATCACGGTCAGGATCAGGATGATCAGCGTGACGTAATAGAAGGGCTGGTTGAAGTTCGCCGCTGAGAACGGGGCCAGCGGCAGCAGGATCCCGGAGGTGCCGCCCGTGAAGCCGAGGTTGAACGCGGCGAGCTGGAAGATGAAGAAGATGGCGATCGTCACCACCACGAACGTGTGCCGGCGGGTGCGCAGGGCGATCAGCCCCACCGGGATCGCGATCAGCCCGGCGACCAGCCCGCCGAAGGGCAGCAGCGCGAACACCGGCCAGCCGCCGGCCACGTGCCAGTCCCGGGCGGCCAACGCGACCGCGTAGCCGCCGCTGCCGAAGAACACGGCATGGCCCAGGGCCAGGTATCCGGAGTAGCCGCTGAAGATGTTCCAGGCGCACGCGGCGACCATGAAGACCAGCGCGAACACCGCGATCGAGGTCGTGCTGGGATCGGTGACCACGAGCGGGAAGATCACGAACACGGCCAGGGCGACCACGATCGTGCCCGCGGTCAGCGCGCGCCGTGGGGGCGTCGGCGCAGCGCCGGCCGCGGGTGGGGGCGAACTCGGGCGAGCGGTCATTGGGCTCGTGCGGCCGTACGCCCGAACAGCCCCTGAGGCCGGACGGACAGCACGATCACCAGGGCCACGAAGTAGATCAGCGGAGCCCAGGTCGGTGACCAGGCCACCGCGACGACGTCGTTGATCACCAGCAGGAACACCGCCGCCGCCATCGCCCCGCCGATGCTGCCCATTCCGCCGAGGATGACGATCGCCAGCAGGCGGGAGATCAGGTCGTATCCGGTGTTGGGGTTGAACGAGTTGGTCGCGCCGAAGACCATCCCCCCGACGGCCGTCACCCCCACCCCGATGCCGACCGAGATGGTGCGCACCCGGTTGACGTCGATGCCGATCAGATCGGCTGCCGTGCGGTTCTGCAGCGAGGCCCGCACGGCCCGCCCGAACTTGGTCCGGTAGAGCCCGTAGTAGAGGCCTATGAGCAGGGCCACGGCCAGCGCGAACCCGATCAGGTAGATGTCCGGCAGGTAGAAGCCCAGCATGTGGACCGAGCTGTTGACGTAGGACGCCTGCAGCTGAACGTAGTCAACTCCGAACAGCGCGGTCAGAACGCCCTCGATGACGATCGCCACCGCATAGGTGACCAGGATCGACATCTGGGTTCGGTCCTGATCGCGGAGCCGGCGCATGAAGCAGAACTCGATCGCCACGCCGAGCGCGAACATCAGCGGGACGGTGATGAGCAGCCCCGGCAGGAGCCCGATGCCCAGGTGCACCGACAGCTCGAAGCTGAGGTACGCGCCCAGGATGACCATCACGCCCTGCGCGATGTTGATGATGTCCATGACGCCGAAGATGAGCGTCAGACCGGCGGCCATCAGCGCATAGACGCCGCCGGTCAGGATGCCATCGACGATGGCCTGCAGGAGCTCGGTGAACGACACGGGCTACTTCCAGGACGGCTTGGGATAGATCGGCGGCGTCGACCCGGCGGTGCTGGTCGGGATCGACTGCACGAGGCTCCCGTTCTGCCACTGGAAGGTGAGCGTCTTCTGGGCGGTGTTCTCCCCCTGCGAGTTGAACTTCACGGGTCCCTGGACGCTGTCCAGGGTGACCCCGCTCTTCAGGTACTTGATGATCTTCTGCTGGTCGAGGCCGTGCGTGGCCTGGACGGCCTGGGCCATCACCTGGCCGACGGCGTAGCCCTCGGCCACGTCGGCGTTGACGTCCGAGGGGGTGCCGCCGTACTTGGCGATGTACTCCTGGACCATCTTCTGGCTGTCGGCCTTCTTGAACCCGCCGTACCAACCGTTGGGCACGAAGATCCCGTTCTCGTTGCCGGCGCCGACCGCCTTGACGAACTGGGCGCCCTGGTCGGGACCGGCGGTGGCGATGAACGCCTTGGGGTTGAAGTGCTGCTGGACGAAGACATGGGTGAACGCCGACACGGTGGGCACGTCGGTCGAGCCGAGGATGACCACGTCCGGATGGCTCGAGGCCACCTGCCCGGCGATTGAGGTGAAGTCGGTGACCTCCGCCGGGAAGACCTTGTTCAGCGCGGTCTTGACGCCCGCGGCCTCGAGGATGCTCTGCGCCACCGGCAGCTGCGGCTGGGTGAACGGGTCATTGACGGTCACGTAGGCCGCGGTCTTTGGCCGCTGGGCGCTGGGCAGCGAGGCCACCCACTGGGCGAAGCTGGTCAGGTTCTCCTTGACCGGGACCGAGACGTCGAACACGTTGGTCAGTCCCGCGCCGAACACCGAGGGGGCACCTCCCGCGCCCTCGATGAAGGCGTAGCCGTAGCGGGCGGCGATCCGGGCCGCGGGTACGGTCAGCAGTGAGGAGAACGGGCCGAACACCAGCTGGTCCTTGTTGGACCCGATCAGCTTCTGGTAGTTGCTGACCACCTGAGCCGGACTCGATGCGTCAGACAGGACGTCGAGCTTGACCTTGCGGCCGAGCAGGCCGCCGGCCTTGTTCTGGTCGGCCACCCACAGCTGGTAGCCGCGCTCGAAGGCCTGGCC
>DASVYO010000134.1:0-9594 GCA_036392135.1 Solirubrobacteraceae bacterium
GGATGAGGACATCGCGGCCAGCGCGTCGGACTTCCTCGTCCTCGAGGTCCAGCAGCACCTTGGCGATGACCGCGTGCGTGCGGTGGCGATGGATACCACCGACGGCCTGTCCCGCGGTGCCGAGGTGATCGACACCGGCGGCCCGATCACCGTGCCGGTGGGCGAGAGCACCCTGGGACGCATCTTCAATCTGCTCGGTGAGCCGATCGACCTCGGGGAGGAGATTCCCGCGGACACGGAGCGCTGGCCGATCCACCGCGCGGCCCCCACCATCGAGGCGCTGACCCCGACCACGGAGATGTTCGAGACCGGCATCAAGGTCATCGACCTGTTGGCGCCCTACGCCCGCGGAGGCAAGGTCGGCCTGTTCGGCGGCGCCGGCGTCGGCAAGACGGTGATCATCCAGGAGCTGATCCACAACCTGGCTCAGGAGCACGGTGGTCTGTCGGCCTTCTGCGGCGTCGGCGAGCGCTCGCGCGAGGGTAACGACCTGTGGCTGGAGATGAAGGAGTCCGGCGTCATCGACAAGACGATGCTCGTCTTCGGCCAGATGAACGAGCCCCCGGGGGCCCGCATGCGCGTCGCCCTGTCCGGCCTCACGATGGCGGAGTACTTCCGTGATCACGAGGGCCAGGACGTGCTGCTGTTCATCGACAACATCTTCCGCTTCGTCCAGGCCGGTTCCGAGGTCTCGGCGCTGCTCGGCCGCATGCCCTCCCAGGTCGGCTACCAGCCCACGCTGGAGTCCGAGATGGGCCAGCTGCAGGAGCGGATCACCTCGACCCGCAAGGGCTCGGTCACCTCGATCCAGGCCATCTACGTGCCCGCGGACGACCTGACCGACCCGGCGCCGGCGTCGGCCTTCGCCCACCTGAACGCCACGACCACCCTGTCGCGTTCGATCTCCGAGAAGGGCATCTACCCCGCTGTCGACCCGCTCGACTCGACCTCGACGATCCTCAAGCGCGAGATCCTCGGTGACGAGCACTTCGAGGTCGCCAACCGGGTCAAGGAGGTCCTGCAGCGCTACAAGGACCTCCAGGACATCATCGCCATCCTCGGCATCGACGAGCTCTCCGACGAGGACAAGGTCACCGTCAGCCGGGCCCGTCGCCTGGAGCGCTTCCTGTCCCAGCCCTTCCACGTCGCCGAGCAGTTCACCGGCATCCCCGGCACCTACGTGCCGATTGCCGAGTCGATCCGCGGCTTCCGGGAGATCCTGGAGGGCAAGCACGATGATGTGCCCGAGCGCGCCTTCTTCATGAAGGGCACGATCGACGAGGTGGTCAAGGAGGCCGGCGGCGACGCGGGCAAGTCGGACGATGCGGACGGCGAGAAGTCCGGCTCGGACGACGGCGGCGAGTCCCAGGAGTAGCGGATGGCCCGGACCAAGTTCGAGGTTGAGGTCCTCACCCCGGAGGGCGAGGTGTTCTCCGACGAGGTCGAGATGGTCTCGACCAAGACAGTGGTGGGTTCGATCGGCGTGCTCGCCAACCACCAGCCGCTGCTGGCCATACTTGATCCGACCGAGCTGCGGCTCTACAAGTCGGACTCCGACGTGGTCCGCTTCGCCCAGTCAGAGGGCTACCTGCAGGTGGCTCACGGCCGTGTGATGGTGCTCGTCGAAGAGGCCCACGACACGGGTGCGCTCGATGCCGGTGAGCTGCGGGAGCGCGTGCAGCGGGCCGAGCGCGAGCTCGAGGAGGCCGGCGAGGACAGCGAGAAGCGGCGGGTGGCCGAACGGGACAAGCTGCGCTGGGAGACGTTCCTGGGCATCGCCGAAGGTGGTTGACGGAGCCGTGAGGCTTAGCGCACCGTCAGGTTCGCCTCCTAGCCTCGGCATCGGGCATGGTTGACGAACGGAACCTGACCGAGCGGCTGATCGGTTACGAGACCTCGCGCCCGGACGAGCTGATCGCGGCGGCAGGATTCGTCAAGGGCTGGCTCGAATCCCGCGACATCGAGGTGCGTAATTACGACCACCACGGCCTGCCGGTGCTGCTCGCGGAGACCGGCGCCAGGGCGCCCGAGGCCCCCTGCGTGGTCTTCCACGGCCACCTCGACGTCGTGCCCGGCCAGCCGGACCAGTTCACCCCCCGGGTCGAGGGCGACCGCCTGATCGGGCGCGGCGCCTACGACATGAAGGGCGGCCTGGCGGCGATGATGTGGGCGCTCAAGGATCTCGAGGACCAGACCGCGGTCCGGGTGCGGCTCATCTGCGTCCCCGACGAGGAGTCAGAGGATCTCGACGAGCGCTCCACCGACACCGCCGTCGGCCGCGGGCTGGGAGGCACGTTCGCGATCACCGGTGAGCCGACCGATCTGCACATCGGGGTCCAGGCCAAGGGGGTACTGGTGATGCGCATCCTGGTGCACGGCCGGGCCGCCCACAGCTCGACCCCGTGGCTGGGGGACAACGCCGTGCTCAAGGCGCTCGACGTGTTCCGGGCGATCGAGTCGCTGCCGTTCTCGCGCGAGTCATCGGAGCTGTTCGACCGGCCGTCGATCAACCTGGGCCGGATCGAGGGTGGCGATGCGCTGAACAAGGTGCCCGACCGATGTGAGATGGCCGTCGATGTGCGGTATCTCCCCGATCAGGACCCGGGTGAGATCCTGGCTCAGGTCCGGGCGATCCCCGGCATCGACGTGACGCGAACCTTCATCCATCCGCCGGTCACCGTGTCACCGGCCAATCCCTACGTGCGCGCCCTGCGTGAGTCCGTCTCGCGCGTGCGGCCTGATCGCGAGACGCTGAGCGTCGGTCGCGACGGCGCCTCCGACGCCGCCTCCTTCATCGGGGCCGGGATCCCGGCGGTCGAGTTCGGTCCCGCCGGCGCCGGCCACCACGGCCCGGACGAGTGGGTCTCCCTGTCCTCGCTGGCCCTCTACCGGCAGGCGCTCGGCGCCTTCGTACGCCGGCTGCCCGCATGGCTGGCGCCCCGGGAGAGCGACGGCCTGACCGCGATCGAGGGTGGCCTGGCATGAGCGGCGCGGCGAGCAGCGGACGGCGCGCATGAAGATCCTGCCCCAGAGCCGGGCCGGGGCCCTGTGGCGCTTCCTGCTGGCCGCGGTGATCATCATCAGCGGGACGGCGGCGACCACCGCGGTGGCCGGCCTGCTCCAGGTCCAGCAGCTCGCTCAGGATCTGTCGGTGGGGGTGGCCATTCCGCACGCCAAGATCACCATCGCCAATCCGGGGGATCCCCAGACGCTGCTCCTGATCGGCTCCGATCACCGCGCGGGCGAGCCGTTCAAGTACGCCAACACCGACACGATGATGCTGGTGCGGCTGAACCCGAACTCCCAGACCATCAACGTCATGTCGGTCCCTCGCGATCTGCGGGTTCAGATCCCCGGTTTCGGCATCTCCAAGCTCAACGCCGCCTACTCGCTGGGCGGCCCGAATCTGCTCATCAAGACGATCCAGCAGAACGTCTTCCCGGGCTTTCACCCCAACCACATCCTGGACGTCAACTTCGGCGGCTTCAGCAAGCTGATCAACGCGATCGGCTGCGTGTACGCCGACGTCGACCACCGGTACTACAACAACACCGCGCTCACCAACTACTCGAGCATCAACATCCAGCCCGGCTACCAGAGGCTGTGCGGGACCGACGCCCTGGCCTTCGTCCGCTTCCGGCACACCGACTCCGACCTGGTCCGCAACGCCCGCCAGCAGGACTTCATCCGCTGGGCCAAGGAGCAGTACAGCCTGTCGGCGCTGGTCTCCAACCGCGACCGGCTGCTGCGGATCTTCGGGGCCAACGTCGAGACCGACGCCGACCTGCGCTCCGCCGACGGGCTCCAGAACCTGTTCCAGCTCGTGGCCTTCTCCGATGGCCACACGATCAAGCAGATCCGCTTCCCGGCCACGCTCGCCAACTGCACCGCCGGCGGCCAGACGCCCTGCTACGTGACCTCCGACCCGGTGGCCGAGGCGGGCGCCTACCGGGCCTTCATGCGGCCGACCACCCAGGGCGCCGCCGCCCGCGCCAAGAGCCCGGGCAAGAGTGTGGCCGCGCACCGGGCCAAGATCGACACCAGCGGCCTGGTCGCCGACCCGGCCGACGGCCGCAGCCAGGCCGCCGCGCTGCGCCGCGCCGGACTGCCGGTCTACTTCCCGCGTCTGATCGCCAGCGGGTCCGGCTACTGCTCGGACCAGACCAGCCTGTGTCCGCTCGAGGTTCCCAGCCCGGGCTCCTACCCGCGGGCCTACCCGCTGCGCGACCGGTCTCGCCGGCCCTATCCCGCCTACCGCATGACGCTGGTGCTCAACTCGCTGCTGGGCCAGTACTACGGGGTCGAGGGCACCACCTGGCAGCATCCGCCGCTGCTCGACAAGCCGTCCGGCACCAAGGTGGTCGCCGGCAAGAAGCTGCTCCTGTTCGCCCAGGGGGGCGCGCTGGTCGATGTCGCCTGGCGGACGCCCGGCGCGGTCTACTGGATCTCGAACACGCTGACCGGCGACATCCCCAATCGGCAGATGGTGGACATCGCGGCCTCGCTGATGCACTGATCCGGGTCTCTCGCCCAGTCCCGCTACCCTCACCCGCCTGATGAGCACCGAGCGCGAACCGATCGCCGTGATTGGCACGGGCTACGTCGGACTGGTCACGGCGGCGGGGTTCGCCGAGCTCGGCAGCGAGGTCTGGTGCGTCGACGTCGACGCCGACAAGATCGAGCGCTTGACGCACGGCGAGGTCCCGATCTACGAGCCCGGGCTGGCCGAGTGCCTGGAGCGCAACCGCGAGCGGCTGCACTTCTCGACCGAGCTCGGCCCCGCGCTCGATCACGCGCGGCTGCTGTTCGTCGCCGTCGGGACGCCGCCGACGTACTCCGGTGACGCCGATCTGTCGGCGGTCAACGCGGTCGTATCGGCGATGCCGGCCTCCGACCGCCACGCGCTGGTCATGAAGTCCACCGTCCCGGTCGGCACCGGTGCGGCCATTCAGCGCGTGTTCAAGGAGCAGGGCAAATCGGGCTTCGCCTACGTCTCGTGTCCGGAGTTCCTCAAGGAGGGCTCGGCGCTAAAGGACTTCATGGCTCCGGATCGTGTCGTCATCGGCGACGAAGGCAACTGGGCCGGGGATGCGGTCGCGGCCCTGTACGAGCCGCTCGACGCGCCCCTCGTCCGCACCGACGTGGCCAGTGCCGAGATGGTCAAGCTGGCCGCCAACGCGTTCCTGGCCACCAAGATCTCGTTCATCAACGAGATCGCCAACGTGTGCGAGGAGACAGGTGCCGATGTGCGCGAGGTCGCGCGCGGGATGGGTCTCGATCAGCGGATCGGCCCGCACTTCCTGCGTCCCGGGATCGGCTTCGGCGGCTCTTGCTTCCCCAAGGACGTCTCGGCGCTCAAGCAGCTGGCCGGCAACTCCGGCTACCACTTCCAGCTGCTGACGGCGGTGATCGAGGTGAACGAGCTTCAGAAGCGCCGCGTGATCGCCAAGCTCCAGAAGCATCTCGGTTCGCTGGTCGGCAAGCGCATCACCCTGCTCGGCCTGGCCTTCAAGGCCCACACCGACGACATGCGGGAGGCCTCCTCCCTGGTCCTGGCCGCGCGTCTGAACGCGGACGGAGCGAGCGTCCGCGCCTACGATCCGATCGCCGAGGACGAGGCTCGCAAGCTGATGAGCGGCGTCGAGTTCGCCAGCTCGGCGCTGGAGGCCGTCCAGGGCGCCGATGCCTGCATCGTGGTCACCGAGTGGCCCGAGTTCGCCGAGCTGGATTGGGACGAGGTCGCCAAGCGGATGGCCGGGCGGCTGGTCGTCGACGGCCGCAACTTCGTGGAGGCCGACACCGTCCGGGCGGCGGGCTTCATCTACGAGGGCATTGGACGCTGAGTCAAGTGGCCGCCCCCTGCGACCCCACCCCCGCCGTCCGCCAGCGATGCAGGCCCTGATCCTCGTCGGCGGCGAGGGCACCCGCCTGCGCCCGCTGACCTCGACCCGGCCCAAGCCGGTGGTGCCCCTGGTCGACCGGCCGTTCATCGTCTACATGCTCGAATGGCTGCACAGCCACGGGGTCGATGAGGCGATCCTCTCCTGTGGCTTCATGGCCGATGGCGTTCGCAGCGTCCTCGGCGACGGCTCCCAGCTCGGGGTGGCGCTGCGCTACGTCGAGGAGCCCCACCCGCTCGGTACCGGCGGCGCGCTCAAGTTCGCGCAGGAATACCTCCAGGAGCGGTTCTTCATGCTCAACGGGGACGTGCTCACGGACATCGATCTGACCGCCCAGCTGCGCCGGCACGAGGCGACCGGGGCGCGGGCCACGCTGGCCCTGATCGGGGTCGAGGACCCGAGCGCCTACGGCCTCGTCCGCCGCCGCGAGGACACCTCGGTGAGCGAGTTCGTCGAGAAGCCGCGGCCCGACGAGATCGACACCAACCTGGTCAACGCGGGCGCCTACATCCTGCAGCGCGACATCCTGGCCGACATGGCGCCGGCCGGGACCAAGGTCTCGATCGAGCGCGACGTGTTCCCGCGTCTGGTCGGTCATGGCCTCTACGGCCATGAGGTCGGCGCGGCGTACTGGCTCGACATCGGCACTCCGGAGCGCTACATGCAGGGCACCTTCGACATCCTCGAGGGCGACGTCCGGACCGAGATCGGCCGGCAGCTGGCCGCGGCGGGCGGGATCCTGCGCGCGGGCGACGTCGAGGGCACCGTCCATGCCCCGGCGCTGATCGGAGCCGGCGCGACGGTGGCCGCCAGCGCGATCATCGGCGGACGCACCGTGCTCGGGCCCGGCGTGCGGGTCCACGACCGGGCTCACATCGACTCCTCCGTGATCCTCGACGGATGCGAGATCGGAGCCGGGACGCGGGTCAGCGGCGCGATTCTCAGCCCGGGGGTGACGATCGGCGAGCGCTGCCAGATCGAGGGACGGGTGGTGATCGGCGAGGGCGTCCGGATCGGCGCGGGCAACACGCTGCGCGCCGGGATGCGTATCTTCCCGGGCGTGGAGCTACCCGCCGGAGCGATCGCGTTTTGAGCGCCGCCACCGATCTCGGCCGCCCGGCGATCGGGGCGCTCGACCCGTCCGGGCAGCTGTCCGACATCCTTGACCTGCCCGAGCATCTGCGCGATGCGCTGTGGCGGGTCGAGTCAGCCAACCTGGCGCGGGTCGATTCCCCCGGCGGTCTGGTCGTTGCCGGCATGGGCGGCTCGGCGATCGGCGGAGCGCTGGCGCGTGCGGTGATCGGCGACCGCGCCGCGCGCCCGATCGCGATCGCCCGCGGGTACGCGCTGCCCCCGTGGAGCACCGCGGACACGACGGTGCTGTGCGCGAGCTACTCGGGCAACACGGAGGAGACGCTCGCCGCCTACGAGGCCGCCGGAGTGATCGGCGCGCATCGCGTCGTCTGCACGACGGGGGGCGAGCTGGCCCGGGCGGCGCGCGCCGACGGCGTCCCCGTGGTCCCGCTGCCCGGCGGCTACCAGCCCCGGGCCGCGGTCGGCTACGGGCTGGTCGTCTCGCTCGAGATCGCCGCGCTGGCCGGCGTGTGCGAGCCGCTTCACACCGAGATCGATGTCGCCGCCGCCCATGCCGCCGAGCTGGTCGGCGAGTGGGGGCCGGAGGGGGATGAGGAGTCCCTGGCCAAGGCCCTGGCCCGGCGCCTGCACGGCACCGTCCCCCAGATCGCCGGCGCCGACCTGACCGCGCCGGTCGCCTACCGCTGGAAGACCCAGATCAACGAGAACGCCAAGCTCCCCGCGTTCGCCGGCGAGCTCCCCGAGCTCGATCACAACGAGATCGTGGGCTGGGCGAGCGCCGGCGAGCTCGGCCCGTTCAGCGCCGTGCTGCTCGACGACTCCGATCTGCATCCCCGGATCCGGCGGCGGATCGAGCTCACCGGCCAGCTGGTCACCGAGTCGGGCGCGGTGGCCGAACGCGTTCAGAGCGTGGGCGAGACCCGCGTGGACCGGCTCGTCTCCCTGGTGCTGCTGGGGGACCTCGTCTCGCTCTATCTGGCCGTGCTGCGCGGCGTGGATCCGGCCGGCGTCGAGGCCCTCACCTGGCTCAAGCAGGAGCTGGCCAAGCACTGAGGGCGCCGGTACAGGGCGCCGGAAGGCCTTCAAACCTTGACACGACCGTGGTAGGGTTCGGGGCGGTGGAAGCGCTGACCATCAATGAGGCTGCGCGCACGACCGGCTGGTCGCCGCGCATGCTCCGCTATGTCGAACAGGCCGGGCTTCTCGCCCCGGCGCGCTCGTCCTCGGGCTACCGCCTGTACGGTGCCGCCCAGCTGCAGCGGCTGCGGACGCTCAAGGAGCTGCTGGCCGGGTTCGACATCGCCCTGTCCGACGTGGCCTTTGCCGCCCGGATGGCGGCCGAGCCCGGACTGCGCGCAGCGGTGCAGCGCTGGCTCGAGTCCGAGGCCCGCCGGCCCGCGGACGTCGAGGCCGCCGACTGGCTGCACTTCGAGCAGGACAAGCACCAGAGACTGCTGGCCGCCGTCGCCTAGGCGACGTGCCCCCAACCAACCTGCGAACACTGGAGAGAAGCAATATGACCACGACCGTCCCCGAGACCGACTACAAGGTGGCCGACCTGGGGCTGGCCGCGTTCGGCCGCAAGGAGATCAGGCTCGCCGAGCACGAGATGCCCGGTCTGATGGCCACCCGGCGCGAGTTCGCCGATCGCCAGCCGCTGAAGGGCGCCCGGATCACCGGCAGCCTCCACATGACGATCCAGACGGCGGTCCTGATCGAGACCCTCACCGCGCTCGGCGCCGAGGTGCGCTGGGCGAGCTGCAACATCTTCTCCACCCAGGACCACGCCGCCGCGGCGATCGTCGTCGGTCCCGAGGGCACCCCTGAGGAGCCCCGGGGCGTGCCGGTGTTCGCGTGGAAGGGCGAGACGCTCGAGGAGTACTGGTGGTGCACCGAGCAGGCGCTGACCTGGCCCGAGGGCGGCCCCAACATGATCCTGGACGACGGCGGCGACGCCACGCTGCTGGTTCACAAGGGCGTCGAGTTCGAGGCGGCCGGCGAGGCGCCGGACCCGAGCACGGCCGACAACGACGAGTTCCGGATCATCCTCGAGGTGCTGAACCGCTCGCTGGCCGATGACCCGCAGCGGTTCACTCGGATGGCGGCCGAGATCCAGGGCGTCACTGAGGAGACGACCACCGGCGTTCACCGGCTGTACCAGTTCGCCGAGGAGGGCAGGCTGCTGTTCCCGGCCATCAACGTCAACGATTCGGTCACCAAGTCCAAGTTCGACAACAAGTACGGCTGCCGCCACAGCCTGATCGACGGCATCAACCGCGCCACCGACGTGCTGATCGGCGGCAAGGTGGCCGTGGTGTGCGGCTACGGCGACGTCGGAAAGGGCTGCGCGGAGTCGCTGCGGGGCCAGGGCGCTCGCGTCATCGTCACCGAGATCGACCCGATCTGCGCCCTGCAGGCCGCGATGGACGGCTACCAGGTCGCCCGGCTCGAGGACGTGATCGCCACCGCCGACATCTTCGTCACGGCGACCGGCTGCGTGAACGTGATCACCGCCGAGCACATGGCCGGCATGAAGCACCAGGCGATCGTCGGCAACATCGGCCACTTCGACAACGAGATCGACATGGCCGGCCTGGCC